>JBLNDA010000073.1:0-44960 GCA_050261175.1 Clostridia bacterium
AGTCGTCCAGCGCGCAGGTGGTCAAGGCCATAGACAACGTGGCGAGCATCACCGAGGAGAATACCGCGGCCACCCAGGAGATGACGGCGTCCGCCGACGAGGTCCAAAGGGCCGTGCAGGCCATGGCCGCCGTGTCGGAAGAGACGGCGAGCGCCTCTGAGCAGGTCTCGGCGTCCACGGGCCAGATGAGTTCCGCCATAGAGCAAATCGCCGCATCCGCCCAAGACCTCGCGAAGATGGCAGCGGACCTCGAGAGGCTCGTGGCAAGATTCGCGTGACAGGCTTGAAGCTGTCTTGAAGCTGTCTAGGTCGAAAGGAGAGGAGTGACTGCAGCATGTCCACTTCGGTCAACACGCCGGCCGGCGCAGCGAGTCTGAGAACGGAAACCGGGGAGGACCACGCGCAAGGCGTTTCCGCCACGAGGCATGTCGTCGTGTTCCAGCTCAGCAGGGAGCTTTACGCCGTCGGCATAAGCGACGTGCGGGAGATAGTGCGCATGCAGCCCATAACACCCGTGCCGAGCGCTCCAGACTACGTGGAAGGCGTCGTGAACCTGCGCGGCCAGGTCATCCCCGTGCTGAGCTTGGCCAAGCGCCTCGGCGTTCCCGCCGAACCGGTCACGCCATCCACCCGAATTGTGGTGGTTCAGGCTGGGCAGGACACCATCGGGATGATCGTGGACTCCGTAGTGAAGGTGTCGCACATACCGGAACAAGACATCGAGAGGCCGGAGGCTCTTGCGAGGGAAGGGGCGGGCCTCGCGTACATCGTGGGAATCGCCAGGGCGGAAGACAGTCTCATCACTCTGATCGATCTTGAGCAGGCCCTTTCATTTGCCTCCACGCCCGGGCAAGCGCAGCGAAGTCAGTGAGGGTGGCGCCGGAAGCCGCTTCGTTCTCGCGCCTGATCTCTTCATAGACCTCCTCTCGGTATATCTTGAGGTCGGCAGGTGCCGTGATCCCCAGTTTCACGTAAGCCCTGCCGGCCTTCGTGTCCACGGAAATGACCGTGACCTTGATGTCGTCAGCGATGATCACGCTTTCACCGCTTCTGCGCGTCAGGACAAGCACCGGTCAATCCGACCTTTCCCTCGCGGATGTTCTCGGGGAAGATGTGCGCCGCCAGCGGTAAACCAGACTCGCGCAGCGGCACCTGCCTGCCCTGGCCGGTACGCGCGTTCACGACGATCGGGGCGAAGAGGTTCGCCGTGGCAAGCAGGGGGTTATCAGGCACTGTAACGATCACGTAGAGGAGCAAGTCGTTTCGGCTGGACACGTCAAGGTCGGGGCAAGCCTTACAGAGGTCCGGATCATAATCGGGCCAAAAGAGCAACGGATCCACCACAATGAACGCAAGGTTTCCCGAGGTCGCCCGGAGCCACCTGAACGGGCCAGGGTCTCCTGACTCGACAAGGTCGTATTCACGGACGTCCTCGAAGCCCAGAATACCCTCTTCAAACGCGATCCTCACCCGGCCCGCCACCTCCTTCCGCTCAGGCCGAGGGCACCAAAGCGCTTGCCGCCCGCCTCTCCGCACGGACCGAGCCGGCCTCCGGGCCGGCTAGCGCGCCGCTCGCCCGGTTCACTCGATGGTAGTTATGAGCGTTGTCTGATGTTCCGGCCGGGCAAGGTCGATCTCGATAGTCGTTTCCACCTTCGCGCCGTCCTCATCACTGACGAGACGTACTACCGGGCGCGTGACCATTCCCCGCGAGAGTCTCGTCACAACCGCCAGCTCCCCCGTGCTGAGTCGCACGGCCGCCCCCTCAGGAAACGGCGATACGCAACCCAGTAACGCCCGCACCACATCCTTGTCGAATTCGAAGCCTGCAGCGCTCATCATGTAGTCGACCACCTCGCCGGGCATCATGTGCCTGTCGAGACGGGACCGGACGAGCATCGAGCTGTACACGTCGGCGCACGCGACTATCCGCGAGTACGGATGAGTATCCGACCCGCGCAGACCCCTGGGGTAGCCGCTGCCGTCCATGCGCTCGTGGTGCTGGGCAACGATGGCTTTGGTGAACGCCGAGATGCGCGGGTGCTGCCTGAGGACTTTCACTCCCAGCTCAGGATGGGCGCGCATCGCCTTCGCGCTCTCGGGCGAGAGTCCCTCGCCCTCCCTGTAGCTTACCTCCGGATCGACCGGAACCAACGCCATCCCGACGTCGTGCAACAGCGCGCCCACGCCGATGTCCACGATGCGGGCCTTCTCACCCAAAGCCAGCGCGATGGCCACTGAGAACACCGCCACGTCGAACGGATGCACGTATTCGTACTCGTCCGGTTCGTCGAAAACGGTCCACGACACAAGGACGTGCGGTGCAGCTTTCGATATGTCGGACTTGATGTCTTCGACCACCTCAACCAAATCATCGTAGGGCGGCTCGACCACGGGCGCGCCCGCCTCCCTGAGCTGTGCAAACAAGTCTTGCATGAGCCCAAGGGCACGGTTTCGCACATCTTCCGAGACAATGCCTGTCCCTCTCGCAACCAACACAACCACCTCAGCCAAACGCAGCATTTCGCCGCACGCGCGGCTCACGCGCCAACCGGAGCCCGCTTACGGTAGAAGAACGGGGAAATGAGCTCAAACCCAAGCTCAGACGCGGTCATCATGGTCTCAGTGCCTCCGATGAACAGCACGCCTCTGGGCTTCAGACTCGTGTGAAACCCCTTGAATACCCGCGCCTTGGCTTCCTCGGTGAAGTAGATCATGACATTCCGGCAAAGGATGAGGTCACACTCTTCTTCATACGCATCGGCCAGCAGGTTGTGAGGCTTGAACTCGACCATCCGGCGCACCGAGTCCTTCAGCCTGAGCTTGTCTCCCTCCGCCGTAAAATACTTCTGCACAAGCCCCGGCCTTACCTCTTTGACGTCGTCTCGCGTGTAAACCGCTTCGCGCGCAAGGCGAAGGGCGGATGCGTTGATATCCGTGCCGACGATACGGTGCGCGGTACCAGGCGTAAGCTCGCTCAGGATTATGCCGATCGTGTAGGGCTCTTGGCCTGTGGAGCACCCTGCCGACCACACCTTGAGGGACTGCCGGACTTTCAGAAGGTCCGGCATGATGGACTCGGCCAACTCATCGAACTTCTCCCGGTTCCTGAAGAAACTCGATACGTTTATGGTTACGAAATCCACGAAATCCCGGAGCAACGCGGGATCCTGCTCCATCGCCCGCCAGTAGTCAAAGAGATTCGCGTGACCCGACCTCGTGAGCGCCGCGGCCAACCTGCGCTTCATCTGGTTCTCTTTGTAGCAGCCCAGGTCGATTCCCACCGCCTGCATGACTTTCTTTCGGAAAAGGCCATACTCCATATCTTGCACGTCTGCTGCAACTCCCGGAACGTTAAGTCGTGTCATCATCTGTCCAGCATCCAGTTATCCGATTTCGCGAACCATCTGCGCGATTGCGCCCGCCACCTCCTGGATGGGAACGACCATATCCGCCAGCCCCTGCTCGATCACGGTTTTGGGCATACCGTATATCACGCAAGTCGACTCATGCTCCGCTATCGTCCTCCCGCCCGCTGCCTTTATGGCGGCCATGCCAGCTGCGCCGTCCCTGCCCATTCCCGTGAGCACCACCCCGACTAACCTGTCCCCATACACGCGCGCCGCGGACTCCATCGTCGTGTCTACGGACGGTCGCACACCGTTCCGCGGCGGGTCCGTGGACAGCACCACCTCGCCATCACCGCTCACTGACATGTGGTACCCGCCGGGCGCGACCAACGCCACACCATCAGCGAGCTTGTCCCCCGCCTCGGCTTCCTTCACCGCGATAGCTGAGGTCTCGGTGAGCCTCGCAGCGAGCGACTTCGTGAACCCCGGCGGCATGTGCTGGACAATGAGCACGCCCGCGGGGATGTCACCGGGCAAGGCCGGGAGGACCTGGTTGAGCGCCGAAGGACCGCCGGTCGAAGAACCGATGACCACGACGATGTCTGATTCCTTGCTTGCTCTCGTCTTCCGGCTCTCACCTGCCCAAGGGCGGCCGGAAGAACAGGTCGCGCTGAGCCCGACGCCCCCAGGCGGCTCGTTTCCGCCCCGCCCCGTCCGCCTTGGCCTCGCGGTCCCCGGCACCCGCACTTTGGCGCGCGCCGCCAGCTTCACCTTGGTCACGAGCTGGTCACGGATCTCGCCGAGCCCGACGGTCATCGAGTGCGACGGCTTGGCAACGAAGTCGACAGCGCCGAGTTCCAGCGCCTCGATGGTAGTCGCGGCGCCCTCACGCGTCAGGGCGCTCAACATCACCACAGGAACAGGGCGCTCGCCCATGATGGCCCGCAGCGCCGCAAGCCCGTCCATCACCGGCATCTCGACATCCATCGTGATGACGTCGGGCCTGAGAGCGCGCGCTTTCTCCACGGCCGCCCTGCCGTCCCGGGCGATGTCGACCACGGTGATGTCAGGATCCGACCCCAGCATATCGGAAACCACTTTGCGTGTAAAGGCCGAGTCGTCGACCACGAGTACTCTGATTGGCAGGCCCACGAGATCAAGTCTCCCTCTTGGCTTGGTAGCAGGTTCTCAACCGACCAGCTTCTTGAGGGACGCGAGCACCTTGGCTGGATCGAAAGGCTTGAGGAGGTAATCACGCGCCCCGGCCATGATGGCCTCCATGACCAGCGACTGCTGGCCGACCGCCGTGCACATTATGACCTTGGCATGCGGGTCGCGTTTCTTGATCTCTTTCAGCGCGGCGATCCCATCCATCACAGGCATGGTGATGTCCATGAGGACTGCGTCCGGGGCGGTCTCCGCGTACTTCTTGACGGCCTCCTCCCCATCTTGCGCTTCTTCTACTTGGTAGCCGTGCTCTTCCAGGAGCTTCCGTGATCTCATCCTCATGAACGCCGCATCGTCCACGACGAGCACCCTGGGCACCTATATCACCCCGCTCCCCTTTGCGTTGCCCGAGCTCAGCGCATCGAGGATGGTTGCAAGAGAGTCGTTGGTAGGTACGATGAAGACCAGGGCTTCGACGCTCTCGAGGCTCTGTGTCAGCACCGTCTGGGCTACCAAGGCGTCCGCACCCGCCGCTCGGCCCGGACCGTTCCCGCTGCGATGGCTCGTACCGGCTGACGCCTCCCTCTCCCTCGTGGCCAGAGAGGCCTCCAGCATTTTCGAGACAAGCGTCTCTCCGTCGAGCACCGGTGGAGCGGGCATGGCGCGAAGTCCCGTCACCTCCGCCAGTGAGTTCAGAAAGAAGGAACCCGCGAGGTTGCCGACTTCGCAGAGAGCCGAGCCGCCCATCTCCGTCAGACTGGTGGTCGTTCCGGGGGCATTCCCCATGAGTATGTCCACCAACCTATAGGCGCTGGGACGCGGGAAAATGAGTATGACGTCGCCCGTGACGTCGCCTGTGAGCCCGATCCTCACACCGATCGTGGGCTCTTCCACACTGTGCTTGGCCACCTTGGAGATGGCCTCGCGTGCGACCAGACACACGTCGGGCACGCTCATCGCGATCTTCCGGCCTATCATTTCGGAGAGCACCGAGGCCGCGCTTTCCATGCCCTTCGCCAGGATGCCTTTGAGTATCTCGAGTTCGCTAGCAGTGTAACTGGTAGTCGAAGTGATCGTCGTTCCCTCCTTCGAATCCCGGCCCGGTGACATGGCTGCGGCCCATGGCCTTCTCGAGTACTCTCGCGACATCCAGGATGAGGGCCACCCGCCCGTCGCCGAGAATGGCCCCTCCGAGCACACCCCTGGCGGATCTCGCGAGCTTGCCCAGGCTCTTGATGACTATCTCCTGCTCGCCGAGGAGAGAATCAACGATGATGCCCACTCGCATGTCCTCGTATTTCGCCACCACCACGAACGCCCGCTCGCTGGGTCGCTCGAGGGAGTTGCCGGCGGATTCCGCCGGGGCGCCGTCGCCAGGCTCCGTCGCAACCGTCCCGCTGCCTCCTCCCGCGAAGTCCCGCAAGTCGAAGACTGGGAGCACTCTGCCTCTGAGGACTATCGCCTGCCCCTGACCGACAGGCTTGACCTCCGAAAGGGACACGCGCGTGACCTCGACCACCGACGACAACGGCACGGCGAACTCCTGACCGCACGAGTCCACGAGGAGCGCCCTGAACACGGCGAGCGTGAGCGGCACCGACAGGGCGAAAGTCGAGCCCTTGCCGGGAGACGTTCTCACTCTCAGAGTCCCGCCGAGCTTCTCGACGTTCGTGCGGACGATATCGAGACCCACACCCCGCCCCGACACGTCGCTCACTTGGCTTGCGGTGGAGAAACCCGGTTGGAAGATGAGTTCTATGGTCTCCTCCTCCGAGAGAACGGCCGCGGCCTCCGGGGTGATGATCCCCTTCCGCACGGCCGACTCGCGGACGCGCACCAGGTCAATGCCCCCACCGTCGTCCTCAACGACTATCACCACGCGATCCTCCACGTGGCGCGCGGCCAGCCGCACCCGTCCCTTCTCCGGCTTGCCGCGGCGCACCCGCTCCTCGGGCGGCTCGATGCCGTGTCCGACGGCGTTTCGGAGAAGGTGGATTATCGGGTCGGCCACTTCCTCTATCAACGCGCGGTCAAGCTCGGTGTCCTCGCCCTCGACCACGAACTCCACCAGCTTGCCCGAGCTTGAGGCGGTGTCCCGCACCATCCTGGGGAATCGTTTGAAGAGGCTCGCGAGCGGCGTCATCCTGGCCTTCATCACTTCTTCTTGGAGTTCCGTGGTGAGCCGGCCCATGTGAGCGGTGATCTGTTCGAGGTCCTCGATGGACTCCGAGCGCCCTTCCAACATCGCGAGGCGCCTCTGGACCTCGGCGAGCCTGGCCTCGTCTATTGCAAGCTCAGAGACTATGCGGACGAGCCTGTCGAAGGCCTCGATGCCGACGCGGATGGTCTCTCCTTGTGACCTCCCCAAAAGCCTCGGGACATCGGGGGCCGAAGACTCGCCACCGCTCCCGACACCGCCATCGCCGCCCGGTTCCCGCTGCTCGCCCCCGGCACGAGTGCCGTCGCCACGCGCGACTGCATCGCCAGGCGTACCGGGAAAGGCCGCCGCATCGGGCCCGGATGCGTCAGACGCCGCGGCACCCGCGCCCTCCCCCGCGCCTTGACCCTCGGGTCGGAACCGGCACACCTCCACGCGCTGCACATCGCTGACCTCGCGGACCTTCCGCTCGACCTCCGTCTCCTCGACATGAGAGGCAAGCACCAAAACAGCCGAGAGATCGAGGCCAGCCTTCTCGGCCCTGATCTCGTCGATGGACGGCTGCGACCCCGCAACCGTGCCGAGCCCTTGGAGCGCCTGGATCACCTGGAGCGCACGCACAGGAGGCATCACTGTGTCGTCCGCAAACCTCACGCGCACTTCGTACGCTCCCGCCCCCAGGGATGCGGCCTCGGCCAGCCTCGCCACGAGCGCTCCGACGTCGATTCCGCCCTCGCTCTCAGCACCCGGTCCGCCCGTCGAGTCAAACTCCGCCGCAAGCCCCCGAAGGCCGTCCACCGCTTCCAAGAGCACGTTCACGAGTTCCCGGCAAGGCGCAAGCTTGCCGTCGCGCATGGCCGCAAACACGTCCTCCATCGCGTGGGCAAGGGTGGACATGCTCGAATACCCCACGGTCGCCGACGAGCCTTTGACGGTATGCGCGATGCGGAACATGTCCTGGAGGAGGTGAGGGTCATGGCCCTCGCCCTCGAGCTTGACGATCTCCTCTTCCAGAGCCTCGAGCTGGTCGAGGGTCTCATCGAGGAAAAGCCTCATGTCCTCGGGACTAAGAGTATATCCTTCCGCCACTTCGTCACCGACCCTTACCGCAAGAAGTCGACGAGAGAGGTTTGCATCATTCCGGCAGCCGCGTTGAGCGCGGCCCTGTACACCGTCTCCTGCAACTGCAGGTCTGTTATGGCCTTGAACACATCAGCGTCCTCCGCCTTGGACAGGAGAGCTTCCAGCTCGACCTCGTCCCGAGAAAGACTCACCGACGCCCTGTCGAGGCGCCGAGCCTTCGCCCCGATGCTTGTGACTACATTCATGATCTTGTCCTGCGCCGCCTGAGTCGCGGCGATGTCAGACGCAATGTCGTCGTGGAACGTTGGCGATGCGTCTCCTGCAAGCAGGTGATCGCGGAGGTCGACCAGGATCTCGAAGAGGTTCCTGTCGCCCGCCTGGGCGATGTCCTGCATGAACACCTCGCCGCCGTTCGTGTTCACTTGCATGGTCGTGCCCGGCTCAACCTCGATTTGCTTGCAGCCGTCGACGCCCTCGTAGGTGACGGTGTAGCTTGGGGTACCGGGACCTGCAGTCAGCACGAAAGGCCTCGTCAACGTCTTGAGGCCCGCGAAGATGTACCTGCCATCGTATTGCGTGTTGGCGAGGTCCACGAGCTCGGAGATGAGACCGTCCAGGTCTTGCGCAAGGGCGTACCGCTCGTCGTCGGAGAGAGTACCGTTCCCCGCGCGGAGGGCCGCGTCGGCAGCGTTCTCGAAGACCTCCTGCGCCTTCATGAGGGCTTGCTCGGTCGCGCCCAGCCAGTCCTTGGCGTCGTCGATGTTGGTCTTGTGCTGCGCGACGCCCGCCCGGAGCGCCCGGATCGCCAGGCCTCGCGACGCGGCAATCGGGTCGTCGGACGGCTTTCTCACCCGTTTCGTGGTGGATATGTCCTCTGAGAGTTTCTGCATCCGGGCGAGCTGCTGGGCGATGTCCCTGGAGAGGTTGTTCAAGAGGTAGCTCGTGCTGATACGCAACTGCATCACCTCCTCTGGACGATGAGCCCCAGGCTCAGTGCCGCCGGGGACGGCCCCATCTGGACGCAGGCGCGGCCTCGACCGCAACGCCACCCAAGCACAACCCACGCAAGGCGAACCGCGAAGCAGACGGCGCGAACTCGGCCGCGCGCGAGCGCGCCTGCGCACTGAACGCACCGGACACGTGAGGGCTTACCTGCCGACCAGGCCTGTCCCGTTGATGAGGGTATCCAACATTTCATCTATCACGGTGGTGAGCCTCGCGGCGGCCTCGTAAGCCCGTTGGTAACGCATGAGGCTCACCATCTCCTCGTCGATGGCCACCCCGGAAATGCTGTCCTTGTTGTTGCTGTACTGCTGGAGCGAGGCCTCGTGCACCTGCACCATGTGCGCGGCCTGGCGGGCGTTTGTCCCGATGTCCGCGACAACCTGCTCGTAGAACCCGCCGAAGCTGACCTTGCCGCCGCCCATGGTCAGCGCGTCCTTGAGACCAGCGATACCAAGAGCCACCGATCCGTCCCCGACGACCCCGGGCGCGGCGGCCGCGGCCACTCTGGCGACATCCCCGCCGGCCTCCGGGTCGAGGTCAGTGTTGACAGCGAGTGTGCGACGGCCGGGGTCGTACACGAAGAAGTCTATTCCGTGCGTCGCGAGATCGTCGATGCCGTACCCGTTTCGGTGAAGCCCGTTGACCTCGCTCGCCAGCGTCGTCGCCAGAGCCTCCAGGTCCTCGAAATACCCCGCGACATCGACGTTCCTCGCCTGCAACAGCCCGCCGACCTCACCGCCGCTGATACCCACCGGATTCCCTTCATTCGCCCAAACGACGCGGGATTCCTGCTCGGTTTCCCCGGCACCGAGCAGTTCCCCAGGTAGGGTTCCTGACTCAAACCGCAGCTCGTTCGCCGCATCCCCACGCACGAGCTCGCCAGAGCCGATCTCGATCACCACGGACCCGTCTTGGGTCTCGAAAGCGCTGATATTGACCAGCCTCGAAAGGCGCTGGATGGCGACGTCCCGAGCGTCCTTGAGATCCGCCGGGTCATTCCCAATCGCGGTGATCCTCACGATCTCCTTGTTCTGCGCCGCAATCTCCCTGGCGAGAGAGTTTATCTCGTCCACCCTGGTGGCCGTTCCGTCGTCCAGATCGCGCGCAAGCTCTCGCAGGCCCCGAAGCGCATCGTTGAAATAAGATCCAAGGGTCTTGGCCTCCTCGACCAGGGCCGTGCGCACAGCGATGCTCTCAGGACGTTTCGACAGCTCGTCCCACGCCGCGAAGAACTTGCTCAGAGCATCGGCCAGGCCCACGTCGGACGGCTCGCCCAGAACCGCCTCCACCTGCGAAAGGGCGTCGCTCCTGCCCTCCCATAGGCCGAGCGCCACGCCGGCCTGGCGGAGCCGGCTTTCGACGAACCCGTCGAAGACGCGTTTTATCCTGACTATCTCGACGCCCGTGCCGACGGTGCCCGGCCGCTTGAAGCCGGCGCCCGTTTCCACTACATATCCCGGCGTGGCGGCGAGGATGGGCTCGCGGCGGACATAGCCGGGAGTCCCTGCGTTCGCGATATTGTGGCTGGTCACCTCGAGCGCCCTCTGATGCGCCACGAGGGCCCGCCTTGCGGTCTCAAGAGCGAGAAAAGTGGAACGCATACGGCTTTCCCGCCTTTCTCCCCGATGCCATTGTGTTGATGGAATAGGTGTTCAGGCCTCCGCGGCCCGCGTACAGCCGCGCCGCAAAGTCGATGTAGTCGAGGATGTTGCCTATGAGCGCCAGGTTCCCGCTGTTGATCACCGCATGCTCCTCGAGGATCGGAGCAAGCTGATGGACTATGCTCCTGTATCTCTCGGCGCACTCCTCCCCGGCCGAAGACATGATCTCCTCGCACGCAGCGCCGTCCCGCCCCAGGTCAGAACTCATGCCCATGTTCCGCGCGACCTCGCTGATGAGGGCGAGCCGCGCGTCCATCAGGGCGCGTATCTTCGTGACCACGGCCTCCACATCGCGCAGCGTAGCCGTGAGGGCGTCGGTATCAAAGGAAACGAGAAACCCCTGCTCCCGGCGGGAGAGGTCGAGGAGATCCCTGTGAAGGGCGACCTCTTCCTCGAGAAGGCCGAGGATCTCGTTGCACCTTCGAGCGATGTCCTGCATCTCTGTTCACTCACCCCGCGCCGCCGCACCGCACAAGCGCGGGCGTGGCCTCTGCTAGCAGGGCGTTCAGGACGGCTTCAAGAGCTTGCGGGCGACCATGTCGCCGCTCACCTTGTAGGTGCCGGCCTCGATGTCTCTGCTGATGGCCTCCACCCTCGCTTTCCGCGCTGCAGCAATCTCGTCCAATCTCTGGTGCGCGCGTTGCAGCTCACGCGCACGCTCGGAGACGATGACCTCGTCCGCGTCTGCCTCTGCCTTCTCCCGCTTCTCCTGGGCCTCCCGGGCTTCCTTGGACTTAGTGGCCTCGGCCTGCTCCGCGTACCTGCTGAGGATCCTGCGCAGCCCCTCGTTCTCGACCTTCACTGCACGCACCTCTCTCGAATGCCGACTCGTTCTCGGTGATCTTATCGGCAACTCGAGGCGGGGTGTTTAGCCCTCCGAAAGCTCATTCCCACCATTGAGGTCGCCCGGACGATGGCCTCCCAGTCGCGATGGCGGAACCGCCTGCCGCGACAGCTGTATATAGAGAATCTCGGCAAGGCCTATGCCTCCGCGCCCCGCCATCTCCTCCGCAATCTCCTGGTCGAACATGCTTTGAAACAAATCCTCGCCGCGCCCGCCGCCAAAGAGGTCGTCCTGCGGGACGGTCCGGCGCATTTCCTGGAGAAGCTGCTCCAGGAACACCGATTCCAGCTGCTCGCAGGCATTCCTCAGCTCGGCGTCGGCGTCAGCGCCGCCGCTCGCGGCCCCTTTCCTCGTCTTTGCCGCGCCGGCGCCGCCGCCCACATCTCCAGCCCCGGCGCTCCGCGGCCGCGCCATTCGCGCGCGGAGCAAGGCCGCCGCGGTTCCCGCGTCACTGCCCGCATCGCCCACTCTCATACCACTCACGGGTCCGCCCCCTGTCCTGAGAGACTCGTGCCCGCCGTTACCCGGCGAGACCTCATGCCGCGCGTTTGGCGGCGCGCACTCGCGACGCCTCACCTAGACGCCTCACTCAGAGGACTTCTATCTCCGCGAGAAGAGCCCCGCACGCCTTGAGCGCCTGCAGAATGGCGATGATGTCTTGGGGCGTCGCCCCGACGGCGTTGAGCGCAGCCACGAGGGCGTCCACTGTGTCCACCGAGGAGACGTCGAACATCGTGCCGGTCCCCGGGCCCGCGGCACCTGACACGGCTCCCGCCCCAGCCGCCCCGGAAGCCTGGCTGCCGCCCCGCACGACAGAGCCACCCGCAGCGGAGTTCGACCCTCCAGCCGATGTTTGCACCCGGGACGCGGCTTGCTCGCCACCCGCTCCGGGAGATGTGGGAGCCGCACTCTCCGTCTTTGCGGCCACCTGCACCCTCAGACCACCGTGGGAGACCACGGCCGGAAGCACTCTGACGTTGCCGCCGATGACGACGGTGCCCGTGCGCTCGTTGAAGACCACCCGGGCCGGTGTATCCGCCTCAACAGGAATCCCTCCGATGAGCGCGACCAGCCCGACCAGGTTGTCGGCGTACTCGGGCGGCACTTGGACCTCCACGGCGCCGGCGTCTGCGGCCCTGGCCGCGCCCTCACCCAGGCGAGCGCATACCGCTTTCGCCACCCTGTCCGCTGTGACGAAGTCAGGCTTGGACAAGGCCAGGGTGATCTTGCCGTTTCCTGAGCCGGCCATGGTCGCGACAAGCTCCCGCTCGACTGTCGCCCCCTGTGGTATCCTGGCCACCGTCGGATGAGTTTTCTGGCGAGAACCCCCGGCAGCGCCGCCGCCAAGCGAGATAATCCCTTGCGCGGCCGCGTACATCTTCTCGTCCGGCCCGAGGAGCGGTGTAAGCAGGAGCGTCCCCCCTTCGAGGCTCCGCGCGTCGCCGAGCGACGATGCCACCACGTCGAGCCGGTCCCCTACCCGGGCGAAAGCCGGCAGTTTCGCCGTCACCATCACGGCGGCCACGTTCTTCACCCGCATCTGGTCCGGCGTAACCTTGATGCCGAATCTCATGAGCATGTTCGCCACCGATTGGACGGTGAACATCGCGCCTCCCGAGTCCCCCGTGCCTTTCAACCCAACGACCAGGCCGTAACCTATGAGGTCGTTGTCCCGCACGCCCTCGACCCGCGCTATGTCCCCGATCCTCGACTCGGCGCGCACAGCCGGCGCAAGCCCGGCGAACGCGGCCGCGAGAACCACAGACGCCGCGAGGAGCACGAGCGCGCGCCCGTAGCGGCGCCGTGGCCGCAGATTCGCGGCGAACTCACTTTGCTCGAAGTCGGCCGCCTTTTCCGGGGCCGAGAAGATTCTCGCACTCTCACTCGGTCTCACGGCAGGTTCCACCTCCCGCTGCTCGCAACTGGTCGCAAGATCCCCATCAGAACAGAAAATCGAATATCCCGGCGAAGAACTGCCCGAGGAACGACAGCAGACCCTTTCTCTGCTCAGTGTTGAGCGAACCCTCGTACTTGATCTCGGCGCTCGCGATGTAAGTTGAGAGCACCGTGTTGTCCGCGCCGATGTCCTCAGGCCTCACGATCCCCGTGATGACGATGTCCTGCCTCTCCCTGTTTATCACGACTGCCTGGGTGCCCTCGATCCTGAGGTTCCCGTCGGGCAACACCTCCGTGATCTTGGCGGTCATCCTCGCGACCAGGTTCCCCGACCGGGACGTGGTGTT
The DNA here is from genome assembly GCA_050261175.1 of Clostridia bacterium. Taxonomy (GTDB): domain Bacteria; phylum Bacillota; class SHA-98; order UBA4971; family UBA4971; genus UBA6256. The sequence goes on from JBLNDA010000073.1 coordinate 13,512, forward strand.
TCTCCCGCTGGACTTTACGTTGGAGGAGAAGCCGGTTTCAGGCAGGAACGAGAACAAGCCGACGCCCTCGGCGACCGTAAGCCCGGCCCCTTTGCCCGTGGAAGTCTGCGCGTTGTTGCTCGCGTAGGACCGCTCGGAGATGAGCACGGTGATGAGGTCCCCTACCTGTCTCGCCTTGTGGTCCGCGAAGAGCGAGCGGGCATAGTCGCCCCACAGCGAGAACGAACGGTCGGCCGCGGCCACCCACCCGTCGCCCGGGACACCCGCGACACTCGCGGCGAAGCACACAAAGAGTAACAAGACGGCGGCACACGACGCTCGCACCCGGATGGCACGGCGTTTCATACTGAACGGGCACGTCATGGACACAGCGGCATCACCCCGCAACAGCATCCTTAGAGCGTTACCACTGCTGCCTGCAGCCCCGGATCAGGCAGCGCATCAGATAGCACGGACCACCCCGGCTGAAACCACTCTCGCGCGGATGATCGCCCCGGACGCGGAATTCCTGACGCGGATGCGGGCTCCTTCGCAGCCGTCCTCGAGCGCCTCCCCGGGACCCGCGACCGTGACGCCGGCCAAAAGAGCCTCAATGGTCACGACATCGCCCTTGCGCACAAGAGGCCGCGGCTCCACGCTGGACTTCGCCACCACTCTCCCTGCTGGGATCGTGTGGCTCGCGCGCATGCCCACCACGGCGTCGAGGTCAAAGGCCACGCCCTCGGGGATGTGTGCGAGGTCCCTCGTCTCCAGGCGCACGTCCGACAGCTTGATAGTCTCATGCCTCTGGATCGTCCTGGCTGCCACGACGACACCTTTCGCCACGTCCACCCTCACACGCACCGGGAAAGCGGAGTAGGCCTCACCGTCCACGAGGACCGTGACCCTGACGCTCGTGCTTCCGATGAACTTCGTGGAGGGCAACGCTTCCACCTCGAACGAGACTTCCCCTTCCGGCACGAGGACTTGGTCGTCCGGCTCGAGCAGAACGGCCACTTCTGCCTCGCGCGCGCCCCAGGGCATTTTCGCGTTAACGTAGTCCCGCACGGCGGCCGCGATGGCGTCTACCGTCACGACCACAGGGCGCGTCCTCACGACTATCGTGGTCGGGCCGGTGATGACCATGTCGCCCGGGTCGAATCCCGCCTGCCGCAACCTGATGCGGACCACGGCGAGACTGAGCGTCCGCTCCCGCCCGGGGAACGGCGACCGGCCGACCTCGATCTCGCGCAAGCGGGCGGCCGTGTCCTCGCCGCCAGGCGGACAGCTGATGCCTGCGATGTCCCCCAGCTTGATGACGGCCCCCTTGACCTCGGCCCGGCCTGAGACCTCGATCTTCGCGATCTTCGCGATCTTCGCGGTCTCCTGTGGAGGCTCTTCATCCGGTGAAAGGTCTTCATCCGCCGAAGGCGCTTCGTACGCTGCAGGCTCCTCACCCGTTGAAGGCTCTTCACAAGCTGTCTCGGAACCGCCGGCCGGGCACACGGAGCCCGCTTGCGCCCCGCCGGTCTCGCCGGGGCAACTCACAGCGAGGACCAGCACCGCAGCGAAAGCGACCGCCCTTATTAGGGAGCTTTGGTATAGAGCACACACAGCCGTCACGCGACAATCACCCGCACCTCATCAGCGCTTGAGGTTGTTGGCTATGGACAGCATGTCGTCCGACGTTTGGATGGCCTTGGAGTTGACCTCGTACGCGCGTTGCGCGATGATCATGTTGACCATCTCCTCGACCACCTTCACGTTGGACATCTCTAGGAATCCCTGGGATATGGTCCCGAAACCCTCGAGTCCCGGAGTGCCCACCACCGGCTGGCCGGACGCGGCGGTCGCCGTGAACAAGTTGCGCCCGATGGCGGACAAGCCTGCCGGGTTCACAAACTTCGCGAGCTCTATCTTGCCGAGTTCCTGAGGCTCGTTCTCGCCCGCCAGGATCACCGAGACCGTCCCGTCGGTGCCTATGGAAAGGTCCACCGCCTCAGGGGGAATGGTGATCTCCGGCTCGACTGGAAAACCGTCGGACGTGACGATCCTGCCCTCGCTGTCCATCTTGAACGAGCCGTCCCTCGTGTAAGCCACGGTACCGTCCGGCATGAGGACCTGGAAGAACCCATCCCCCTCTATCACGAGGTCCAGAGGTCCTTCGGTCTGAATGAAGTCGCCTTGTGAGAAGATCCTCTGGATGGCGGCGGGCCTCGTGCCGAGACCGACCTCTATTCCGGCCGGCACCCTCGCCCCCTCCGCCACAGTCGACCCGGACGTGCGAAGGTTCTGGTACATGAGGTCCTGGAAGTCCACCCTGCTTCTCTTGAACCCGTATGTGTTGAGGTTGGCCAGGTTGTTGGCGATGACGTCCATGTTGAGCTGTTTCGCCAGCATCCCCGTGGCCGCGCTCCAAAGCGCCCGCATCATCTCTCGATCACCGCCTTCTACCGGTCTCCTCCGGACCGGACGGATGTGAACAAGGACAAACAACAAGGACGACCCAGACCCTCGCGGTGCGAGCCGCACTCCGCATGCCGCACGCCCCGAACCCATCGGGAGAGCCGTCCCGAAATCATCGCAAACCCGAATCTCGCGCCCACACAGCCACGCGGCCGCGCGGCCGCGCGCTCACTCGCTAACGCAGCCACGCACCAGCCATCGAGCCGCATGATGCCCGAGGTCGAGCCATCCTCCGCCCTGACACCCCATCTAAACCGCCTCAGTCGCTCGGCGGCCCGTGGCCCCCGCTTGCGCGGTCCAGCCACCCCAGCGGACTCAAGCCGGTCTCCCGACGTCGTTTATCGACTTGTCAAGCGTCTGGTCGAGGAACCATACCACCCTTTGACACGCTTCATACGCCCGCATCCCGGCGATCATCTGAACCATCTCCGTCACGGCGGTCACGTTGGACATCTCGAGGAAACCCTGCCGCACGACGGTTCCGTCCCCAGCACCGACCGAACGTGCCGTCCCGGGAGGCGCCACGAACACGTCGCCGCCGGCTTTCCCCGGCAGGGAACCAGCGTCGAAGGCCACTAGCCTGAGCCTGGCCACGACCTGGCCGTCGACTGCAATACGGCCATCGCCGCGCACCTCCACCTTGCCGCCGGCGGGGATGACAATCCGCCCGGACTCACCGAGCACCGGGGTGCCATCCTCCGTCACCAGCTCACCCCTAGCATTGAGCGTGAATGAGCCGTTGCGCGTATACGCCTCCCCTTCCGGGACCTCCACGACGAAGTAACCGTCGCCCTCGATAGCGAGGTCCAGCGGCGCTCCGGTCTCTACAATCGGCCCCTCGCTGCGGTCGAACCCAGTCCCCCTGACGTAAGAGCCGGAGCCCACCCATCCGAGGGGCACGGTTCTTGCGCTGCGCCACGCGCCCTGACTCTCCACGCGGACCGCCATGTCGTCGGCGAAGGCGCCCACGAGCGCGACGTCCTTTTTGTAGCCCGGCGTGTCGACGTTGGCGAGATTGTGCGCGATCACGTCCTGCTGGAGCATCCCCGCGACCATGCCGGATGCTGCCGCGTAAAGCCCGCGAACCAACCCGTCACCTCCTTCCCAAGCCCAAGCGGCACCCCGGCCGGAACCCGGTGTTCGGTGAACCCGCCATCCGCCGCTTGCCGCTTCACCCGAATCGTTCACAAGACCGGTGCGCGACCGTGCACGTCTTTCACGTTCACGCCGCACCGCGCGCCCAGCCTCCAGCCGCGCGCAGGCCACAGGCCGGAATCGATTGCCTCCGCATGCCTCGCTCCACCCAGTCGCACATCCGGCAGCACGGCCGGGAGTGCCAATAGGAGCGGCAAAGGGCCCTTATGCCTTGAGCGGAGAACATTCGCCCGGCAGATCAAGCAACTCCCGTGCCAGTCCCTGTGGAGGCAGGCGATCCGTGCGCCGGCGTGGGACGAAAACCCAACGCACACAGCGGCTCCGCCCGGTCGCGGCGTTTCGATCCCCGGGGTTTCCCAGAGCTCTCCTCTCAGAAGTCTCTTCCCGGGTGAGCAAGATTTGCCCACCCCGGGTCACAACTTGAGGTCCGTGTGTCTGACATGCCGGCACCCGCAGCATCCGAAGCCTCACGGGCGCCGGCGGCCCGCGACCGCTCCAGCCGTGCAGGAGATGAAGCCTGCGGCCGAGAATACAGTATCCACACGACTCTTGCGGGCACGCGGAAATGGAGGTGCGCGCCGTGAACGTGCTCCTGGTCTCGGCACACGAGAGGTTGTACGGGCTTCCGCTGGACAACGTGGTGGAGGTTGTGCGGGCGCTGCGTTCCGACGTGAAGACGGCGAAAGGCAAGGCCGCCATGACGGTCCGAGAGAGGGTCGTCCCCCTCGTTTGGCTTTCCGACGTGTTCGCCTCGCCCCGCACGCGGCACGAGGGGAGCCTTCGAGATCTCTCCCAGGATCTCACGCTCGACGAGGCCGTCGACAAGGCCAAGTTGGCGCTGGAGAGAGCCGCCCTGGACCCTCGCGTGGTATCCATGAACCCACGCACCGCGCTGACTATGCTCGGTGAATTGCTCGACACGCATCGGTTCCTGGAAGTCGCGTTCGTCGTGAGAGGCGACGGTCGCATAATCGCCGGACCGCTCACGAGGAAAGGAATCGTGGAGACGGCCGCCGGGCTCGAAGTGTCCGGCCAGGACTGGTCCGCGCGGTCGTGGTTCCGAAACGCCATCCAGGGCGCGACGTACGTTTCTGAGAAGTACGTGTCCGCCGCCACCGACTCAGTCTGCGTCACCATCTCGACGCCCGTGAAGGACGCGTCCGGCACGCTACTTGGGGTGCTGGGCGCGGATGTCTCAACGGCCGTCGTGACGGACCGGCTTTACGTGGTGATCGTGAACGACGGGACGCGGCAGGTCGGCGTGGTGGTGGACGAGATCGTGGGCAAGCGCGACGTGGAGGTCGAGCCCCTGTCGTACGCTTTCGCGGGCCCTAACCTCCTCGGCACGGCCGTACTCGACGGTGAGACCATTGCGATGGTCGCAGACATGGAAGGGGTCATGAGCGCCGCATCATGACGCCTGCTGCTGCCTGCGGCGGCGGCCGCCGACGCGCGGCGGACCCGTTTCTCTGCGTTCTCTGGGCCTTCCTAACGATGGTCCCCGGCGTCTTGGTGGAGGTTTCCGTTCCTCACCGATCTTGCCTGTCCCTGCGCGGACCCGCAGGACCTGTCGCGCCGCTCCCCGGGGTAGATCGTGTGTTTCCAGTACCACGGCGCGTCGGGCTCCTTGAGTTGACGCTTCGACCTGGGTAGCATGTACAGCTCGTACTCCGCCACGAGCCACCAGTTGAAATCGGGAATCCTTCGACCGGGGTTGGGGGGGCGGAACTCCCGGCAGAGTTGGAAAGCCCCCATGTTCGTGATGACTAGGTAATACTTGTGGGGGCGCTCCCAGTACTGTTTTAGTATGTGGAGTATTCGATAGCACTTGTCGCCCCACCAGAAGCAGACGGGTTCGGGGGTTGGAGGATACCTGAACCCTACAAGGACGGGCGCGTTTATGACCCTTACGAGTCTCCGGAAGCCCTTGGCGTGTATCTGGATGCGGGGCCTTTTCCTCTGGGGCTTCCCCATACGACAGCCCTCCTCCGGAAAGGATACGAAGGGACAAACAGGGATTCGCAGGGATCGCGCTTGCAGGGGTGACACTTGCAAGTGTCATCCATATAAGTCTCGTCCATATTCTATCGCAATTGCGTAACAAAGGGAAAGGGCGAGTTCCATGACTGAGAGACAGAAAGATTACGTGGCTGGATTCAAGGGCAAGAGCGCAGCCGTGCTGGGCATCGGCGCGAGCAACACCCCGGTGATAAGGTTCCTGGTCGAGGCGGGGGCAAAGGTGACGGCGTGCGACATGAAGACAAAGGAAGAGCTCGGTGAAGCGTACGAGAAGGTCGCCGCCCTCCCCGTAGAGTTCAGGCTCGGCCGCGGATACCTCGATGGACTGGAGGGCTTCGACATGGTGTTTCCGACGCCGGGCATGCCTCTCGACCTCCCGGAACTCGTGAGGGCGAGGGAGTGTGGAGCCTGGCAGTCGAATGAGGTCGGGCTTTTCCTCGACCTCTGCGAGGCACCGGTGGTCGGGATTACGGGGAGCGACGGGAAAACCACCACGACGACTCTGGTGAGTGAGGTCCTGAAAGCCGCGGGCAAGACGGTGTTCACCGGGGGCAATATCGGGATCCCGCTCCTGTCCGAGGTCTTCGACATCTCCCCGGACTCCGTCGTGGTACTCGAGCTGTCCAGCTTTCAGTTGCAGCCGCTCTCGAAGAGCCCTCATATCGGCGTGGTGCTAAACTTGACCGCGAACCACCTGGACCATCACAGGTCCATGGAGGAGTATGCGGACGCCAAGAAGAATATCTTCAGGCACCAGAAACGGGACGACTTCGCCGTCTTGAACCTGGACAACGCTTACACGCGCGCCATGGGGGATGAGTGCCCAGGGCGCCGGGTCTTCTTCTCGCGGCGAAGCGAGACGCCGGAAGGCGTTTTCCTGCGCGGCGATGACATCGTCGTCGCAGTCCGCGGACGGGAGGAGATAGCGGCCAACCGCGGCGACATCCGCATCCCAGGCGAGCACAACGTGGAGAACGTCCTTGCGGTGGCGGCCGTCACGGCGCTGTGCGGGTGCGACTTTGCGCCACTGCGACAGGTGTTGCGCGAGTTCAGGGGGGTTACGCACCGCATCGAACTCGTCGCGGAGGTAGGCGGCGTCAAGTACTATGATGACTCCATCGCCACGACGCCGAGCCGGGCGGTGGCCGGCCTCAAGTCCTTCCGCGAACCCGTGGTCGTCATAGCGGGTGGATCGGGCAAGAACGTGCCGTTCGACGAGTTTGCCGATGCCGCAGCCGAGCGGGCGAAGGCGGTGGTGCTCGTGGGCGAGACGGCGCCCCAGATCCGCGCCGCCATTGAGAAAACGCAGGCGAGGCACGGGAAGCCCGTGCGGATGGTCGAGGCTGGCAGCTTCGAAGAAGCGGTCCGCCTCGCCGCGCGCGAAGCCGCGCCGGGGGATGTGGTGCTCCTGTCACCGGCCTGCGCAAGTTTCGACATGTTCAGGAATTACAAGGAGCGCGGGGACAAGTTCAAGGAGATCGTGCGCGCAATGAAATGAAGTGAAAGAAGACACAGGCGAGAGACCATTGAATGGTGGGAGGGGTTCCTGGAAATGGCTGCGACAATCATTGACGGGAAAGCCGTGGCGAAAGACGTCCGCGCCGAAGTGGCCGCAGGAGTTGAGGAGTTCACGAGGAAACACGGGTTTCCGCCCGGGCTCGCGGTGGTCATCGTGGGCGACGACCCGGCATCCAGGGTGTACGTGGACAGCAAGAAGAAGACATGCCACGCCCTGGGTATCTACTCCGAAGAACATGCGCTTCCTGCCACGGCCACCCAGGACGAATTGCTCTCGCTCATCCGGCGGCTGAACGAGGACTCCAGGATACACGGGATCCTCGTTCAACTGCCTCTTCCCGATCATCTCGATGAGGGACAGGTGCTGGAAGCCATCGACCCTCGCAAGGACGTGGACGGGTTTCACCCCGTGAACGTCGGCAAGCTGCTCGTGGGGGCGGAGTGTTTCGTGCCGTGCACGCCGGCGGGCATCCTCGAGCTCATCAAGAGGACCGGCGTGGATATCAAGGGTAAGCGCGCCGTCGTGGTCGGACGCAGCAACATCGTCGGCAAGCCCGTGGCCGTCCTCCTCCTGGAGGAGCACGCTACGGTGACCGTGTGCCACTCGCGCACCCGCGACCTCCCGGGGGTCTGCCGCGAGGCCGACATCCTCGTGGTCGCCGTCGGCAGGCCCGAGATGGTTGACGCAAGCTACATCAAGCCCGGTGCCGCGGTGATCGACGTCGGCGTCAATGAGGTGGGCACAAGCGAGGGCGGCAAGCGCAAGCTCGTAGGCGACGTGAAGTTCGACTCCGCAAGCGAGGTCGCCGGCTCCATCACGCCTGTCCCGGGCGGCGTCGGACCGATGACCATAGCGATGCTCATGAAAAACACACTCATAGCGGCCGAGAGAGCTCTACGTTGACCGCCGGCCGGGCGGTCGGCGGTGCAGGCGGGCAACCCCCAGCCGGCTTCGGTTTCACGGTTCTCTCAGAGTCGAGGTCTAGCCCGAGTGTCGGCGCCACGCCCGCCTGCGCCGCTCCTCGTACCCCCTCACTCCGCGTCCATGTTGCGCACCTGCGAAAAGAGCTATATACTTCAAGGCGCGAGCGACTCGGGCGCCCGGGCCTGGGATGTGGAATGAGTCCCGGTTGAATCCCGGCGCCGCACGGGATGACGCGCGCTCCCCCTAATCATGTAGGAGGTCATGTCTGAGGCTGCCGCGGCGGCCAGCTCGCGGCGGGCGGAACTTTTGGAGTTGCGTCGCGTTTGTAGTGGGTGAGTGAGGCCCCGGCCCGGTGCCGGGACGGCAGGGAAGCGGGTGGTTGGGCATGCTGAACACAGAAGCCCTCGCCGGAGTCCGTTACAGAGAGAACGATGTGCGGGCTTTTGAGGAACTCGTCAAACGCTATGACCGAAAGCTGTACAACGTAGCGCTCAGGCTGACGGGCAATCCTGACGAGGCGAAAGACCTGGCGCAGGAGGCGCTGTTGCGGGCCTACCGGGGTTTCAGCAGGTTCCAACTTGGCACGTCGTTCGAGAAATGGCTCTTCAGGATCGCCTCGAACCTGTACATAGACAGGCTCAGAAAACAGCGTAACGTCAGGTTCGAGTCGCTGGATGAGCCGGTCCCCACAGTGAGCGGCCAGGTTGAGAGGGCGCTGCCCGATTGGTCCAACAACCCGGAGGACGTCGCGGAACAGAACGAGCTCGCCGGGGAGATTCAGGCGGCTCTCCAGTCCCTGCCGATCAACTACCGGCTGGCCGTGATCTTGTATGACCTCGAGGGGTTTTCCTACGAGGAGATCAGCGGAATACTCAGGTGCTCCATCGGCACCGTCAGGTCGCGCATACACAGGGGCCGAAGGCTCCTGCGCGAGAGACTCACGCCTTACGTGAAGCCAACGGCCGCGGCTGGGGCCAGGTGGTGACCGCAATGACATGCGAGAAGGCCATGAGCCTCATATCGGCATATCTTGACAAGGAACTCGGGTTTGACGAATTCCGCCAGGTCGAGCTGCATCTCGCGTACTGCGAGGTCTGCTCACAAGAGTACGAGTCCCTCAAGGCCACCAAGGAACTCCTCGGCACCCTAAGGGCAGCCGAGCTTCCAAGGGAATTCTGGCCTGAACTGCGAGAAAGGCTGGGTGCGGTCGCCGCGGAGGAGGGCGTTGCGCCCGCCGCGGCGAGGTCCTCAGGCTCGACTGGCCGGTCGACCGCCTGCCGGTCATGGTGGAGAACCGTTGCCCGCGGCGATCTGGGGGGCTTGGGCAAGAGCTTGTTCTGGGCCTCGATGGTGAAGGTATTCGTGCCGGCTTTCCTGGTGCTTGCGCTCGCGGCCCTGCCGATGGTCTGGAGCACTTACAGAAGGCCTGCCGAAGCTCAAGTGTCCTCGGGGATTGATAGCATAGAGCCGTATTTCCGCGACTATGTCATCTCGGAGTACGACAGGCCTCTGTCCGACAAGACATCCGTAGGGTTCGTCGTAACTGGCCAGGCGGTCACGATGTACACGTCCGACTTGCTCGAGCCGTCAAGCCTCGGGGCGTCAAGCAAGGCCACGCGCGCGGGCAGCCTCAGGAAAGCGTTGTCCTCGCCTTCCTCGCCTCAAGACTTGGCGGGCAACGAGTACACGCTCATATCGTACCCAAAGTGAGCAGGGGTAAGCGGGAGCACTCACGGAAGGTGACCACCTCATTATGAGCAAGAGGTCCGCTGCTGCGGCGATCCTGGCCCTTACCGTCACGGTCCTAGCCGGGCTAGTGGCCTGCCAGTCCGCGGCGGAGACACAAACGAACACCGGCCCGGGGTCTGACTCAGGCCTGGCCCGCGCTCTACTGAGGGCCGTGATAGAGAGGGGCAACGAGGTCAGCTTCAAAGCCACTCAGACGATAATCCTGTGGTACCCCACGGGAAGCAGCGCATGCATAACCAACGTCATACACAAGGCCCCGAACCTCACCAGGACTGACTACCTGCCTTCGGTAACGGCCACGTCAGGTTACCGCGTCGTCATTTCGGACGGCGAGTCAATGTGGCACTATGAGCCGTCGCTTGGAGTCGTCTTCCACATGCCTGGGACGACGCCTGATGCGGCCGGCAGGCAGAAGCCGTCGGGCAGCGGACCTGGTACGGTCTCGGCGGCGAGCGGCAGTGCGCTCTCGCTCATCGAGCGGAATTACTCCGTGTCTCTAGTCTCCACTGAGAGCCTTGCAGGCCGGCGGGCGCACGTGATAAAGCTGAAACCGGTGCATCCTGGGAATCCGTCGAGGACGATCTGGGTTGACACGGAGCTGCCTTTCATCCTTCGGACCGAGAAACACAGGCCGAACGGGTTCCTGTCGTCCGCGTCGTTCTACAACAACATCGAGTTCTCGCCGGAAATCGACGACGATGTCTTCAGAATCCAGGTCCCGCCCGGGGTGGCGATAGTGACGCTCCCAGGCGCCGAGAACCTGGTGTCACTCGAAGAACTCCAGAGGATGGCGGGTTTTCCAGTGCCGGTGCCGGGCTTCGTGCCGCCCGGGTACATTCTCGAGGGCGGCACGCTCACCAGGCGCGGAGAAGCCGAGGTGGCGCACGTGCGCTATACCGATGGGCTCAACACGATATCATTCTTCGTAGCACCGCCGACACCCCGGGTGGACCGAAAGCCCGGTCCCTCCGGCGTTTCGGACGAGTTCGACGTGGCAGCCTTCGGCAGACAGGTCGCGCTTGACGGCGCCAGGGGGAGGCTTGCCGACTACCAGGATGCCAAACTCCTGCGATGGCAGGCGTCGGGGTACGAGTTCACGCTCATAGGTGAGGTGGACGAATCATTGCTGCTCGAGATGGGGAAATCAGTGGCCGCACCAGAGTCGCGGGCCCAGGCAAAAGACCCGTTCGGAGGTTTGATGATCAAGTTCTTCTATGAATTACTCTGGACAGACAGGTGAGACCGTCACTCTCCCAGAGTCCGGGTCGCTTGCGACTGCCGGTGTCTGCGCCGGGGATGGCGTCGCGGAAGATGTCTTGACCAATCGATATCTCCCCACGATATTCGGCACAATAAGGCGTGGCGGGACTCCGCCGCCCGGTCGCGCGACCGAGGGCGACCCGAAGCCCTCTGGAAAGGCAATGTGAGGCCTTGAGCGAGGCCGTCGGTCTTCTCGATTTCGGGGCGTCGCTATTCAGTGAAGCCCTAGGTAACGGCCGCTCCGGGCGCTCGCACTGACAACCACCGCGGGAAGCCCGATGGCCTCTTGAGGCCAGACCCAGGTCATGGCTGAGGTTGGCTGAGGTTATGGATCACGACTCAGACTATAGATCAGACTATAGATCATCAGAGGAGGCGCAACCACTCATGAGGTTCCGTGAGGTCATGAGGACCTATATGCCCTATGTCATGGTAGCGGTGATAAGCGCGCTTGTCACCGGTGCGGTTGTGGTGCAGTTTGCGGAGAACCGCACGACATTCGCCGCCAGCGGCCAGGCGGCAGGAGCGCCGGGGGGTCAGATAGCGCCCTCGGCAGCGCTCGCGGCTGCGTCGCAAGCCTCGAGCGCGTCCCTGGGACGCGATACCATTGCGAACGTGGCGGAGCGAGTCAGCAAGGCGGTAGTGAACATCGACACGAAGCGCACCGTGAAAGTGCCGGCGTTCCCGTTCGGAGGCTTCTTCTTCGAATTCTTCGGCGAAGCGCCGAGTGAAAGCACCAGGGAAATGACCGTGCCCGCCATAGGGAGCGGGTTCATAGTGAGATCCGATGGTTATGTGCTCACCAACAATCACGTCATCGAGGGGGCGAAGGAGATCATCGTGACCCTTGCCGATGGCAGGAAGTTCAACGGCAAGGTCCTGGGAAGCGACCCCAGGTACGACCTGGCCATGGTGAAGATAGACGCAACGCGGCTGCCTTCGGTGGACCTCGGTGACTCCGACAGCATCAGACCCGGCGACTGGGCTATAGCCATCGGGAACCCGTACGGCCTGCAACACACGGTCACGGCGGGCATCATCAGCGGGCTTGCCAGGTCGATCGACGGCGACCCGACGGAGCCAGGCATCTACATCCAAACAGACGCCGCAATCAACCGGGGCAACAGCGGCGGGCCGTTGATCGACATCGACGGCCGCGTGGTCGGGATCAACACAGCCATAATACCGCAAGCGCAAGGCATCGGGTTCGCGGTGCCCATCAACGTGGCCAAGAACGTTTTGGATGACCTCATAGCCGGCAAGAAACTCGTTTACCCGTGGGTCGGAGTGAGGTTGCAGGAACTCACGCCGGACCTTGCGGACTACTTCGGCATGCGGGAGGGAACCACCGGCGTGGTGATAGCTTATGTGTACCCGGATTCCCCAGCCGATAAAGCCGGCCTTCAGGAGGGCGACGTCATCCTCAGACTGGACGGCAAGAAAATGGAAAGCGTCAGCCAGCTTCAGAACGAGGTGCGAGCCCACAAGGCAGGAGAGAGGATAACGCTGCAGATATGGCGCGACAAGGCGTCCAGGTACGTCACGCTCACGCTGGACGAGATGCCTGATAGCACAGAGTGATCTCGCTCCGAAGGCGACGGCCAGGACCAGGACCGCGGCAACCGCCCTGCGCAAACCTGCGCAGGGCGGTTGCCGTTCGCGGCTCCGCGGCCGGACCCTTCAGCATTTCAGTCTGCCCGGTAGTCCGTCCGGTTGCGCGTGCTTCGGTGTCGCAGCTCGGGGCCTGCTTTCGACACGCAGTGCAAAGGCGTCGGGTCCCCGCTCGACGTCCGGCCGGTACCCGCAGGCATAGCCCGCAGGCACAGGCTCAAGTCGTTGCGGTGTCGGCCGTCGTGCGGAATCCCTCGCTCGGTGAGCGCTCACTGAGCGCTCACCGAGCGCCTGCGGGGCATTACCCCGCCTGCACACGCGAGCGCCGGCGTCCGCCGCAATCGCCGGAAGCCAGCCGCCCGCCCGCCGCCGGTGGGACCGGAGGCGCAGCCGGGGCCCCGACCGGCGCCCCACGTTCATCCAGGCTGGCCAGGTTCTTCAGCAGCCATGAGACACGCTTGTATACAAGGAACGTGATCACGGAGTTGATCCCGGCTTTGATGGCGTTGAAGGCCACCAGTACCCACAGGATCGACAAGACCTGAGCATACGTGTACCCGTACACGATGGGCATGAGCACCAGGTTGGCGATGGGCATGAATACAGTCATCGCCAGCGTGCCGCAGGCAAGCCCTGCGACGGCCCCAGCTTTCGTGCGATGCCGTCTGTACACGATGCTTGCCGCGCCCACCAGCGCTCCCGTGGCAAGAAAGTGCATGAGCGCTCCGACCATGCCGTCGAGCCCTGTTATGACCGCCATGAGCACCGCCATCACGAGCGTCACCAGAAGGCCGGGCCCGGGCCCCAGGGCGAACCCGACAATGAGCACCGGAACGTCCGCGGCCTCGTAGCGCAAGAAAGGTGCCGCAGGGAATATCGGCCAGTTGGCGAGGGAAAGAAGCACCGACAGGGCGGCCATGACTCCGAGAGTGACCAGCTTCTTCGTTCTGAAATGCATTCTGTGAGAACCTCCTTACAGCTCCTCGAAGATCCCCGCGCGCCCCAGGGCCTCTCTCCCCCTCCTGCCCCGTCTGGATGGAATGCGAAAAGCCCCGAGGCAACCGACCTCAGGGCTTCCAGGATCCGCTAAGGACCCAGCATGTGCAAGCAGATGCTTGCGACCCTCTTCCATCCGGACTTTACCGTCGGTGCCGGTTTCACGCCGGCTCGACCGCGCTCGCGCGGCTCGTGGACTTGCCCCGGGGTCCGCCCCCGGAACATCACCACCGGTCGGGAATTGGCCCATCGCAGGAACACGCCGCTTCGCGTCGCGCCCGTGGCGAGCCTCACCCTGCCCTGAAGGTCTCGCGCTATGTCATTGGTCTCTCGACACCTATACTACACCTCTCCCGCCAGGAGCGCAAGATCCTTGTGAGGGACTCTTTGATGCCCATTGCATGCCGGTGCTCGCAGAGCGAGGCCGGGGTCATAGGAGCACTTCGCCTTCCGCCACGATCTCCACTTCCCCCTCGAGACGAACGGCGGCACGAACAGCGGCCGCATGACCGGTTTCCGGTTCGTGAACGAACCCGACGGTCGCGTAAGCAGAACATCACGCCGACGCACGGGTCTTGCTCCAGGCCAAGTGCGCTTCTCAGCCGGAAGAGCACGTCCTCGCCGGGCGCCCACTCATTAGCGTCCACCACGACGTGGGTGATTTCGGGCAAGCACACGACAGCAGAACTCCCCCCATCATCCTGAGGGACGCCGCGATCCCACGGCTGCGATCATGAGCGGGCTCAGTCCCTGGGGGGCCCTCCTCAGGAAATAGGGTGACGAACCCCACTCGTTCGCCTCCGAGGACCGAGGAATCCATGAGCGCCACCGCGATCTTCGCCTGCTCGGGCACGGGAACCGGGTCGAGAACGAAGATCGTGGTGTTCCCAGGCGGCTTCACCTCGGCAAACCGTAGCCTCATAGCCGCCCTTCCACCTTCACCTCGCGCTTTCGCTCGGACCCGTTCGCGCGACATCGCCGTGTGTGGCCTGGCCTTCCGCGGGTCGCCCCTGCACAACCTGACCGTCCGCCCCTAGCTGCCTTTGCGCGGGCCGCCCCTCCACGGGCCGCCCCTACGCCGGCTTCGGCGAGAAAGCCGCCACTACCTGCGCGATCCTCTCTTCCGCCACGAGCCGCACGACAGCCTCGAGGTCCGGGTGAAGCCACCTGTCTTCCTGCAAAGGTGGCACTGCCTCTCGCACCAAGTCGTAGATGGCACGCGTGGCGGGCGCCAAGTTCTCCGGGCCCCTGAAGTCCGCAGCCTGGCACGCGCACATGAGCTCCACAGCCAGTACCCTCGCAACGTTCTCCACGACCTGCCGCGCCTTACGCGCCGAGATTGTGCCCATGCTGACGTGGTCCTCCTGGGACGCCGACACGGGGATCGAGTCAACGCTGGCAGGCGATGAAAGGACCTTGTTCTCCGAAACCAGCGCGGCCGCTGTGTAGTGAGCTATCATGAACCCACTGTTCACACCGCCGTGGCGTGTCAGAAACGCCGGGAGCTCAGACAGCGTGGGATTGAGAAGTCTCTCGATCCGCCGTTCCGATATGCTTCCGAGCTCGGATACGGCCATGGACAGGAAGTCCATGGCAAGCGCGACGGGCTGACCGTGGAAGTTGCCCCCCGAGACTACGCTGCCGTCCTCGAACACCAGCGGGTTGTCGCTCGCCGAGTTGATCTCCACCTCCAAGACGTTCCTTACGTACGCAAGGGCGTCCCTCGTGGCACCATGGACTTGCGGGACGCACCGGAGGGAGTATGCGTCCTGCACTCTCAGCTCGCCCGGCGCGCTCACGAGCCTGCTCCCTTCGAGCAGCGCGCGGAGCGTGCGCGCGCAGGCCACCTGGCCTGGGTGAGGCCTGGCCTCGACGTGAACCCTTTCGTCGAACGCAGAAGGTATTCCCCGGAGGGCTTCGATGGAAAGGGATGCGGCAGCGTCGGCCGTTGCCGCCAGCACCTCGGCGTCGTGAAGCGCGAGAGCGCCGATGCCGGTCATCGCCTGAGTGCCGTTGATGAGGGCAAGGCCTTCCTTGGGATGTAGGACCAGCGGCCTCATTCCCGCTCGTCTCAGAGCCTCTCTCGCCGGCACTTCCACGCCGGCCACCCGGACGCTCCCTTCGCCGAGGAGAGCGAGGGCCAGGTGGGCGAGGGGCGCAAGGTCGCCCGAGGCGCCGAGGGAGCCCTTCTCTGGAACGACCGGGCATATGTCCGCTTCAAGGAACCTCACCAGCGTCTCAATGACCTCGAAGCGAATCCCGGAAAGGCCTTTCGCGAGCGAGTTCGCGCGAAGGAGGATCATCGCCCGCACGATCTCGTCGGCAAGCGGGTTTCCCGTGCCCACCGCATGGCTCAGGATGAGGTTGCGCTGGAGCGATTCGAGTTCGTCAGGGGCGATCCTGACCCGGGCCAAATGGCCGAAGCCTGTGGTAATGCCGTAGACTGCGGCATTTCGACTTGCGAAGGCCTCGACCGCCTTGCGGCTCCGCTCGACCCTCTCTCTCACGTCGGGCGCAATCTCGGCGGTTGCCCGTCGCCGCGCCACGTTCACCACGTCGTCGCACACGAGGGTCATCCCGTCTATAAGCACTGATGACACGCGATTTCCCCCTCCATCCACCACTGAAACTGAGTTCCACATGTCTGCGGCGGCCGCGAACCGCGGCGCCCGCCCGGCAACAAGTGCGGAGTCGCACAGTTCTTGCAGGTACGAGTCATGCGCCGGATGTGACAACCGATCAAGTTCGCTGAGGCAACGCCTATTCCTCCCCAGGGCGGGGGAGCACGCACGAGGCACGGCTTGCGGTGCGTCTTCGCGCGCAGGTTCGAGCGCGAGCCATCGCGAGCAGCGCTCACCGAACGGCGGGACCAAAGCAGGTTGCCCGTGCCCGGCAAGTCTGGTAAGATCAAAATGGTCGGAGGAGGTGTGCGGCGCTTGAGGTGCCCGAGATGCCAAGAAGAAGTCGCGTTCGCCCGCGTCTGCCCGTACTGCGGGCAGCGAATGCCGTCCCAACCCTCGTCCGACGGCGGGCGCCAAGCGAAGGGCTCGGCCCATCAAGAAGACCGGGGGCGTTTCAGGGGGGTCATCAATGATCCCTTCAAGCCACGACTCAAGCCACGACGGTCCATACCTGCGGAACGCGTCTCCGTGTGGCTGCTCCTCCCCAGATATCTTCTGGATAGGTCGGTGCCGCTCACGCGTAAACTCCTCCTGCTCTTGGGCGTGCTGTACATTGTCACGCCCTTCGACATCACCCCCGACTTCATCCCCTTGCTGGGTTGGCTCGACGATATCGGCGTGGGCGCCTTCCTATGGTACTATCTGAAGAGCGAACTCACGAACTACCGGCAGCGGCAGTGAGCGCTGCGCGGGCAAATTCTCACCTTGCCACAGAGGAATCCGGGACGCGGCGTTGAATGTGTAATCTGCTCATTTATGCTTCGGATTGCCCGCGTTGCCGCGAGGCAGACCACAGGCGTGAACGGACAGGATTGCGGGGGTGAGAATGGCCGGTAGAAGACGCTAAACCGAGAGTCCGGATGGCTTGCCAAACCAATCGCGGATGGTTGGTTCCACTGAACGTCGACTACCCACATCGATTAGCCCAGAGAGGGAGGTAACCTGTTCGATGAAGAGATTCATCGTTTGCATGTTGGTCTTGACATTCCTCGTAGGGATGGTCGGGTTGTCCGGGATGGCGCAGGGAACCTACAAGATCGGGGTGGTCACAGGGACGGTCTCTCAGGGTGAGGATGAGTATCGCGGCGCCGAGAAAGTGAAAGCGAAATACGGCGACATGATCAAGCACGTCACCTATCCTGACAACTTCATGCAGGAGCAGGAGACGACGATAGCCCAGATCACGGGCATGGCCGCTGACAAGAACGTCAAGGCGATCGTGGTCTGCCAGGCCGTGCCTGGCACCGTCGCTGCGATCAGAAAGGTGCGTGCCACGAGGCCCGACATCATCTTCTTGCTGGGAGTCCCGCATGAAGACCCGAAAATCGTGAACGACACCGCGGACGTCGTGCTCGAAACGGACAACCTTGCCCGAGGAGAGACCATCGTACGGCTTGCCAAGCAGCTCGGCGCGCAGAAGTTCCTTCACTATTCCTTCCCGCGGCACATGTCCATGGAACTCCTGGCCAAGCGGCGCGATATCATGAAAGCCGAGTGCGAGAAGCTGGGGATGGAGTTCGTGTTCGTGACGGCTCCCGACCCGATGGGCGAATCCGGAATCCCGGGGGCGCAGCAGTTCATCCTTGAAGACGTCCCCAGGCAGGTCGCGAAGTACGGCAAGAACATCGCCGTATTCAGCACGAACTGCGCGATGCAGGAACCGCTCATCACCGCCGCGCTGCAGACCGGGGCGATCTTCCCCGAGCAGTGCTGCCCGAGCCCGACTCACGGCTACCCCGGAGCTCTCGGCCTCGAGATCAAGGACGAGATGAAGGGCAACATGCCTGCTATCCTGAAGGCCATCAATGACGCCATCGTCGCGAAGGGCGGCGCCGGGCGGTTCGCCACCTGGCCGGTCCCCGTGAACATGCTCTTCGTCGAGGCTGGCGTGGAGCTTGCGCGCGACGCGATCGCAGGCAAGATCAAGCTGAGCGATACCAAGGCCGTCGCCGCCAAGCTCGAGTCGCTCGCTGGCGTGAAGATGAACGTCAAGAAGTACGACGAGAAACAAGGGAATTTCTACCTCCTCACCAGCGGATCTGTGATCTTCGGCAAGGATAAGTTCTGATTGCTGACGGCACGTTCCATGTGGGCGGAGCGTGGAAGCGCCGGGTAAGACCTACCCGGCACTTCATTTCCGTGTCTAGGGCGGCGGAAAGGCAGCCGCCGCTTCCGGACGCCGTCAGGAGAGGAGAGGCCCGCGACATGAGTCAGTCCAAGGTCCTGGAAATGAGGGACATCACAAAGCAGTATTTCGGGAACACGGTGTTGAACAGCGTGTCCATCGACGTCGAGCCGGGCGAGATCCACGCCCTCGTCGGGGAGAACGGAGCCGGAAAGTCCACCCTGATGAACGTCCTCTTTGGTATGCCCGTCATCCACAGCACCGGCGGCTTCTCAGGAGAAATACTCGTGGGCGGCCAGAAAGTAGACATCGCCTCGCCGCGAGCGGCCATGGATCTGGGCATAGGCATGGTCCACCAGGAGTTCATGCTCCTTCCGGGGTTCACCGTAACCGAAAACATAAAACTCAACCGCGAGATCACGCGCCGGAACCTCATCAGCAAAGCGTTCCGGACGCCCGCCCTCGATTACCTCGATGTCTCGGCTATGAGAAAGGACGCCCGCGCAGCGCTATCCCGCCTCGACCTAGGCATAGACGAGTGGGTCCAGGTGGCGGGGCTTCCCGTGGGGTACATGCAGTTCATTGAGATTGCCAGAGAGATCGACAAGAAGAACGTCAGGATCCTGGTGTTCGACGAGCCAACGGCGGTGCTCACCGAGACCGAGGCCGAGCGGCTCCTCGACGCACTGCGACGCCTGGCGGCCGAAGGCATCGCAATCCTCTTCATCACGCACCGCCTTGCCGAGGTAATGGCCGTGGCTGACAAGATCACGGTCCTCCGAGACGGCGAGGTCGTGTCAAGGCTGACCCGGGATGAGGCGGTCCTCGAAAGGATCGCCGAGCTGATGGTGGGGAGGAAGGTCGAGAAGATTGACCTTCCGGCCAGACGCGAAGAGCCTTCCGACCAGGACATCGCCCTCACCATCGAGAACCTCGTGGTCAACATGCCGGGGGAGGTGGTCCGGGGCGTGTCCCTCGCCGTGCGCCGGGGCGAGATCCTGGGCATTGGCGGGCTCGCCGGGCACGGCAAGATAGGCATCGCCAATGGGATCATGGGCCTTTACCCCGCCTCTGGCAGAGTCAGCAAGAGCGGGAGTGAGGTGCCCCTGAACTCTCCCGATCGTGCGCTCGCAGCGGGGCTCGCGTTCGTGTCCGAGGACCGGCGCGGAGTGGGCCTCCTTCTCGACGAATCCATCGAGCGCAACATTGGGACCGTCGCGATGCAGGTTCAGAACAAGTTCCTGGCGAGATGGCCGCGTGTTCCCGCGCTCAAGCTAGAGGACCGCGCCGCGCTGCGTTCCCATACGGAGGAAGTAATACGCAGGCTCGACATCAGATGCACGGGGCCCGGCCAACCAGTACGCAGGCTTTCCGGCGGAAATCAACAGAAAGTGTGCATAGCAAAGGCTCTCGCCCTCGATCCGGAGATACTCCTCGTGTCTGAGCCGACGCGAGGCATCGACGTGGGCGCGAAGAAGCTCGTGCTCGACCTGCTCGTCAGCCTCAACAGGGAGCGGAACGTCACCATCGTCATGACGTCGAGCGAGCTCGGAGAACTGCGCAAGATATGCGACAGAATCGCGATGGTGTACGGCGGCAAGTTGGCAGGCATCCTGCCGCCCGACGCGTCCGACGCCGAGTTCGGCCTCATGATGGCTGGCGGGGCCAGGATCCGGAAGGAGGCGGTGTAGCGATGCGCGTAAACCTTCGTCAGCTTGTCGAGCAAATAGGGGTTCCGAGGCTGATCATCGCGGCGTTCCTCGTGGCACTCTTTGTGGTCGCCTACGCCACGAAGATGTCCGTGCCGCAGCTCATCAGCGACTCTCTCATCAGAGTGGGAATGAACGGCGTCCTCGTGCTCGCGATGGTGCCCACGATAACTTGCGGCGTGGGGCTCAATTTTGGGCTTCCACTCGGGATCATCTGCGGCCTGGTGGGGTCCCTCATCAGCATGGAGATGAATCTTCGTGGGTTCGCGGGGTTCTTCGCGGCCGTAGGGTGCGCCATGCCTCTCGCCGTCCTGGTCGGGTACGCGTACGCAAGACTCCTCGAGAGTGTCAGGGGGCAGGAGATGATGGTCGGAACGTACGCGGGGTTTTCCATAGTGGCCCTGATGTGCGTCTTCTGGCTCATGGCTCCGTTCAAGAACCCCGCGCTCATCTGGGCTATCGGCGGGAAAGGGCTCAGATACACCCTCACCCTGAGCAATCATTTCGGGAAAGTCCTCAACGATTTCCTGGTGTTTAGGGTGTTCGGCGTGAGCGTCTCAGGGGGGCTGCTCGGGTTCTTCCTCCTGCTGTGCCTCCTGGTATATCTGTTCTTCCGGACGAAACTTGGTATCGCCATGCTGGCCGCTGGAACTAACCCTCTCTTCGCCCGGTCCGCGGGCATAGACGTCCGGCGGATGAAGGCGGCCGGCGTCACGATCTCGACGGTGCTGGGGGCCATCGGCATCATCGTGTATGCCCAAAGCTACGGGTTTCTTCAGCTTTACCTGGCACCCCTCATGATGGCGTTTCCAGCCGTCGCCTCCATTCTCATCGGCGGCGCTAGGCTGCAGAGGGCGACCATTTCCAACGTGATCGTGGGCACGGTCCTCTTCCAGACCCTCCTGACGATCGCGCTTCCGGTCACGAGCAGGGTCATCCAGGGCGATATCTCCGAGGTGGCACGGCTCATCATATCAAATGGCATGATCCTATACGCTCTCACGCGGGCGACGGGAGGTAAGTAGAAACATGGCACAGGTTTCGCGGGAAAGGACCAAAGTCGCAGCTGGTCGCGGTGTCTCTTCCGGCGTCCGGCGCCAGTTCGCGGCGAACAGCGTGCCTGCCCTGTTCCTTGCCCTTTCGCTGGCGATGGTGGTCATCGCCGGGCTGGACGTGACGTTTCTCCTGAACGAGGTGGTCACGCGACTCGCGCGCAACTCCCTCCTGGTGCTATCGCTCCTCATCCCGGTAACCGCCGGAATGGGGCTCAACTTCGGCATCGTGATCGGCGCAATGGCCGCCCAAGCTGCGATAATCATGGTGACATACTGGGGCGTACCGGGCGTTGGCGGCCTCCTCCTCGCCTGTCTCCTTTCGACCCCCATCGCCGTTCTTGCGGGATGGTTCGCGGGACACGTGCTGAACATGGCGAAGGGGCGCGAGATGATCACCAGCATGATACTGGGTTTCTTCGTCAACGGCATCTACCAGCTGATATTCCTGTTCCTGGTGGGGTCGCTCATACCCATAAAGAGCCCCTCGCTTCTCCTGCCCTCGGGAGTGGGTCTGCGAAACACGGTCGACCTCATAGCTACCGCCCAGTCTCTCGACATGATCATCTGGCCGTTCGTGGGCGGAGTGCGTATACCCGTGGTCACCCTGGCGCTGGGAGCGCTCATGTGCCTGGCGATCACCTTCATCCTCAGGACCAAGTTGGGACAAGACATGCGAGCCGTCGGGCAGGATTTGCACATCGCGGAGATCATGGGGATCAAGGTGAACCAGACCAGGATCATCGCCATGATCCTCTCCACGGTCATCGCCGCCTGGGGACAGCTCGTGTTCCTTCAGAACATCGGCACACTTAACACCTACAACAGCCACGAGCAGGTCGGCATGTTCTCCATCGCGGCTCTTCTCGTGGGAGGCGCCACAACGCAGCGTGCCACAATCTGGCACGCCATCGTCGGCGTAATCCTCTTCCACACGCTCTTCGTCGTGTCGCCGCTTGCAGGGCAGAAGCTGCTCGGCGTGCCTCAGGTGGGAGAGTACTTCAGGGTGTTCGTGGCATATGGGATCATCGGCGTGGCGCTGGCGCTGCATGCGTGGCGCGGACGCACGGCGCAGCGGGCCGCCCAGGAAGCGCTCGCGGCGGACCAGGCATAGGCTGGCGGGCTTCCGCCGGTCTGTCGCGGGGTTGCCAGTGGTCGCACAACAGGGTCTTGAGAGGCGGGCCGTTCTTGTTGCGGACCGTGTTCCGTTCGGGCGCCCCTGTCTCGCGCCCTCGCGCCGCCCGTCCCGTGTGCGCCGCCGGCAACCCCGAATAGCCCCAAGGGGACTAGCCCGCTCCACCCGCAATGGTCCGCACGGCTTTCACCAGGATCTCCACCTCTTCCTCGGTGTTGAAGAAATGGATCGACACTCGGACCGCGCGCGGCCACGGTATGGAGCGGCTCACGATCTTCCACTCTTTGAAGAGCGCCTCCACGGCGCGCTCGGGCTCCCATCCCGCTATGTCGAAAGCCACGATCCCGGCGGATTCTCTTGCATCAACCGGGGTGAAGAGCCTTACGCCGGGGATCTTCAGCAGTTCTCTCTTGAGGTGACCGCACAGCTCCGCGATCCTCGCCTCGATCTCGCGCATCCCGACGCTCGACAGGAAGTCAACCGCCTCCCCCATAGCCACGAACGTCGACTCGTTCACCGTTGCGAGCTCGAACCGCGCCGCACCGGCCTTCACGCGGTACCCTTCCCAGATACTGCTCGAGTCCGTGGATGCCCAGGCCACACCGCGCAGTCCCAGCGTCTCGAGGCGGTCGCGGCGGCAGTAGAACGCTCCCGTCCCTTCCGGCCCCAGGAGCCACTTCTGCCCCGGGAGCGCGTAGAAGTCGCATCCAAGCTCGTGAACGTCGAGGCATATCGCGCCGGCCGCTTGGGCGCCGTCGACAAGGAACGGTATCCCGCGCCGTGCGGCAAGCCTGGCCACACCTTCGACAGGCAGGCGTGCCCCGCTGCAGTATGCCACGTGGCTCATGCAGACGAGCCTGGTTCGGCCGGTCAGGGCCGAACGCACGTCATCGAGCGCAAGCTGCCCCACCGCGTCGGACGGTCCTCCCGCACCAACGATTCTAACATTGATGCCCTTTCTATCCCTGAGGTAGAACCACGGCAGGTACCCGGTGGAGTGCTCGAACGCGGAGATCACGACCTCGTCGCCTTCTCGCCAATCGATGCCCGCGGCGACGGTGTTCACCCCCTCGCTCGTATTCTGAAGCAGGGCGGTCTCGTCGGGATCCGCCCCGATGAACCGGGCGACGCGCGGGCGCACCGAAGCGTAGCGCGAATGGACTTCCTCCGCCACGTCCGGAACGACCGGGCCTTCGTAGTTCTGAAATCGCTCCATGTCGACCAAGGCTTCCACGACACGCTTCGGGCATGGGCCCGATGATCCGGTGTTCATGTAGATGTGCTTTGAAAGCGCGGGGATGGAGCTCCGAATCTCGCCCACGTCCACGGACAACACCTCCCGGCTGGCTTCGAGTGCAGGCCGCGAATCACGCGGCACCTTTCGCGTAGCGGACTGCGAATGCGAACGTGGTATTGCTTTCTGTACCAGCACGCCTTCTCCTGCAGGTGCAGGCACCGGCCCGGATATCCTCGACGGTTTTTCTTGACACACACGGGGAAACGACATTATACTCCTATTTGAGACAAGGGTTACCCTTTAAGGCGGTCCAGCGAGGCCGGCAAGGGAGTAAGAGCGGGCACGCTTGATTGCAAGGCACTTCCTGTCCGGCGGGCGGAAGTGCCTTTTTGTGTGTCCCGCTCCGGGGGTAACCGAACAAACTAATACCTAGAGGAGGTCGAGCACCATGTCCACCCAAACAAACACCCAGATCGTCGGCTACCTTCCCGATGATACGCCCCCAGCGTGGAAGCTAGTGTTCTTCGCCTTGCAACAGGTGGTCGTCATGTTCCCGGCTACCGTGCTGGTGGCGCTGCTCACAGGGTTCCACGTTTCCACCACGCTCTTTGCGAGCGGTCTTGCGACCCTCGGCTTCATCTTGATTACCCGTGGCCGAATCCCACTCTATTACGGCTCGAGTTTCTCGTATATCGCCGCGGTGGCCGCCATCACCGGCGTCAAGGCGCTCGGGACCGTCGCTCCTGATTCCCTCATCTCTCAGGCACAGTGCGGCATCATAGCCTCGGGTCTCGTCTCCATCCTGGCGGGCTCCGTCATAAACCAATTCGGTAGGGACAAAGTGGAGAAGGTGTTGCCGCCGGTCGTGACGGGCAGCGTGGCGATGGTCATTGGAATAGCCCTCGCCGGCACAGCGATGAGCGGCGCTGCGAGCAACTGGACGGCTGGGCTCGTCACGCTCCTTGCCACCATCCTCTTCTCGGTGTACCTGCGCGGAACGCTCGGGCAACTCCCGGTCCTCCTGGGGGTGGTCGTGGGATACCTTGCCAGCATACCGTTGGGGCTAGTCGACTTCGCCAAGATCAGTGAGGCCGCCACGGTGACCGCGCCCCACTTCACGTTCCCGTCGTGGAGCCCTGCGGCCATTCTCGCCATCATGCCCATCGCCATCGCCACCATCCCCGAGTCCACGGCGCACCTTTATCAGATCGACCTCTACGTGAACAACCTAGCCAAACAGCTCGGACGAAAGAAACACTACCCGATAGCCGGACTGCTGGGCACCAACCTCATCGGCGACGGCATCGGAGACATCATCGCTGGGGCGATCGGCGGCCCGGCGGGAACCAACTACGGCGAGAACAACAGCGTCATGGCTATCACCCGTAACTTTTCCGTCCCGGTTCTGGTGCTGGCGGCGGTCATAGCGATGGGCCTGTCCTTCTTCGGAAAGCTCGCCGCCGCGGTCAGCAGCGTGCCCGGAGCCGTCATCGGCGGCGTGTCCATCTACCTCTTCGGGGTCATAGGCGTGCAAGGCGTGGCTCTCATGATTTCGGAGAGGGTGGACCTCTTCTCCGCCAGGACCCTTGCTGTCGCCGCAACCATCCTGGTGATCGGCATCGGTGGCAGCTTCGCCTTCCCCAGCGGGATGATCCCGGCATTCGGGATGAAGCTGCCCGCTATCGCAACTGCGGCCATCTTCGGCATCGTCCTGAACCTCATATTCGAATTCTTCCCGGTAAGGGTCCTCCCGGTGAGGGACCAAGGGACAGGCGCCCACTCATAAGAAGGTCACCTCCGGACATCGAATGAGAGAGGCCGACTTGTCAAATTGTACGCGAGGGAGGGGCCCCTTACCGAGTCGGCCCTTCCCTCGTGTCGTGACGTGCGGCACGGCCCGAATGAGGCAAAGTATTCCAGCCGCTCTGTTCATCTACGGAGGACGTGCCGACTCGATCCCGGTTCCCGCCGGACGCCGCTGACGGGCACGACTCGTCATCTTCATGAGCAGGGACTTCTGACCAGTGCTCCCTCGTTATCCAGACTCTTGCCTCCCGTCTGGCCCCTCGCTTGGCTCGATGCGGTGGTGGATCAGGCCGCTAAGCGAGGGTGCGTTAGTCCTTGCCCCATTGCCAGTAGTTGCCGGGTTGCCGGTGTTGCACTCGGGGACGGCGCCCCAAGCGGGGCGCCTTGACAAGATCCGGCCCGTCGGGCCAGTGGCCGGATTTTGACACCCCTCGTGCAATCACCGGCAACACCTACCAATAGTCGGAAGCATCTCTGCACCCCTCACCTAGATGGCCTGTACTGTCGAATGTCCCGAGTCTATAGGGCTTTATGGCCCTAATAGGAAACCCAAGGCTCGACGATAATCCGCACGGATACCCTCTGTCGGACGCGTCCATCTCGGCTGCGCGGTCCGGGTCGTGCGCGTACATCCAACACACGAACCCACCAGCACTTGGATCCGGAGCAACACAGAGCGCAAATGACATCGGCTTGCAGGTCTGGACTTCACACAAGTAACACCTTCGAGACATCCAGCATAGACTGCTACGGGCATTAGGCAGGTTCATGCCCAACCTCAAGTGCCAAGGAGGTAAGAGAAGATGCAAGAGGAGACGAAAAGCCCTGTAGATTCCGGCATCGTTCCTCACCCCCTGCTCGGGGCGCTCAAACACGTCGGAGATCTCGACTCGCTCTGTGTCACCGTCACCTTCGAATGCGGTGAATGCTGCAAGACGGCTCAGAATGCCAGGATTCGGAAGATAATCGACGAATTCCTGGTCTTGGTGGCCTGCAAGGACGGTTGCATTGTGGTGAAGACGCTGAGCGACGGAGAACTGGTGGAGACTGAAGTGGTCAAGGCACTAGCCATTCCGATCGAAAGGATCTGCAGCATAGCAGTTGACTCGGTGCAGGTATGATGTCGGGGGCTGCCGTTGATTCCCTGGAATGAGGGTTTGCACTCTCCCTCACCGGCCCAGCCCGGTCCCTTCTTCGGGGCCGGGCTCTCTCGCGGTTGGCGCAAACGCGTCCGAGAACGAAAGGTCATCCCTTGAATGTGGAAACCCATGCCACCAGAGGGCTGACCAAGAGCCCACAGATGCGACAAGATGAGATCGAAGGGCTAGAGCATGAAGCTGCCGCATCACACTCGGAAGGCTTCGATGGTGAGGTCGCCCTTCGGCCCGAGGTATACCCTTACGGAACCCCCCTCTTTGTCAAAAACGTGGGAGCGACCGCCGACTTGAACCGTTGTCTCAGGATAGACCTTGAGAATTCTAATGGTAGACTGCTCTGCGGCCTTGATCTTCACCTTCCCAGCGGATAGTCCTGGCGAACCCGCTTCCTTGACGAATACACTCCCCATGGCCTGTATCTTCCCACCGCGGAAAACACCCTTGACCTCGACTTGCTTCCCCGACCGGAGAGTTGAATCGAAACATCCTTCATTCGTTACGATAATGCTGCCGCTGGCCTCCAGGACGCTGTTTTGCACGTAAGAGCAAAGGATGTCTCCCGGCTGGTCTGGCAGTGAGTCGAGCAGGTAATCAACTTCCTCTTTCTTTTCAAGGATACTCTTCAGATCATCGGGGATGGGTTCCGTCCGGCCTACCGGGCCGAGGGTTATGCGTGCAATATCCTGGACCAACTCACGGATGGCAGGGGGAAATGGTAAGTCGGCTGCCTGAAGGGCAATAGTGTATTCGGTCGCAATCGCGTCAAGCTCTTTTTTCTTTCTTTCGATGAACAGCCTGACAATCCTATTGATGTCGCCCTTCTTCAGTCTCCTTCGGTTGGAAGGATGCTGCTGAATTCTGGTGGTCTCCTGAATGATCCAGCCGAGGATCTCTTGGAGATCATTCAGTATAGGAGCCAGCCGGCTGTACAACGACTTCAGGCCGCCCGCATGAACTCGAGACCCGATCAGGTTTCCGCGGCACACCACTTTGCCGCCTGCTCGGAGCGCCGCGCCGGTTGCATCCCCTATTATGGTAATATCCCCGTGGGCAGACACCTCTGCTCCTTCTGTAACATTGCCGAGGATCAATAGGTCTCCCCAGAAGCGCACGTTGCCGCTCTTGATATCTATGTTACCCGAGTGCACCATCAACCGCACGACCCTCAGGTACGGCACCCAACGACCTTCGAGAACAGGCCTGCCGGCTATGACCGCGACGGCCCTTCGACCGTCTTCGCTGAGCTTCACTCCGTCCTTTACGCGCAACACAGCTTCGCTCACAGGACGGGGCATGACCATTTCTCCAGTTACTTTCTTGCCAGGGGTGCCCGGCACCGGCGGGTGCAATACCGCCAGCACGTCTCCCTCTTTCACGGAAGGGTAGACATACCGTTCCCAGTAATCGGCCCTCTCCTCCTCTTCGTGTACAATCTCGGTCGGCTTCCGGTTGAACAGGTACTCAACAAAGCCGTTCCGCCCTTCCTTCACCGGCTCACCCCTAGCCACCACGCGTGGAATTCCGTCAGCGGCATCCGCCGCCCGCAGGATCTCCTCATAGTCGAGGCCAACGGTTACCCCCTTCGCCTTCAGGGCCTCTTCGATTTGAGCGGGAGTAATGACTTTAGCTCGCTCCTCATGACGGCGAGTGAGCAACTGGAGCACGTTCTGGGGACCCTGGTCCATCAGCTCATGGCGAATGGTGACCTGCTGGGATACCCTTACGCTGGCGATGAAGCCATCGTCAGAAATCTCCACTTCGACCCGAGCGGAATGAACTTCTTCTACGGTCTCAATATCGACTTCGTCGTCTTGGCTTATCGGTCTAGGGCTATGGACGACGACCCCGTTTACGCGCAGGATAACCCCGGATGTCGGGATGACCACCGCGGGCTCTCCCTTCCCGCGCGGGCCCCACACTCGGAGTCTGCCTTCACTTACTCCCGCTGTTCCGTCAAGCTCTGGTTCGTAGCCGCAGTTCTGGCCTTCTTGGCTTTTCTTCTGCGGGACCACCGTTACCCGAATGGCAGCAGGGCGCTTGAAGAAGCCGAAGAAACCCTTTCGTCCTCTGGACACCACCTCTATTCGCAGTTGGCTCTCGTCGACTTTGAGGGTCTTGCTAGCTATGAGCCGCGCGTCTTCCACTGTCCTACCGCGGACAACGACTTCCTTGCTTCCCATATATCGCCACTCCCAGAACTTGATGACAGCGACGCGCCAGTTGCGTTCGTTAGTCTGGATGTTTCAGGTCAATCCCGGCCCTGAGGCGCATACTTGCCTGGTTCGGGGAAGGCTGTATGCCTCTCAGCTGCACGTGAGCTTTGAAGCATTGGACTACGTCAGGATCAAACTGGGTCCCTGCACATCTCTCGAGTTCCCTCAGGGCATCGCTTATCGCCATCGCTGGTCTATACGGGCGTTCGCTGACCATCGCGTCAAAGCTGTCGGCCACGCACAAGATGCGCGACCCCAGCGGAATCTCTTCCCCTCCAATGCCGTGAGGATATCCACGCCCGTCCAGGCGCTCGTGGTGGTAGAGCACGATGTTGGCGATGGCGAGGAGCCCCGGTACATCGGAAACGATGTCGTAGCTTAGAAGAGGGTGCTTGCGGATCTCCGCGCTCTCGGCATCGGTCAGGGTACCGCACTTCTGGAGCAGGGCTTTGGGTATGCCGATCTTCCCGATGTCGTGGATGAGCCCGGCAAGTCTCAGAGCCTTTTGGACGCTTCGGATGAGCCCCATTTCCCGAGCTATGATTTCGCTGTACATTCCGACCCTCATTGAGTGGGCTGCCGTGAACGGGCAGCGCATGTCCACGAGCGCAGCGGTTGCAACCAGGAGGCCGCGTTGCTGAGGTGTACCGAGCCGTTTGTAAGAGGATAGTTCCGCGATGATTTGGTCAAGCATGTGGGCACCCCCCAACGGCCAAAAGCTGTAAGTTGGACCTGCATCAGGAAGATGGGGCCCCTCGAAGCTTGCTGGAAGTATGAGACGTTGAGTGCTCGTGACAAGTTCGCAGTCCTTTTTGTCGGAGAAGAGCACGGGGCCCCACAGGCGGCATATCTGAAAGGACGTGTCACAGAGGCTACGCGGCTAGCATATGTGCGGCGGAGATAATAGCCCGGTGGCAACGGCGAGTTCAGGAGAAGCGGCAAGAATACCTCTCCCAGAAACGAACGATCACGTCTATAGAAGGGATTACTTAGCGCATGACCATGCGTGCGACGATATGCTAAGG
Source organism: Clostridia bacterium (assembly GCA_050261175.1). Classification (GTDB taxonomy): domain Bacteria; phylum Bacillota; class SHA-98; order UBA4971; family UBA4971; genus UBA6256. The sequence continues at coordinate 43,330 of JBLNDA010000073.1, forward strand.
TTCCGGCGCCCTGGGGGGGGGGGGGGGGGGCAGAGAATGGCATGCTGACAAGGCCTACCGACCCATACCCCCATAGGTACAGGCGCCAGCCTTTCAGTCTCCTTCTGTGCGCTGGTAACCACGAACTCTGTCAGCAAGCCTTCGCAACCCCTTTGTACTTTATCAATACCGACCTGTCCCCTACGTATGCGGAACTGTCGCGCGTGGAACCACATCAATTGTTCGACATTAGTCGAGGAATTCCTTCCTCAGCCATCGCGTATCGACAAGAACGTATCAGAAGCGCCATATTGTAGAAGCCGGGACTCCGTGGCGTTGGTGGCGCCGGAGAGATTGTCACCGCTGCAGAGTGGGGAAGCCCCGGCGTGATCCAGGGCTTCGGTGTTCGTGCAGGGCTGGGAGGGGATGGCTAGGCATTGTCATACCGGTGAGTGGTGTCTCCTTGGAGGCGGTCGCTATCCGGGATATCGCCGTGAAGTATCCCCTCATGGTAGTACCATTCCGCCCAGGTATGTAGGAGCATTATCTCAAGGAGAGCCATTGGGCCTGATCCGGTTTTGTGGATACAGAGGAGCTTGGAGGTGCGATCTTCAGAGGGGGTGTCCGCATGCCGCCACCGACTAGGCCGCCGTATCCGGCGCAATTTCGTGCCGAGACCATTCGATTGGTACGTGAGAGCGGGAAGGCGATGAGTCAGATCGCGAAGAATCTGGGGGTAGCCACCGAGTCATTGCGTAGGTGGGTGCGCCAGGCAGAGATCGACTCGGGGGAACGTGAAGGCCTGACCACAGCGGAGCGTGAGGAGCTCAGGCTACTTAGGCGAGATGTGCACATCCTACGTGAGGAGCGTGAGATTCTAGAAAAGCCGCGGCCTTCTTTGCCAAGGACCAACATAAGCACGACGGCAGACACTTATGCTCACGCGCTCAGAAGCGTTGATCAGGATACCGCCGCAAAGACGGACCGCATACTGGCGAGCAGCAGGCAGGAAGCCAAGTAGACGCGTCCTACTGAGCCCGGTTTGATCCCGAATTGATCCCAACACTCTCGGCCTTGCTGGTTTCGCGGAAACAGCAAAGCGCCGCAAGCCCCTGCGGCGCCTCAAAACTTATGGAGCCGACGACCGGACTTGAACCGGTAACCTGCGCATTACGAGTGCGCTGCTCTACCGTTGAGCTACGTCGGCGCCGGAATCTGAACGCTCGCCTCGAAACACTCGCCTGAGTGCGGCAACTGCCTCGCATCGAAAAGTATAGCACACGTGCAGCGCCGTGTAAAGGTGCAGGCGCGGCAGCACCGTGTAGGAGCGCGGCCAGCCCACCGGACCAATGCATGCCTGGACGACCGCGCGGTGCCATGAGGCCCTGGGCCGCCGCGTCCGGACGGAGCTACGGCGATCGACACTGCAGGTCGTCTCGCTCGTCGTCCGGGGCCGCGGTGCGCCGCAGCTTCAGCCCGGCACCGCGACGCTGCCCAGAGTCCGAAGGTACTGAGCCGGTGGGCTGCCCTGCCTACCTCTGCCTACAGCCTCGCGCCTACCGGCGCGCCCGCGGCCTCCTGCGCGGGCGGTGCGGTCCGGGCGGCCTCTCCGCGTTTCACCCCCAGCATAAGGCAGAACGCCACCGCGAAGC
>JBLNDA010000074.1:0-6232 GCA_050261175.1 Clostridia bacterium
CGACGGGGTGAGAAACATGTCAAGGAAGATCGTCGAATGTGTTCCGAATTTCAGCGAGGGGCGCAGGCCCGAGGTCGTTCAGCAGATAGTCTCAGCCGTCGAGAGCGTCCCGGGCGTGCAACTTCTCGATTACTCATCCGACCCCAGCCACAACAGGTCTGTGTTGACGTTCATCGGCGAGCCTGCCCCGGTGAAAGAGGCGGCGTTCCGCGCCATCGCCAAGGCCGCGGAGCTGATCAATATGGAGGAGCACCGGGGAGAGCATCCGCGTATCGGCGCCACCGACGTGGTGCCGTTCGTGCCCGTCCTCGGCGTCACCATGGCGGATTGCGTCACCCTCGCGCGTGAACTAGGCGCTGAGGTGGCGGAGAAGCTTCGCATCCCCGTGTACCTCTACGAGGAGGCCGCGACCCGCCCGGACCGGAGAAACCTCGCGGACATCAGGAGGGGCGAGTACGAGGGTCTGAAGAGAGAGATCCATCTGCCTGAAAGGCGCCCGGACTTCGGCAACCCCGTGATGCACCCCACCGCCGGGGCGACGGTCATCGGGGCGCGTGAATTCCTCATTGCCTACAACATCAACCTGGGCACTCCGGACGTGTCCATAGCGAAGAAGATAGCCCGCGCCGTCCGAGCCTCGAGCGGCGGGCTCATGTACGTGAAGGCTCTCGGGATCAAGCTCGAAGACCGCAACCTGGCCCAGGTCTCCATGAACCTCACCAACTTCAAGAAGACTCCCATGCACGTGGTGTTCAACCTCGTGAAGTCCGAGGCCGAGCGATACGGTGTCCCGATAGTCGGCAGCGAGATCGTGGGCCTCGTGCCGCTCGACGCCCTCCTCGCAGCCGCCGAACACTACCTCCGCATCGAGGACTTCGGCCGCAAGCAAGTCCTGGAGACCCGTATGTGGGAATAGAGCGCGGGACGGAAATAGAGCGGGAGGGTATGGACGTGAAAATCCGGGTCAACCTCATTGTGGAGAACGCGAACGAGGTTGTGACCGTCGCGGGCGGTCCACGCACGGGTGAGGCCATGCGCGAGCTCGGCGTCATCGAAGGCGGCAGCGTCGCCGCGTTCGGCGATCGCATCGTCGCGGTGGGCACGTCCGCCGAGGTGAGAGCGAAGGTGGACCTGGACGCCGACACCAAAGTGGTCGACGCCGCGGGGAAGGTGGTCCTGCCCGGGTTCGTCGATTCCCATACTCACCTCGTGTTCTCCGGTTCTCGGGTGCATGAGTTCGCCCAGAGGGCTGAGGGGCGCTCGTACATGGACATACTGGCAGCCGGTGGGGGCATACTGTCCACGGTGAGGGCCACCCGGGCTACTCCCGCGTCGGAGCTCGTGGACATCGCCTTGAGGCGCCTGGACGTCATGCTTTGCCACGGCACGACGACTGTGGAGGTGAAGAGCGGCTACGGGTTGTCCCCGGACGAGGAGCTGAAGTGTCTCCGTGTCGTAAGGGAGCTTGCCGAGCGCCACCCCGCCGACGTCGCGGCGACCTTCCTTGGGGCGCACGCGGTGCCACCGGAGTATCGCGGGGACTCCGATGGGTACGTGTTACGCGTCATCGAAGACATGATCCCCCGTGTGGCCTCGGAGAGGCTCGCGGAGTTCTGCGACGTGTTCTGTGAGGAAGGAGTCTTCTCAGTCGAACAGAGCCGCCGCATTCTCGAGGCGGGGAAGGCAGCCGGGCTCGCTCCCAAGCTGCACGCGGACGAGATCGCGCCAATGGGAGGCGCGGAGCTTGCCGCGGAGGTCGGTGCGGTCAGCGCGGACCACCTCCTTTGCGCGTCGCCTTCCGGTATGCGCCGGCTGGCGGAGGCCGGCGTCGTCGCAACGCTGCTTCCCGCCACATCGTTCACGCTGATGGCCGGCAGGTACGCCGACGCGAGGGCTTTCATCGACGCCGGTTGCTTAGTCGCCCTCGCCACGGACTTCAACCCGGGCACGTCGCCCACACTCTCGATGCAGTTCGTGATGAACCTGGCTGCCCTCGGCATGAGACTGCACCCCGAGGAGGTCATTTGCGCGTGCACCATCAACGCGGCGCACGCCCTCAGGCGTAGTGACGAGATGGGAAGCCTAGAGGTGGGCAAGATCGCCGACATCGTCGTCGCTGACGTAGACACCCACCTCAAGTTGCCGTATCAGCTCGGAACCAACTTCGTTGACAAGGTCATAAAGCGCGGACAGCTCGTGGTGAGCGAGGGGAGGCGCGTCCGGTGAGCCTTACGAACCTGACAGTCAAGAGCTTCATCGACGAGGTCGCGGCGGGTTCCCCAACGCCCGGCGGAGGCAGCGTCTCGGCGCTCGCGGCGGCGCTCGCTGCCGCCCTAGTGAGGATGGTGGGATCGCTCACCCTTCGTAAGTTGGCCGCCGGGGGAAGTGCGCAAACGCAAACGGCGACGCCCGCGCCCGCGCCCGCGCCGCCGCTGGCGCCGGCGTCGGCGTCGGCGTCGGCGTCGCCCAGGTCGGCTCACGAAGTGGCTGCCGAGGCGGCTCACGAAGGTGGGGCCGCGCGCAAGCCGGACGTAGAGGCGGACATGACCATGGCCGTGGAGATCGCGGGCGACCTCAGGCGCCACTTCGAGAAGCTCGTTGACGAGGACGCCGCGGCGTTCGAAGCCGTGATGGCCGCCTACCGGCTGCCCAAGTCCACCGACGAAGAGAAGAAGTCCCGTGGCGCCGCGATCCAGGAAGCCCTCAAAGAGGCCTGCCGCGTGCCTTCGCAGGTGGCGAAGGGAGCGGTGGAGGTGATGCGCCTCGCCGGTCTGGCGGTGAGGGAGGGAGCGCAAAGCGCGCTGTCCGACGCGGCGGTGGCTTGCCTCGCTGCTGACGCGGCCCTGCACGGAGCGTACCTGAATGTCCTGATCAACCTCGGCTCCATCAAGGACCAAGCTTTCGTGGCCGCCATGCGCGAAGAGATGGCGAAGGCGCTGAAGTCCGGAGAGACCATACGCGACGAAGTCATGGCCCGGGTTCGCGAGGCGCTGGAGTGAGCGGGGACGCGAATGTCTCGACGACTTCGGGAACCGGACGGTCGGGGGGCCGACGGCCTCGACGGGGTCCGGGGCCACGCCAGGAAGCTGCGCGCGCCGGGCGGTCGTAGATAGTCGTGGCTGTCCGGTCGTGGCTGTCTGAAAGGGGTGTGAACTATGCCCGGCAAGGCGCTTGTAGTCATCGACATGTTGAAGGACTTCATCGACTCCGGCGGGAAGCTCTCGATAGGCCCCGCGGCGGCGAAGGTTGTGAAGGCCATAGCGCGCAAGATCGACGAGGCGCGCGCAGCCGGATGGCCGGTAATCTACGTTTGCGACAGGCACGCCGAGGACGACCCGGAATTCGCCATGTTTCCACCCCACTGCGTCGCCGGCACCCCCGGCGCTGACGTCGTGGATGAGATCCGCCCTCGCCCCGGCGACAAGGTGATTCCGAAGCGCAGGTTCAGCGGGTTCTTCCAGACGGACCTCGACCTCACCCTGCGCGAACTCGGTGTCGACGAGATAGTGCTAGTGGGTGTGTGCACGAACATCTGCGACCTGTACACCGCCGCCGACGCGCGGATGCTGAACTACAAGGTAACCGTCCCGCGCGACTGCGTGGCGTCGTTTGACGCGGCAGCGCACGAATTCGCGCTCAAAGAGATGGAACACACCCTTGGGGTCAAGGTGGTCTAGACCCCGGTCTTGGCTGGTCTTGGCTCGCTTGCCGACGAGGAAACGTCTGCCTGAACGTCTGCCCACTTGACTTGAACTGAACGGCGCGATCGCGATGGCGTGACGGGCGCATGCCGCAAGACAATCGCAAGACTTGAGCAGTCGGCTCTTTGGAAGGCCTCATCTCAATTGCACCGCCTTCGTCAACTGTACCGCCTTGGCGTTCTGCCGCGCTCCCAAGTGGAGGTGCGCAAACCCTTCCGGTTCTCGTGAGGGGCTGCGGGAGATTGCGCGAGGAGTGTCGGGTGCGGGAATCCGGCCACTGCCTGACAAGCCGGATTGTGCGGGAAACGGGAATGCGGGTGTTGAGGCGCGAGAGCCGGGGGAACGGAACGCGGGGTGGTCGCTGTGGCTGAGGAGCACCAGGGGCACAGCGCGGGCTCTCACAACGCGCGCCTCGTCCTCGTGAACGACGCGGACGACCTGGCGCGGGAGATGCGCGACATAGGTGTCGCGCCCGAAGGCGTGTCCATAATGGCTCCCAAAGGAGTGTTCAGGGTCATCCGTCTCGAGCGTGTGCCGATCAGGGCCGCAATCCTCATCAAAGAGGAGATGCTTTCGAAAGGCGGGGAGGCGGCGGTCAGCGACGGAGTCGCCTCCCTTTCCGCGGACTCGACTGACGTCCTCCTCATGGGCACCGTCCGCACGCTGCGCCGCGCCGCGGAGGGGCTCTCGCGGCAACCGTTCGGCCTCCGTGACATCGCCCGCGAGATCGGGGAGGTGCTGGACGCCTGTGAGCCTCCGGTGGCGCGGACGCGGCGGTCGCTCAAGCTGCGCGAGCATACGCTCATGCTCGGCGAGAGAACCTACATCATGGGCATCGTCAACGTGACGCCCGACTCGTTCTCAGACGGCGGACAGCACGCGACGACCGAGGCAGCAGTGGACCACGCCCGGCGCCTCGTGGACGAGGGCGCCGACATCATCGATATCGGCGGGGAGTCTACCAGGCCCGGCGCTCGGCCGGTCCCGCTGGACGAAGAGATGGAGCGCATCATCCACGTTGTGAAGCGCCTGGCCGCCGACACCCCCGTTCCCATTTCGGTGGACACGTACAAAAGCGAGGTTGCGGAGGCCGCGCTTGAGGCGGGAGCCCACATGGTAAACGATATCTCGGCTCTACGCCTGGATGCGCGCCTCGGCGAGGTCGTGGCGCGGGCGGGTGTTCCGGTGGTGCTCATGCACATGAAAGGGCTTCCCCGCGACATGCAGGAGAATCCGCGGTACGATTCGGTGGTCGGGGAGATCCTTGGTTTCTTGCGCGATGCCGTGGCCCGGGCCGAGTCGTGCGGCATCCCCCGCGACGACATCGTCATCGACCCCGGGATCGGCTTCGGCAAGACCGTGGCCCACAATCTCGAGATCCTCAGGCGGCTGAAGGAGTTTCGCAGCCTAGGCCTTCCCATCTTGGTGGGGACGTCCCGCAAGTCTGTCATTGGAAAGGTGCTGAACCTCCCCGTTGACCAACGGCTGGAGGGCACCGCCGCTACGGTGGCGCTTGCTATAGCGTCAGGCGCGGACATCGTCCGCGTCCACGACGTGCGATACATGGTCAGGGTGGCGAGGATGGCGGACGCCATCGTGAGAGGAGGGGCTGAGCGTGGCGGTGCCGAATGACAGGATCGTCCTCCGGAACATGGTGTTCTACGGGTATCATGGGGTTTTTCCGGCGGAGAAGGAGCTTGGCCAGAGGTTCGAGGTGGACGTAGAACTGGCGGGCGACCTATCCACCGCCGCGCAAGCTGATGACCTCGATGCCGGCGGCATCAACTACGTGGACGTGTACACGCTCGTCAAGGACATAGTGGAGGAGCGCGAGTTCAACCTCATTGAGGCCTTGGCCGAGACCATCGCGCAGGAGATCCTGTCGGCTCATGACGTGGACGAGGTCACCGTGAGGGTCCGCAAGCCCGACGTGGCCATGGGCGGAGTGTTGGACTACGTGGAGGTGGAGATCGTGAGGAGGCCCGAACGCTGATGGCGGGCCTCGCCTATCTCGGGCTGGGGTCGAACATGGGCGACCGCCGGCGGAACATGGCTGAGGCCGTCAAGATGCTCGAAGGATCGGGACACGTGAGGGTCGAGAGGGTGTCGTCCCTCTATGAGACAGAGCCTGTGGGGTACACGGAGCAAGGGCGATTTCTCAACGCCGTCATCGCGATCACGTGCGGCCTTCCACCCCTCAGGCTCCTGCAGCTGTGCCAGGGTATCGAGGCCAGCCTGGGGCGAGAACGCACCATCAGGTGGGGCCCGAGGACCGTCGACATCGACATCCTGCTGTACTTTGAAGGACGTCCTGAGGCCGGCCAGGACTGTCAAGCGCTTTGGAAAGGTCTTGAGATTCCACATCCCCGCATGTGGGAGAGGGGATTCGTCGTAATCCCCCTAGCCGAGATCGCTCCAGATCTGAAAGCCCCGAGCGGGCTCAGCGCGGGCGATCTCGCCCGTGACCCCGCGACACGCGAGGGAGTCGCTCTCTACATGACCGGGCCGTGGTGGCAGGACCGCGGCGGGGA
>JBLNDA010000075.1:0-8827 GCA_050261175.1 Clostridia bacterium
CGCAATCCTCGAGGTAGAAGTCCCATCGCACTTCCCGGGCGCCGCGGCCCACGACGCTTTCCTCACGAGAACCCGCCCTCGAATTCACGAACGCACCTCGCCTCGGCGCAACGCCCTTCTCATGCTGGGCCGAATCCCGCTCCCCGGCCCGCGCGTGCCGAACGGACTCTCGTTCGCCCGCGATTCATCTGCGGATGCTTCGAGACCGTGACCCACAACTGCTCCCCGGCGGCAGGCGCGCGTCACCACCGTGCGGGACGCCACCCCGTTCTCCGCGAAAGTCGCCGCCATGGCCCTGGCCACGCGGTGCGGGTCGCATGCGGCGAAAGCCACAACCGACGGGCCTGACCCGCTCAGCGCAGCTCCGAGCGCTCCCGCCTCCCTCGCCGCCGCCAGCACGTCATCGAGGCCCGGGACGAGGGCAGCCCGGTACGGCTGGTGGAGCCTGTCGGACATGGCATCGCCGAGAAAGTCGAACCTTCCGGAGGCGACGGACGCCACGAGGAGAGCGGTTCGACTGATATTGTAAACGGCGTCCGCCAGCGTCACGCTGCCCGGCAGCACCCGCCTGGCGAGCTCTGTCGGCACGTGGAAATCAGGTATCGCGACCACGAGATGAAGGCCGCTGGGAACGTCGAGTTTGACATGGCGCAGGCGGTGGCGCCGGTCCGCTACGCTGACCACAAAGCCGCCGAAGAGGGCGGCGGCCACGTTGTCGGGGTGTCCCTCAATCTCGGTGGCGAGTTGGAACAGATCATCCGCGGTGAGAGGAAAGCCCGCAAGCGCGTTGGCGCCCACGAGCCCCGCCACGATGGCGGCGGCGCTGGATCCAAGACCCCGTGAGACCGGGATCCTCTGGTGCACGTGAATGCGGAGCCCCGGCACGGGCAGCCCCGTTTCCTCGAAAAGAGCGGCGGCGGACCGGGCCACGAGATTCGTCCAGTCGAGCGGCTGGTCCCTGCTGTCCCCGAGGACGGTGATCTCGAGGCCGGTGGTAGTAGTGCCCATCCTCACCACGTTGAAGAGCTCGAGGGCCATGCCCACGGCGTCGAAACCCGGCCCGAGGTTCGCCGTAGACGCCGGTACGCGGACTTCGACAGACTCGGCCACAAAGATCACCTTCCTTCTCATCTTTTTCGTCGCCATCATGGTTCATTCTCGCCATACCACCCGCAACCGGGTGGTGTTTTCGGTAGAGCGCTCAGTAGAGCGGCGTCCCGGCAGCGGCGAGGGCGGCCTCCACCGAAGCGATGTCCGCTTCGGTCACAAGAGGGGACGGCCCGAGCCGCATCATGGCGTCGGGATCCTTCAGCCCGTGGCCGGTCAGGACACACACGATGGTGGCGCCGCGCTGACCCAGGAAATATCCGCGGCGCGCCAGTTTCAACACGCCGGCCACCGGCGCGGCCGACGCAGGTTCCACCAAGACCCCCTCCTTCGCCGCCAGCAGGCGGCATGCGTCGAGGATCTCATCGTCAGTCACGCTCTCTATCACGCCACCCGACTCGTCTCTGGCAGCAACCGCGCTCTTCCAACTCGCCGGGTTTCCTATCCTTATGGCCGTCGCCACCGTCTGCGGCCGCTCGACGGGCCGCCCCTCGACGATGGGCGCCGCCCCCGCCGCCTGGAAGCCGAGCATGCGAGGGACCGACGCGACCTTCCCCCACTCCCTGTATTCGCGAAAGCCCTTCCAGTAGGCCGTGATATTGCCCGCGTTCCCCACGGGAATCGCGAGATAGTCGGGCGCCCGTCCTCCAAGCTGGTCGCACACCTCGAAAGCCGCGGTCTTCTGGCCCTCGATGCGGTCTGGGTTCAAGGAATTGAGGAGCGCGATCCGGTGCCGCGTCACCAGCTCGCGCACTACCGCGAGGGCCTGATCGAAGTTGCCCCGGACGGCCACGACGGCCGCCCCATGGGCCACCGCCTGAGCGAGCTTTCCCGCGGCGATAGCGGACTCCGGGATGACGACCACCGGTCTCATGCCGGCCCTCACGCAATAGGCGGCCGCGGAGGCCGAGGTGTTCCCCGTGGACGCGCACACCGCCACGCGATACCCGGCTTCCCGCGCCTTGCTCACGGCGTAAGCCATGCCCCTGTCTTTGAAAGACCCGGTGGGGTTCAGCCCCTCGTATTTGAGGTAGACGCGCAACGCGTCGTCGCCGCTGGTTCCGGGGGCTCCGGCCCCCGCCCCGGCCCCGCCCTCGCCCGCCTCAGCCCGGGCGGCTGCTTGCGCCTCCCTCACCGCCGCCGAGATCGCGCGCGCCTCGATGAGCGGCGTCCCACCTTCCCCCAGCGTAACCACTGCGTCCAGATCCACATTCGGGAGATAGGCGCCGTATGTTGCGATGATCCCTCTGGAACGTGCGTCTGGCGCGGTCGGCATATGTATGGTGTCTCCCTCCGGCGCCCGGAACACCCTCCATCGCGGGCAACGCGAGGAGTAGTGTGCCCAGGCTATGTATTAATGGACATTTTACCACGAGAAAGCGGGCAATGCCATAGGGTGATCGGGGCTTTGAAGGAGAAGGATGGAATCCCGGGGTCTTCTAGGCTCGCTCCGGCGCCTTCCGCCGGCCGCGTACGGTAGCGCCGATGCGGTGAAGAATCCTCAGAACCGTGTCCACGACGAGGGCGGCCTCCGGAACCCTCAGGATCCACACCAGTGCCGCGTATGACACGACACCCACGGCGACCGCCCCGAACAAGCGCGCCCCCTGGGCGGGGATGCCCGCGCCGGGCGCGCAGGCCTCGAGCGCAAGGTAGGAAAACCGCACCAGCACTCCCATCGCGGCCGAGGCCGTGAGGACCCGCACGAGGGAGCTCAGGATGGCCTGTCCGCCGATCCCCGGTGGACAAGTATCACCCTGGTTGAGCTGGGGCGCGGCAAAGGCGGCCTCCCCCGAGCGTGCGGGGGGCGATGGCGCCCGGAGCGGCGGGGCCGCAGCCGTCGTCACTCTCGTGCTCAGCGCCGTGCCGAGCGCCCTCACGCGGCTGCGTAGCCTCCACAACAGCACCCCCACGCCGAACACGCCTGCCAGCGATGTGCCCAAGGCGAGCCCTCCATGTTTGAGAGTCCCCACGAGGAGGAGGTTCGCTCCGATGTTTATCCCCACGCTGGCCGCACCCACGATCATAGGGGTAGTGGTGTCTTGAAGGGCGAAGAACGCGCGGTTTGCCATGTCGCGCAGGGTGAACACGCCCACCCCGACGCAGAAGAAAAGGAGCGCCCACGCCGTGGCCTCCGTGGCGCGCGCGTCGAAAGCGCCGCGCTCGAAAGCGAGCCGCACGAGCGGCACCCTCAGCACCGCCATGCCCACCGCCACCGGCACGCAAATGAAGTTGATCATCTTCGCGGCCTCGGCGAACGCCTTCCCGAAGCGCACGAGATCCCGCGTCGCCGCAAATCCCGCCAGCGTCGGGTACATGACCGTGACGATGGCGAGTCCGAAGATACCCGGCACGAGTCCCATCAGCCGGTTGCCGTAGTTGAGCGCCGCCACGCTCCCCTCGGCCAGGCCCGAGGCAAGCACGCGGTCCACCACGACCCCGAGCTGGCCCACTGCGGTGGCCACGAGCACGGGCCCGACAAGCGCGCCGATTCGCCGCAGCCCCGGGTCGCGGAGGTCGAGGATCGGCTTCCATCTGTAGCCCAGCCTGACCAGCGCCGGCACTTGGAGGAGGGCCTGCGCCGCCACGGCCGCGACTGTGCCGGCAGCCACGGCTCTGATGCCGAACACGGGCCCGAGCCCGAGGATGGAGATGATCAAGACCGCATTGAAAGCAAGGCTGACGAGGGCGGGGGCGGCGAAATTGCTTTCCGCCTGGAGCATCCCCGTGAAGATGCCCGAAAGACCCTGAAACGGGATGATCGGAAACATTATCCTGCTCATGGCCACAGTAAGCGAACGCGCTGGCCCGTGAAAGCCTGGAGCCACGAGGTGCGCCAGGGCGCCCGCGAACAGCTCGCCCACGGCGACACAGCCGAGAGAAAGGATCAGTACCGCGTTGATGACGGAATTCGCCGTGCGGAAGGCCGCCTCGCGTCCCCGCTCCTGCTTCACCTGGGAGAACACCGGGATGAACGTGTTCCCGAGTGCCGCGCCAACGGCAGCGAAGACGAGCATGGGTACGGTGTGGCCCACGAGGTAGGCGTCGGTGGAGGCTGTCGCGCCGAACACGGCGGCGAGCGACGTCTCCCGCGCAAACCCCAGCAACTTGCTGATGATCGATACGAAGGCTATTATGCCTGCGGCTTTGAACAAACCCTCGCGAGATGTCAAGAAGGCGACCTCCAGTCCAGTCCTCCAATCCACGGCGTCTCCCCAGGCTTACCACACGTTCGCCGCACGGACCGTGTATTCCTTCACGGCTGGGGAAACGGAGCGAGTTTCTGCGGCGGAACGAGAATTTCCCTCGTGGAGGGGGAACAGGTCACGGCAGCTGTGGTAGAATAGAAACATAGAGGAAGGTGATTGCGGTGCTGGAAATGCAGGTCCTGAGCGTCATCGCGGATGAGAGCAGCGGCTTCTCGATGCTGCTTACCGACACGGACCAAAAGGTCATCCTGCCTATCGGCATAGGCCCGTTTGAGGCCCAGTCCATAGCCATTGCGGTGCAAGGTGAAGAACCACCGCGCCCCCTCACGCATGATCTCCTCAAGACCATGTGCGACAACCTCGGCGCGGCCGTGGAGAGAGTCGTCATCACCGACGCAAGAGAAGGAGTGTTCTTCGCGGAAATCCATCTGCGGCAGGACGGCAAGTCGCTCGTCCTGGACTCCCGCCCCAGCGACGCCGTGGCCCTTGCCGTGCGTTGCGGCTGCCCCATCCTCATGTCCCCGAAGCTCGTGGAGTTTACCTACAAGTTCGAGGACATCGTCGCCCAGGAGTAGGTGTCTTCCTTCCAAAGCCGGGTGCGGGCGTGGGACACGAGTCGTATGTTGTCGCACCCGGGCGCCCCGTCGGTTGCCTCCAGCTCGACCTTTTGCCGAAATGGCGGACTTTGCAGGAATTCCTCGATCCCCGTCGAATAGTCATATCCAGCATCAGGCAGGGTTTCCAGTGCTGCCTCGAGCAACCGCGTTCTCCTTGGAACTCAACAAGCCGTCAGTCGCACGTCGCCGGGAACGGGCAACTCGCCGCCCCGGCTTTCGGAATGCAGAGGGCTTCCCGGCAAAGCGGCCTGGACCTCGCGCGACTCCTGGGGATCATCTCTTGTTCGTGTCGACTGCCGCTCCGCTTAGCCGATCAGGCGGTTGACGTGTCGCTGCCGCAGTCGCAATCGGGAGGACACCCGACAGGGGCTAGGAATCCCTTGCATTCCTTGCAGTTGCAGCAGGCGGCACACACGCGCCACATGGGAGACGAGCTGGATGCTGGACCGACTCATCGCCGAACTGTCTTCGCACAGACCCCTGGACGCGTCCCGCCAGAGAGCGCTCTTGCTCGCAGCAGCAGCCCTCGTCGAGATGCGCGACCCAGTCACGGCGGGACACTCCACGAGAGTGGGCAACCTCAGTGCGACCATCGCCCGCGAACTCGGGCTGATCCCTGACATACAAGGCGCTCTGCGTCTCGCCGGGCTGGTCCACGACATAGGGAAGATAGGAGTTCCGAAAGCTTACCTGCTAAAAGCGGGCAAGCTCACCGAGGCAGAGATGGCTGAAGTCCGAAGGCACCCTGGCCTCAGTTACGAAATCGTCTCAGAGGTGCCCGGCCTCATCCACATCGCACAGATCGTGCTCCATCACCACGAGCGTCTGGATGGTCGCGGGTATCCGGACAGGCTGGCCGGGGACGAAATCCCCCTCGGCTCGAGGATCTTGTGCGTGGCCGACAGTCTGGACGCCATGGTGACAGAGCGGGCTTACAGGTCGCCGCTCCCGCTCCGCGCGGCCATCGACGAACTCCAGCGTTGCGCGGGGACGCAGTTCGATCCCGCGATTGTCGAGGCGCTCAGGGCGTACCTGATGCGCACGGACCTGCAATTCCCGTAGCACTCCACAAGACCGCGGCTGGAGCGACGTTCGAGCCGGCCTTGCCGACACAGCGGGTGAGACCCGCGCGTCCGCGCGAGCGGCCTACGACAGACACAACCCTGCGACAGACGCAACAAGGGACAGAGCTGGGAGGCGTGTACGGTGAAGTGGTTCCTGAACGTGCGCATGAGATCCAAGATCATAGCCCTCGTGGTGCTCCTTCTCGGCGTCGGCGTCGGGATCGGAGCGTTCGCTCTCACACGGCTCGAGGTGGTCAAGGCCGACGCCACCGATCTCGCCACCACTTGGCTTCCGAAGATCAAGTACCTCGAGAAGATGGGGGGGCATGTGTCCGACCTGGGGCTGCGCGTGCTCGAGCTAGCCACGAGCACAACAGAGGCGGAGTCCAAGGCGTGCGAGGAAGAGATCCAGAATCACCGCAGCGAGTTCGAGGCCGACTACGGGCATGCGGGATCCATGCTCGTGACGGACGAGGACAAGCAGCTCCATGCCACTGTGGGTGAGGAGTGGAAGGAGTTCACGGCTGTCGTGGACGAAGCGGTAAGCCTCGTAAGGCAGATGCGAAACCAGGAGGCCGTCGCCTTGCTCCGCGGACGCGGACAGGAAGTCGGGGACCGGCTGAACGCCTCCATCGACGAGATCATATCCACAGTAGACGGACAAGTGAACGCAATCGTGGCTGAAGCCGATGAGACCGCGTCCGCCGCGACTCGCGACGTCATAGCCATCATGGGGATCGCCAGCTTGCTGGGCCTCCTGCTCGGGCTTCTGCTTGCCAAGGCCGTCACCGACCCGGTCCAGAGGCTCGTCAGCGCGGCCAACAAGGCGGCCCAGGGCGACCTCTCCGAGCGTCCGCAGGCCCGATCCACGGATGAAATCGGCGTGTTGACCAAGGCATTCGCGAGCATGCTCGAAAGCTTGAAGTCGCTGGTCGGAGAGGTGACAGCCTCCGCCCAGACCGTGGCGGCCACCAGCGCGGAGCTGTCGGCGTCCGCGGAGGAGTCGGCGAAGGCGGTGCAGCAGATATCCGACACCGTCCAGCAGGTGGCCGCGGGTGCGCAGGACCAAAGCTCCAGCGTGAACGAGGTGTCGTCGTCGGTAGGCCAGGTCAACCAGGCGATAATCCAGGTGGCCAAGGGTGCGGAGTCGCAGGTGAAGAGCATCCATGAAGCGTCCGAAGTGGTGAGCGGGATGAAGAGATCCCTCGGCGAAACGATGCAAGCCCTCGAGATCGTCGGGGAATCGTCGCGTCGGAGCGCGAGTTCGGCGGCCCGAGGGGGCGAGTCGGTCCGGAACGTCATCGCCAGCATGGAGAGGATAGCAGGCACGACGCGCGCCGTCGCCGAGCGCATCAGCGAGCTGGACAAGCATTCACAGGAGATCGGGCGGATACTGGAGGTCATAGACGACATCGCGGAACAAACGAACCTGCTCGCCCTGAACGCCGCCATCGAGGCGGCAAGGGCAGGTGAGCACGGGCGCGGGTTCGCGGTCGTAGCGGATGAGGTGCGTAAGCTTGCGGAACGCTCGTCGAGCGAGACTAAGGCCATCGCGGACCTCGTGAGCCAGGTCAAGCAGGCCACGGACAAGGCTGTAGCCGCCATCGACTCGGGTCTGAAGGAAGTCGAGACCGGGAGCGCGCTCTCACAAGAGGCCGGGAACGCCCTCGCGCAGATCTCGGCGGACGCCACTGAGGGTGAGAATCTCATCGCGAGGCTTGTCGAGTCGGCGCGCGCTCTAGCCGACGCGAGCGACAGTGTGGGAAAGGCCATAGACGACATAGTGAGCGTGGCCGAGGAAAACACGGCAGCCACCGAGGAGATGGCCGCCAGCGCCGAGGAAGTCAGGAAGGCGGTGGACGCCATCGCGTCGGTCTCCGAGGAGACGGCAGCGTCGGTGGAGGAGGTCTCGGCGTCAGCCGAACAGGTGAGCGCGTCAATTCAAGAGATGGCCGCCTCTGCCGAGTCCCTCGCTGATATGGCCCAGAGACTTCGTGAAGCGGTCGGCAGGTTCAAGGTGTGACGCAGGGGCGAAGGCGTGATCAGTTCAACGAGGGGGGCGTCGAATTGCCAGAAACAGTAGCAGACGAGTCGCGTGCGTCACTCGTCCCGCCCGACGAACCGGAGGTTGCCCCATCGCGCACGCCCGCTGCGGCGGACGAAAGGAACGGTGAGCTCCAGCTCGTCACGTTCAAGCTAGGTGACGGGGAGTACGGTATCGACATCATGCAGGTCCAGGAGATAATCAGACCTCCCGAGATAGTGCGCGTGCCGAAGGCCCCCGAGTTCGTCGAGGGGGTCATCAACATGCGGGACCAGGTCCTCCCCGTCATCGATCTCGCCAAGCGCTTCGGAGCCACCGCGGCGCCCGGGATTTCCGAGACACCCGCGCCTGGGTCAAGCAAAGCGACCGACTCCAGCCGTGTCGTGGTCGCCAACATCAAGGGCAGCCCGGCCGTGGGACTCATCGTGGACGCAGTGTGCGAGGTCATCCGCATCCCGTCAGACGCGGTTGGCGCACTTCCAGACATCGTCGCCCATGCGGACTCGGGGTTCTTGAAGGGCATCGCGCGGCTCAACGAAAGGCTCATCATCCTCGTAGACCTCGGGAAGATACTGTCGGCAGAGGAAACCGCCCAGCTACAAGGCGAGACGCAGGGGAACGCGCAAACCCCTTCGGGGCCTTCAGAGACCCACGCCTGACCCGCCCTGCCGCGCGGACGCTTCCTTGATCCCTTGGACGTACCAGTAGTACACCATGATCTGAAGCACCACACCGAGCAACGCGCGATGGCCCCGCCGTCTGAGCCGCTCTAGGACGCGGACGGCG
>JBLNDA010000076.1:0-29734 GCA_050261175.1 Clostridia bacterium
CCTACCTCTGCCTACAGCCTCGCGCCTACCGGCGCGCCCGCGGCCTCCTGCGCGGGCGGTGCGGTCCGGGCGGCCTCTCCGCGTTTCACCCCCAGCATAAGGCAGAACGCCACCGCGAAGCTCACGAAGGCGCACATGAACAGAACCTGTTTCCCCAGGACGTCCATGAACCACCCGAAGACAGGCGGGGCGACGATGGCTGCAAGCGCCGAGAAGAAGTAATAGAGACCGGTGTACGCGCCTATCTTCGCCGCGCTGGTCATGTCCACCACCATCGGATACGAATTGATGTTTATGAGCGCCCATGCGATCCCGCCTACGAGCAGCAACCCCGTGAGAGTCGCGCCTGGGCGTGCGAACGTCATCGCGAGGAGCATGAGCGAAAGGCCCACGATCCCCGCAAGTATGGTCCGCCGCCGCCCGACGGCTGTGGCGATGAACCCGCTCGGGATGGCGAACACAAGGAATGATAACGAGAAGAACCCGAGCACGAACGACGCCGTGGCCGGGCTCATGCCCCAAACCTCGACGCCGTATAGTGTGAACAGCGCCTCGACGCCGCTCCATCCCACGAACCAGAAGAATATCGCAAGAAGCAGGCACAGCGCGCTCTTGTCGCGATCAGCGAGGACCTCGCCCATGGCTCGCATAATCCCCACGCTTCTCTCATTGCCGCCGCCGGAGCCGGAGCCGGCGCCGCCTCCGGTGCCGCCCGCGTCGCGGGGTTCATGAATCGTCTTCAATAGGACCAAGAGGATTACGATCATGAGCGTGCTTGTCACGACGAACGGCAGCGAGGGGTTCATCCTGAAAAGCTGCGAGAAGGCGAAGAACGCGAGAAGCGCGCCCAGCCCGCCCATGAAGTTGATTATGCCGTTGGCCTTGCTGCGAAGCGGGGACGGGGTGATGTCTGGCATCAAGGCCACCGTCGGCGCCCGGAAGGCCGTCATGGCGACGTTCATCACGACTATGACCGGGATCATCTCCGCCAGCGCGAACCTCATGACCGGGATCAGGGCGAAGAAGACCGCCGCAACAGGCACACCTGCGGCGAGGAACGGCATCCTGCGCCCGATCCTCGTCCAGGTCCTGTCGCTCAAGGCGCCGAAATACGGCTGCAGCGTTATGGCGGCGATGTTGTCTAGAGTCATGATGATGCCGATGAGCGTGGTGCGGTAGGCTACGTCCTTCAGGAGAGCCGAAAGAAAGATCGGCACGTACGAGTTGTAAATCGACCAGCTCAAGGAGATGCTGAAGAAGCCGAGGCCGAGGACGAACGTCTTGCCGTAGCTGAGCCTCATCGGGCCATCCTCCTTTCAGGCCTTCATACACGGCCTCCACGCAGGGCTTATGCACAGGGCGTTCTCGCCATTGCTCCCTGCGCCTGAGCTGTGAGTTCCCTCTTTCCCCCTTAGGAAACGGACGACGCCCTGACAACCTC
The DNA here is from genome assembly GCA_050261175.1 of Clostridia bacterium. GTDB lineage: Bacteria > Bacillota > SHA-98 > UBA4971 > UBA4971 > UBA6256. The sequence continues at coordinate 1,442 of JBLNDA010000076.1, forward strand.
AAGCATGGCGGCGGGATGGTTGGTTATCACGGCGTCCACGCCCCACGCCACCATCCTGCGCATGTCGTCTGGGTTGTCGACGGTCCACGTGTTGACCTCAAGGCCCTCAGCGTGGGCGCAGGCGACGATTTCCGGGGCTACCGCATAGAACGCCGGGTGCAGCGCGTCCGCCGGGACTTGCTTCGCGTACGCCCACGGGTCCACTAGCCCCTCCATATAGAGCACGCCCGTTCTCACCGAAGAGTCCAGGGCTTTCACCGCTCTCAGTGAGAAATGATAGAAGGACGAGAGCACGGTCTTCTCGAGTATGCCGAAACCTTTCAGCACGGCAACTGTCTTCTCCTCGATACCGGGGTACAGGACGAGGCCGCTCTTGATTTCGATGTTGATGAGTCTGCACCTCGCGGCCACAAGCTCGAGGACCTCTTCGAGAGTCGGGATCCTCTCCCCCGCGAACGGAGCGTCAGCGACGCCGCAGCTGCCGCTGACTCGGCGGCCGCCTGGGCCGGAGCCGGTCGCGCCACCGCCTTCCGGCCTGAACCACGAGCCTGCGTCGAGCGCCTTCAGCTCGGCAAGGGTCATGTCCTTCACCCATCCCCTGCCGCTCGTCGTCCTGTCAACCCGCTCATCGTGGATCACCACCAGCCTCCCGTCGCGGGACAGCTGCACGTCAAGCTCGAAACCGTCCACCCCCGCCTCGAGACCGGCTTTGAACGAAGCAAGGGTGTTCTCCGGCGCCACGCGAGGCGCTCCCCGGTGGCCCAGCACGAGAGGCCTCGCCGCCGGCTTTGCCGCCATGTCCCCCTCTATGTCCGCCGCCACTTCCCCACCCACCCCCTTGTCTACAAGTCTCTTCTCGCACGCGCAGGGCGCCGCTTGCACGCAGCGCCCTGCGAAGCATGGCCTTTTTGCTATTCAACGGAGACCACGCGATCCCTCCTCGACCTTGTTCGCAGCCTCGTCCCCGGCTTCGTTTCCGGCCTCCTCATGGCTTTCCCCATCGCCCTCCGCCCCGGCCTCGCCGATCGTGACGCCCTATATCTCGTGCGCCACGCGCATGCCCTCTAACACAGCGTGGGTTATGCGACGCGGTCTCCAAGCATCCCCGATCACGTAGTAGTCTATCCCGGCACTTTCAAGCTGCTTCGCGAGTCCATCCTCCGGCGCCGATCCCACCGCTATGATGACGGAATCAAAGCCCGAGAGGGTCTCGCTCTTTCCGTCCCTTTGCACGGTGACCTCGCGCTCGCCGATTGAGGCCAGCTTCGCGCCGGTCACGATCTTCACGCCCCGCCCTGCAAGGCGGTCCAAGAGGAGCGCCCCCACCAGCGGCCCCACGTCGGAAGCCACACGCGGCAGCATCTCTATGATGGTGACCTCGTGTCCTTTGTCGGCCAGATGCTCCGCGGTCTCGCAGCCCACAAGACCGCCGCCTATGATCGCGACCTTCTTCCCCACGGCCGCCTTGCCGGTAAGTACGTCCCAGGACATCACCACACCGGGTCGGTCAGCTCCAGGCACGTTCACGCGCGCCGGACGGGCGCCAGTCGCGACCACCACCACATCCGGCTTCTCAGCGCGGATGGCGTCGAGGGTAGCCTCCCTGTTCACCTGTACATTAACCTTGAGCCGGCCCATCTCCTTTGTGAGGAACTCCCTGAACGTGGCGATCTCGCCTTTCTGAGGCGGCGTTGCCGCAAGCGGCAGCTGGCCGCCAAGGCTGGGCCCCTTCTCCCACAGCGCGACCTGGTGCCCCCTGAGCGCCGCCACGCGCGCGGCCTCCATCCCGGCCGGCCCGCTGCCCACCACGAGGACCTTGCGGGCGGCCGGAGCCTTGGCGAGGGTGAACGCTGTCTCAAACCCCGTCCTGGCGTTCACGGTGCACCCTATGGGATGGTCCTGGAACAGCTCGTCGATGCACCCCTGGCAACACGCGATGCACCTCCGGAGCTCGGCTGCCCGTCCCTCCGCGATCTTGCGCGGCGTCTCCGGATCAGTGAGAAGCTGGCGCCCCATGGCGACGAGGTCGGCCTTTCCCTGGGCAATCAGCCCTTCCGCGACCTCCGGGTCGTTGATGCGGCCCACCGCTATGACCGGGACCTTTACGACGGACTTTATCCCGCTCGCAAGGTCCGCCAGGCACGCGCGCGGCATTGACATGGGCTGGATGATCCACACCGCGGACTCGTATACGCCCGCCGAAACGTGTAGCGCATTGATGCCCTCGCGCTCGAGGCGCTTCGCGACCTCTCTCGTCTCGTCCAGGGTAAGCCCGCCCGCCACTTTTTCGTCGGCGCTCATCCTGTAAATCACCGGGAAGCCGGGCCCGACCGCCTGCCGCACGGCACGCACCACTTCGAGCGGGAAGCGCAACCTGTTCTCGAGGGGCCCGCCGTATTCGTCGGTTCTCTTGTTGGAATAAGGAGACAGGAATTCATTGATGAGGTAGCCGTGGGCGCCGTGGACCTCCACGGCATCGAAGCCCGCGGCCTTCGCCCGGCGCGCCGCCTCGCCGAAGGCCCGCACGATCATGGCGATCTCGTCCTTCGACATTTCTCTAGGCGTCTCGCCTTTCGTGGGGTCAGGTATCGGCGACGGGGCCAAGAGCGGCCCACCCGTCACATCGGACGAGGTCTGCCTGCCGCCGTGGTAAAGCTGGACTGCAATCTTTGCGCCGTGGGCGTGGACGGCGTCCACGAGGCTGCGAAGGCCCGGGATGAGCTTATCCGAGTGGATGCCGACCTCGTTCTGAAATCCCTTGCCGGACTGGTGGACGAACGAGGCCTCCACGATGATGAGCCCCACCCCGCCCTTTGCGCGCTCCGCGTGGTAAGCACGAAGCCTGTCGGTGACCGACCCGTCTTCATAGGCATAGTTGGTGACCATGGGTGGCATGACGATCCTGTTCCGGAGGTCCATGTTCCCGATCTTTGTCGGGCTCGTTAGATTGGGAAACCCTGCCATACACTCCTCGCTCCCTTTCGTCGCGTTCTCAAATGAGCATTGGGACCCTCACAGGCCCACGAGGTCGAACTGCGGCTCGAGCGCGTATGAATCTCGAGCACCTGTGAGCGTGCCCTGAATAGGTTTTGCCAGGGCGCGGGAACGTATGCTCACGGCAGTCGCGGACCGCCGCCGCTAAGTGAGGGTGCAGTAATGCTCCCGACTCTTGGGACGGGTTGCCGGTGTTGCCCCCGGGGACGGCGCCCCAATCGGGGCGCGCTTCGCAGAAATCCGGCCTGTCGGGCGACTGGCCGGGTTTTGACACCCTCGTGCAATCACCGGCCACCCAGCGACTACGGGAGAACGGACAAGGATTAGCGTGCCTCACTCAAGCGCTACCGGAAGAACGCACGAGAACAGGAGTCCTCGCGCTTCCCCAGCACTCACCCATGGATGAGCCGGGGAAGACACCGCACGCATACCCATAGGCTGTCGCCCTTGAAGCGGCACGGCATGAGCACCTCGGCCCCCTCACCAGACCCGCAGAGGAAGCAGCGCTGGGTCATGTGCGCCTTCGGCTGGGTCGCCGCGTGTGCCGCGTGCTCTCTCGCAGCCTCTTCAGAGAACTCCGGCGCCTCCCTTTCCTCGATGGACAGCGCTCCCGTGGGACAGACGGCGAGGCAGAAGCCTGCGCCGTCGCACAGCTCTTCCCGGACCACTTTCGCCTTGCCGCCCACGATCTGGATGGCGCCCTCAGCGCACGGGGTCACGCAGAGGCCACACCCATCGCACTTCCCCTCGTCGATCCGCACGATTTTCCTTACGGGCATGTTTCACCCTCCTTTGTAGTCCTCTGCCAGTGCCGCCGTCTTACTGCGGGACCGCGTTTCATAGGGCATTTGCGGCTTGACGAGACGGAACTCCTGCCCTCCGCAGGCGCTCCCCAGTCAGATGCCGCCGGTTAGATGCCGAGCGCCCGCCTCTTCGCTACGACGTGCCTTTCGATGCCGTCTACCGCCGCCACAGGCTCGGTCTCCACGGCGAGCCTGCCGCCGGTCAGGCCCTCAACGTCCCGCGTGAGCAGGTTCACCACGTCGGGCGCGCCAGTCACCGGTGGAACCGGCGACACGTGGGTGTATAGCCCGAGCGCCACAGCGGAGAACGCATCGATCACGGCCTTCTGCTCCATGTACTCGGGCGCCGTCACCGCTACCGGCAGGGCAGCGGTGTCCACGCCGAGCGCGCCGGCCACGGCTCCGACGAGGAGCGCGAGCCGCCCCGTATCCGTGCACGTCCCGAAGCTGAGCACCGGCGGGACGCCCAGCGCCTTGCACACGGCCTTCAGACCGTCGCCTGCCAGCTCCTGCGCTTCCAAAGAGTTGAGCCCGGCCACTTGGCACGCCGCGTTGCCGCATCCGGCCGAGAGGACGAGGAAGTTGCGGCGGATGAGCTCCTTCGCCACCGCCACCGTCATGGTGTCCTGGCCGCCACCCTTCAGCGTGGTACAGCTGACGAGGGCCACCACGCCCTTCACGTTACCCTTCTTGATGACGTCGAGCAAAGGCTCGAGCGTGCCACCGAGGGCGCCGAGGACGGCCTCTGTCGAGAAGCCTGTCAGGACCTTCGTGCGCTTCAGGTTGCGCGCTGCCCGGCCCGCCGCCTTGCGTCGCTTGAAGTTCTCGATGGCGATGCCGATTATCTCTAGAGCCTGCTCGCGCGCGTTCTCGGGAACGTACACGATGCGCTTCTCGACGCCCGGCACACCTATCAGCTTGGAGACTGACACGAGGGTCGCGCCGTACTTCTCGGCTATCGGGGCGAGTGACGGCAGCGAGCAGTTCATGTCCATGGCGAACACGTCAACCGCTCCCGTGGCAAGGACGAACTCCTGGTTCAGCCAGTTCCCGGTGAGACCGGCGAACACCTCGTCACACGGGATGCGCTGCATGATCTCCTGGCCTGTCTCGATGGATCCCACGATGCGAAGGCCCTTCGCTCCCGCCTCGCGCGCGCTGCGCTGCACGTCCTCGGACCGGGCCGCCCCGACCAGGGCCATCCCTACGAATGGCTCGTGACCGTTGGGAAGGATGTTGACGTAATCAGGGTCGAGGATCCCGAGGTCCACGTAGGCTTCGTGAGGAGCCGGCGTGCCGAACAACGCGTCCTGGGCGATCTCCAGCGGGACGAGCGCGCCATAGCAGCTCGCCACCCCAAGGCGCAGCGCGGTCTTGGCAAGTGATACGTAGTCGCTGTCGATGTTGGTCATGGCTCGGGCCGTGGAGTCCACGAGCTCGCTTATGGGCCCCCCGGGGAATATGCCGAGTTTGCGCCATATCTTCTTTCGCGTTTCCGGCGCGAAAGCCGCCACCGCCACCGACTCCTCCGCGCTGTCTTGATAGAGCGCCGCAAGCATGGCGTCGGCGGTCGCCACCTCGTATCCCTCGCTCCTCGGCTCAACGCCAAGGGCGCGCGCGAGGAGATCCAGCTTGGCTCTATCGCGGATCTCGAACGGCGTCTTGCCCAGCGCTGTAGCCTTGAGGGTTTTCGCCACCTCGCGCGCGTGGAATGAGTAGGCCGATACCCCCATGTTCGCCCGGTGCACCATGTTCCGCATTACCATGCCGTTCGCGTCGATGCCGCACGCTCCCCTTTCGGCGCGCTTCGTGATCCGGCACGGCCCCATGGAGCACAGCTGGCAGGTGATGCCCTGATCGCAGAACGCGCAACGCATCCCTTGCGCTTCGAACCGCTCAACCACGCTCGCCACTCCGGCCCCTTGCATTTCTTCGTGCATCCTGCGCACAGACTCGTGCTCGCTTATCCGATCCGCCAATCTTCTCGCCCCCTCATTTGATTCGTCTTTTCCGGCCGTCGTCTGAACCGCCGCCCGCTGTCTCTATCGCCCGCGTTACGTTCCACCGCCTCCCGGCCACGGAACCTTCCCGTCATGCCGCCTTCCTAGCATGACGCCTTCAGGCCATGGAGTCCACCCGCCATGGTGCCCTCCCGCCATAGCGTGCCGCGCCTTTTCCACACCTTGTGGTCATGGCTCCGGCCTCGTCCGCTGCTCGGCGAGGGACCTTAAGGTGACGTCTTTCAAGAACGATACGAACTTCTCCTGGATTCCGACCCAGCTCTGCCTCAGCCGGCAGGTGTCCCACAGCTCGCACGCGTTGCGCCCGAGGAGGCAGCGGTTGACCGCGACTCGTCCCTGGATTGCCTCGACGACCTCGAGGACTGTGATTTCCCCAGGATCGTGCGCAAGCGAGAAGCCGCCGCGAGGGCCGCGACGGGAATCGACGATGTCCGCCACTGCAAGCTTCTGGAAGATCTTACGCATGAACCCCTCAGGGATCTGCCCGGCTCGGGCAACCTCCGACACCGAGAACACCGTCCCCGCAGGGTGGGCCGCCATGTAGGACAGTGCGCGCAGCGCGTAGTCAGTGTTTCTCCTGATGAACTCCATGTGATGCAGAGGGCTCCCTTCTGATGAGTCGGTGCGAGACCGTCACGTACTTACAGGACTAGTTTAGTCCTATATATTCCGGATGTCAAGAACGTCATTGGGCCCTTGTGAGGTTCGGCGGATAATACGAGCACGTCTCTCCGGGCGCGGACTCCGAAGTGAGAGCGCAGAGACGGTCCTGATGCCGACATGTCGATGCGGCCCGGTTGAACCGCGCAGAACCGTTGCCATACTCGGCCAAACTGGCAGTTGCTGGGGACGTCCAACAGTCTTCCTGTACCCTCACTTGGCGAACGCACGTGTATCATGGACAAACGAGCTCGCACTCAAAGAACGAAACGATACCTGAGAGACAAGGCCTTGGCAGCATGTGCCCAGCCGGCAAAGCGGTGGTTCAGGTTCCGCTATCTACAGCACTTCAACGCCGTCACTCGCAGGACAAGGATCCCCATCTCTGTCGAGGACGCGATGGCGAGCGTGGAGAACCATACCCGGGCATGGCACGTGCTCGACGTCACGCCTCCAATCACCCTCGAAGCGGTCCGCGGCGTGAGAGAGCACCTCCTCGCTTTCTGGGACGCCAGGATCTGGGCCACCACAAGGCTGAATCAAGTCCCGGTCGTCTTCAGCGAAGACTTCGGTCCGGGCGGAACGCTGGACGGGGTGCCGTTCGTGAACCCGTTTCCCGACGACTTCGAACCAGCCGACCGGGCGATCTAGCACCAAATCCTCAACCGACTTGAGGGGCTTGCGGAAGCCGGAGAACTGACGAGCCCAGTCCACAGCCCGCCGGTCAGAGGATGGCCCCCTGCTTTCGAAGTTCGGAGCGGATGAAAGCTGCCGGCACCCGCCTGGGCTCCGTGCCGTGCAGGACGGCCAGGGCTGCAGCGGTGCCGGCCGCCTGGCCGGTGGCAAAGCAAGTGGGCATGACGCGCGTCGAGGCGTGGGCTTCGTGGGTGGTGGATATGCACCTTCCGGCTACGAGCACGCCGTCGAGCTCCGCCGGAACAAGAGATCTGTACGGAATTGAGTATGACACGCCACCGTCGATGCGTTTCGCGACGAGCCCGTGTCCATCCGGAGAGTGGATGTCTATGGGGAACGCACCCCGCGCGATGCCGTCAACAAACTCCCTGCCTGAAAGGATATCATCCTCGCTCAGCACGTATTCACCGACGACCCTGCGCGTCTCCCTGAAGCCAACCTGGGCTCCCGTTTGAACGACGTAGGCGTGCTCGAAACCTGGGATTCGGGCTCTGAGGAATTCCACCACCGCCCGCGCCTGCCTGCGTCCCTGGAGCTCGGCAGAGCTCAGGCTTTCCACCGTGAATGTGCCGCAGGACGGGACCCGTGTCATATTCACGAAAACCTCCCCGGGATGGACCCCTGCGAAGAACAGCACGCGGTCGCGCTCTACGGGAAACTCCCCCGCCAGCCTGGCCTGCTCCACTTTGCTGAAGAAGCCGCAGGCCCCCAGGTAAGCAAGGCGCCTCCCACCCCCGCCGCCAGCCAGTGGGCGCACGACAAAGTCTTCTGGATGTTCGGCGATGTATGCAGCCACTTTCGAAAGGTCCACGCCCGCCATCCGGACGAAGAGCGTCCCAGGCTGCGTAAGCCCGTCGTCATCGCGTCCCGCGCGCCACGCGCCGCCCGCGAGACACACGATGTCCGCGTCGCCGGTGCAGTCGACGAACTGCCTCGCCACAACCGACAGGGGACCGCCTTTGCTCGACACCTCCACCGACGTGACCCTCGTCCGAGCCGCGGGTCTCGGAGCGCCCCCTTCCTCCTTCTCCCCCGCCTTCAAAGCCGCCTCCTTCCCTTCCACCGCCGTTTCCTTTGTAACGCCCGTTGCGAGGCAATGGTATAGCACTTCCGCACCTGACTCAACCACCATCTCCTCGGCCGCGCACTTCATGGCCTCGGGGTCCACTGGTGTCACCGTGTCGACAAACCCGACCGGGTCAGGCACGTGTCCCGGAGAGCCACCCATTTCGATCAATCTCTCAATGAGTTCCTGCGCGACGCCGGCGATGACTGGGCGGCCTCCCGCGCTGAACGTCATCATGGGCGTCACCAGGGCGGCTGTGGACATCCCGCCGAGGAAACCGTATCTTTCCACCAGGATTACACGAACACCCAGGCGCGCAGCGGCGATGGCCGCCGCGATGCCCGCCGGGCCTCCGCCTATGACCGCCACATCAACGTACCGGGCCCTACCCTTGTCTTCGTTCATGCTCATCGATCACCCGTCTGTACATCCTCGTAGCGGCGCCAAAGCTCGCAGGGTCTGTGCCCGCCACAACCGCCCCGATCATGAGCCCCCGCACACCCGCAGCCATGAGCGCGCGCACGTCATCCGGCCTGATGTTCCGCTGGGTCGGGACCACCACTGGCCCTCCGAACGCACGCGCCAGCGCGGCGTACCGCATGACATCGGCAGCCGTAAGAGCATCTCCATACCCATCTGGGGGGATGATGGACGCCTCGAGCACGTCCACGCCCAGACTTGCCATCGCGGATGCGTCCTCCAGCACATAGGACGAGTCCAGCGCCACCATTTTCCCGACGCCCCTGACGGCGAGGCACGCAGCCGATAGGTGTGCGGCATACGCCGACACGAAGTCGAATCCCATCTCGATGAGGGGTTCGAGGTCCTTGGGGTCGATACCCGGCTGCCCGCCAGGCACTGTCCCCACCGGCACCGCTCCCGCCACCTCCAGAACCGCAACAAGCCGCTTCCGCTCCTCCTCGAGAGAACCGAACCTCGTGCCGCTGGCGTGGTGCACCACATTGATGTGGACCTTGATTACGTCGGCCCCGCCCTGGATGGCGGCCCGCGCCAAGTCCGGCGAATTCTCAGGCAGGCTTGCGACAAGTGTCATTGCCTTCGCATCCAGGAGTCCACGGAGCCTGCACCCTATCACCCGCGATGCCAGCATAACCTCATCACCCCACTCTCATGTCCTTCCGCCCACCGTGCACCGTGCCCGTGTGCGGCCCGCTTAACGCGGATCAGAACTCACGGCGACGTCCGCCCTGATCTCAGCCTCAAACAGGCGATCCCAGGGCAGCCTTGCCATCAGCCCCACGAGGTCCACCTGAAAGCCGAAGTCCTCCAGGAAGTTCCCCTCACCGTAACCGCCCGGCCCTCCGCGGCCTGCGATGCGGAAGCTCTTGTGGCACACGTGTTCGGCCAAGAACGTCGCCGCCCCACCGACGATGTGCCGCTCCAAAGCGTCATTGAGAACGCGAAAACCCTCCGGAGTCAGGCAATGGATGGATCCCAGCTCCGGACGCCCATGGACGATTCGTACAAGCTCGGGCCTGACTCGGGTCTGGTAAATCAAGTCATCAAGGAACCGCTCGACAAGAAACCCACAGTGGGCAGTCCAGTCAACCTTCGAATCGGGCAGGGTCAAGGCTATGAGGTACGCCGACAGGTGTGCAAGGACGGTCCCGAGTGAATTCGCCGCCGTGTTCCAGCCGGCGTAGGCCGCAAGGTTGAGCACGCCTACTCCACGGGACAACAGCGCCACGAGTTCGGGGTCCGCCCCATTGGCGAGGCGGGCATCCACCACGCCGACCGGCGTGTCGGTAGCGCGCCATGCCAAAAGCGCTTGCAGCAAGTCGTCCGCTGTGCGCACAGCACCAAGGGGCCGCGCAGGTCCGGGATTGGGGATAGGACAAGGGCGGCCTTCTTGGCAGTCTCTTTGCACGCAACGTGCTACGTGATCGCTTGTGTGGCGCCGGGCGATAGTCCCGGCACCCACGCCATCACCCGACCCGCAGCCGGATCCAGGACCCGGCCCTACAACAGACCCGCATGACCGGTGCTGCAAGACTCCTGACCCGCCAGGGCTCTCACTTTGTGGACGGCTTGTTGCTTGGCTCGTTCCTGTCGACCACGCATCAACGGGATCCCGGTCGGGGCAGTGCACGAGACAGACGGCGTGAGGAGCCGCCGCCGGGCCCTCCAGGCCGGGTGCCTCCGCCCCGACGACCTTGACATGAACGGTGACATTCTCGCTCAGTGGCCGGTCCTCGTATAACGGAACATTGTTCCTGGCATCATCAGGGTAGTATACCGGCAGGATGAGCGGCCGGCTGCCGTAGCCGGTGTTCAGCGCCCGCGCGAGCAGGAGCATGCCGGCCTCGTCAGTGCCGCAGCATACCGCGACCCGCTCACCCACTCCAAGGGTTTCCACGAGCTGAAGCAGCCGCTCCTGCTCATCGCGGTGCGGTCCCCATGGGTGCGAATCCTCCTGACAGAGAAGGAGGAAATCGATGGACCCGCGGGCCACAGCCCGTACTGCGCTCAAGTTGATCTCGTGGTTCCGCGCCCTCGCCCGGAGATATCCATCGAGCACGTCCGCGGGGATGCGCGCCGTAAGCCCCTCAAGCTCCCGAGCTTCCGCGCCCGACAGCAAGCCGTGATCGCGCTTGTACTGGAGCACCGAGCGCCTGTTCATGTCGCGCCACACGACCGCCGTCCGGTCGTCGCGCGCGGTGATGGACGTCCTCATGATCACGCTGGACGCGAACACTTGCGTCACCGGGCTCTTCTGCTTGACCTGGTGCAGCACGTTGAGAGCCTCTCTGGCCTCGTCCACCGAGGTGCGGCATTCGCGTGACGCGATGAGCCCCCCATAGCAGAGCATCTCAAGCGAAGCTATGACATAATCGGCGCTTGGTCCCTCTCTTGAAAGCCACGCCCTGGCGGCGGCCGGATCGCCCGGCGTGAGGAAACGCCCGAGGACCTTCGCCGGCGGCATACACAGATCCTGTCGCAGGATTCCCGCTATCCTGCGGGGGAAATACACTGTGCACGGCCGGTCGTCGAGCGGCACCATGACGATCCTCAGCGGTCTCGCAGGCTTCACGGCGTCGACCTCCGCTTCACGAGGCTGGGCTGCAGGTACGTCTGCACGGGGCATTCAATGATGCCCGTAATCATATCCGTAAGCGTCCGCGCGGCGAGGTACCCAAGAGCGCGCCTGTCCACCCGAATGGAGGTCACGGGCGGGAAGAAATGCGAGGCCAGCTCGAGGTCGCTGTACCCGACGATCCCCAGCTGCTGGGGCACATGAAGTCCGTACTCGTTCGCAAAACGTGTGACGCCCCCTGCCATCCAGTCCGTGGCCGCGAACACTGCGATGCCCTCAGTGCCGCGCGCCCGCCTGAGGACTTCTTTCATCGCCGTGTACCCGCCGTCCTGGTCCATGGACGTCTCCAACACGTGGTTCTCATCAAGGCTTATCCCGCGCCGCTCAAGCGCAGCCTTGAACCCGGCCAGCCTGTCCCGAAATGTGTTGGTCCGGAGGCTGCCGCCCAAATAGAAGAACTCCCGGTACCCGCACGCCGCGAGGTGTTCGCCGGCTAGTTCGCCTCCGGCGACGTTGTCCGGGACGACCGCGGTGATGGCGCGCTGTTGCTCCAGGTACCTCCCGATGAACACGACGGGGACGGCGCACTCGAGCAAAGCAATGACATACTCGTCATCCATAGGGATGCCGCCGGCTATGAGTCCCTGAACCTTCCCGTCCCGGACCATGGCAGGTAGAGACTCTTCCCCGTGATACAGCCCATCGGTCGCCTCAAGGATGAGCTGCTTGCCGATGCTTGTGAAGTAGCGCATGGCCCCGCCCACGACGTCGACGAAGAAATGGTCTGACGCAAGACTCTGGCTCGGGTTCGCTATGACGCATCCAAATGGCTTCGGACCCGAAAGCGCTTCAATGGGCGCAAGTCCACGAGAGCCCCTCATTTGCTTCATCCTTGCCGCGGTCAAACCGGAGGCCCTGATCGCGTCGAGCACCTTCTTCCTCGTTTCCGGCGCCACGAGCGGGCTTTCGTTAAGAACCCGGCTGACCGTGGCCGCCGAGACACCGGCGACCTGAGCCACCTGGCGTACTGTCAGTCTCACCAGCACCAGTCCTTTCCTCAGCCCTTCAAACCGGTTGTCGCGATCCCCTGAACGAAGTGCTTCTGGCCAATCGTGAACACAACGAGCACCGGCACGGTCACCACTACGGTCGCAGCCATGAGCGGTCCCCAGTCCGCCGCATGCTGCATCTGGAAGACCTGGAGACCGAGTTGCACGGTCCTCATGGAGTCTGAGTTCGTGACGACGAGCGGCCACAGGAAGTCATCCCAGGCCGTAGTGAACACGAATATGGACAGAGTCGCGAGCACCGGTTTGATGAGGGGGAGCATGATCCTCCAGTACACGTCGAACTCACCCGCGCCGTCCATCCGGGCCGCCTCTCGCAACTCGTCCGGGATGGTCGCGCAGAACTGGCGGACCATGAAGACCCCGAAGACGCTCAGTAAATAGGGGACGAGGAGACCGCCATAGGTGTCTATGAGGCCTGTTCCGCCCACACCGAGCGCGTTGTTGCCGCCAAGAAACGGAAATCGCTTCGTAATGATGAAGAGGGGGACCAGTGTGACGTGAACCGGGATCATCATCGTTCCGAGAATGAGCATGAAGACGGCGTCGCGGCCCGGGAAGTCCAGTTTGGCAAAGGCGTAACCCGCGAGCGAACAGAAGAACAGGTTCACGACAGTGGCGGTGCCGGCCACCACTAGGCTGTTCAGAAAGTAGCGCGGGAACGCGTTGTGGGAGAAGGCCTTTTCGTAGTGCTGGAAGGTGATGCGGCTCGGGAGCCATGCCGGAGGGTAGGCAAAGATGTCCTCGTTCGGCTTGACCGACGACGCAAGCATCCACATGAAGGGCGCGCACATCACTACCGCGACCGCCGACAGCACAGCGTATGTGCCCAGGACGCGAACCAGATTCTTGTGATCACGGCGTTTCGAGTTCACCATCCATCCCCCGCAAGACCTTCGTGCAGTCCCAACCGCCAGCGCGCGCTCTCCCCGCAGACACCGGCCTTGTAGATTCGTCGACACCCGCACGCGCCGGGACGAGGCGCCTATTCCCGGTACTGAAAGTACTTCACATTCAGGAGAGACAGGCTGAAGATGATGGCGAACAGTATGAAAGCGATGGCCGATGCCTCTCCCATCTCGAAGTGGCTGAACGCTCTCTGGTATATGAGATACCCCACCGTCGTCGTGGAATCGAGTGGGCCTCCCCTGGTCATGGCGTAGACCTCGCCGAATGTCTGAAACGTGCTGATGAGCCCCATGATGATTATGTAGTACGTAACGGGCTTCAGCATCGGCCACGTAATCGCGCTGAACTGCTGTGCGGGGCTCGCCCCGTCGATCTTCGCCGCTTCGTAAAGGTGGCTTGGAATGCCTTGGAGCCCGGCCAGGTAGAGGACCATGTTCCACCCAACGCCCTTCCACACCCTCATGAGGACAAGGGAGTGGAGGGCCAGGCGCGGGTTGCCCAGCCAGTCCACGGACGGCAGGTTAAAAACCCTCGACAGCACCACGTTCAGCAGGCCGGCATCCGGCTGATAGATCCACAACCAGATCATGCTCGCGGCGATTATCGACGTCACCACCGGAAGGTAGTACGCCGTGCGGAAGAGCGTGATCCCACGTATGGCCCTGTTTACCAGGATGGCAAGACCCACTGAGAGGACGATGTTGATAGGCAGTACCTCGACGGCGTATTGGGCCGTATTGCGAAGCGCCGTCCGGAACAGGTCGTCCGAGAAGAGTATGGTTTGATAGTTCGCAAGCCCTATCCACCTCGCGGGTGTCAGCATGTCGTATCGCGTAAAGCTCAGGTAGAAGGAGACAGCCATCGGCACGAAAGTCGTTACGAGAGAGTAGATGACCACAGGGCTGATGAAGAGGTACCCCATGAGCATCACATGCCGCCTGTCACCGTTCTTCCAGTAGTACCGCCATGTCTTCATCGCACACCGACCACCCGGACGAAAGTCATGAACCAGACGCTAGGCGCCAGGGCGGCGGGGGAGAGGTTCCGCCCCTCCCCCGCCGCCCAGACGTCCCGGGCGTCCCTTCACTGTTGGGCGAGGATTTTGTCCACCTCAGCCGCAGCTTGGTCCAGCGCCTCTTTGGGAGAAAGCTGCCCGAAGACGGCCTTCTCAATGTAGCGGGACATGGCGTCGCGGCACTTCACCCAAGTCGGGATGTTGGGGTTAGGCTTGCCGTACTGCATGCTCTCGACAAACACCTTGATGTTGGGATCGCGTGCTATGAAATCCGCCGTGGCGAGCGACTTGCGCGGGGGCAGCGTGCCCATGGACGCGTTGATCTTCGCGAGCGAGGTCTTGCTGCCGAAGAACTTGATAGCCTCCCATGCCTGGGCCTTGTGCTTGGAGTCCTTCGACAGGAACAGACCCGAGAACGAGTACAGCGTCGCTTGAGCCTTGTGCTTCAACGGCGGCGCCACGCGGACCTCTTTGTACACGTCTGGAGAATACGTCTTGATCTGGTTGAGTTCCTCCGGCACTGCGAAAAACATCGCCGTCTTCCCGAGGGCCATGGGCGGCGGAGCGGTAGATTGGCCCACATCATACCGGGTGTCTGTTACGCCGTCCCTGTGAATGAATCCAACGAGGAACTCGAGCGCCGCCACGCCCGCGGCGTTGTTGAACACCGCCTTCGTGCAGTCCTCGTTGAAGAAATCCCCGCCGTTCTGCCATAGAAGACCAGCCCAGATCTGTTGCGCGTCGATGCCCGCGATAGGAAGGTCCAGCCCTTCACGCACAAGCCGCCCGTCCTTCTTGACCGCGAGAGCACCGGCGGCAGCCCGAAGCTCTTCCCATGTCGTGGGTGGCTTGGCCGGGTCAAGACCCGCCTCACGGAAGAAGTCGGCCCGGTACACGAGGAGTCTTCCAGCCCCGAACATCGGGAGAAGATAGCGTTTGCCTTCGTAAAGCCCGGCGTCCAGCGTCGCACCGAAGTCAGCGGCATCCGGCCAGCCTGCAAAGTAGGAGTCGAGGGGCTCCAGCCGCCCGCTCGCCGCGAACCCGGCCGTGGCCGCCCCGCCATGCATGAACACATCCGGCGCAACACCGCCTGCAAAGGCGGTCGCGAGTTTCGTCGACAACTCACCCCACGGGACGAAGCTGACAGTCAAGTCCGTGTTGGGGTTGGCGGCCTCGAACTCGGGGACGAGCTCATTGTTGATCACGTCCATGAAGCCCTGGGGTGTCCCGGCGAACCAGACTGTAACCGTTGTCTTCTGCGCGGAGACAGGCATCGACAAGAGCAAGATGCCAAAGACCGCCACAGCTAATATCCGCCTCATAGATATGCCTCCCTTTTCATGATTGCGCACTTACGTCGCCTATCCCGACCCGTGCACCTGGTAGACCGCACCTCCCAAGCAGCGCATGAGGAACCTGGATAGTGACAGCCTCGCCGACCCTCGCACCACCCCCGTTCCGGAGAGAGTGACCTTGCCACCACGCTGACATGCTGATGTCAGGTATGGACCCCGGAGCTGCGGACCCTGCGCCTGTAACGCCACGCGTTCGTTACAATACATGTTTCATATTGCGGTGATGTCAGTATCACCGATTCTCCGGTCATGGCGTAGTTCCTTCCATGCCAAGCGAGCTGACATATGAAACATGTTGCACGCCTGTATCATGCCCTCCCAGCTAAGTAAGCCTTCCCAGCTAAGTGGGGGTGCAGAAATGCTTCCGACTATTAGCAGGGGTTGCCGGTGATTGCACGAGGGGTGTCAAAATCCGGCGCTCCTCTCCCCAGAAGTCGGGAGCGTTCCTGCACCCTCACTTGGGGTCGCCAACCATCCCGCGGACCCTATGCAATGTCCGCTTCGTGTGAACCGGCGGCCTGCGGAAATCGGTCTTGAGCGGTCGTGGAAGGAATTATCTTCATCAGCATTGACGCGTCAATGCCTGACATGTACACTACAGTTAGATCTATCCGGCAACTCCTTACTAGACTGGCAAGTCTGCCAACACGACCCATTCATTCCGCCCCAAGGATCTGACACACGGAGCGGCCCCGGCCGCGGGGCCGCCTCTCCGCCCTGCCGGGCTTGGAGTCCCGTCCCCGGCTCCATCTCGAACAGGCATGCCGGTACGCTGCACGACTCAGCGTGCTGCGAATTCTGGTCGAGCAAGGGGGGTGTTCCGCTCTGTCCTAATCTCTCGCCGGCTTATGCTCGTGTGGTCCCGAAAACACAGCACGCGCAAGGAGGGTACGAGAAGTGAGGAGAGCGTTGAGTGTGGTTGTGGCCTTCTTGCTATTAGGCATGGTGTTCTCGGTGTGCGGCGCCGCGAACGTGATCGTGATCGGGGTCAACGCGGAATTGACGGGAAGCATCCCGGTAGTCGGGAGGTCGTGCAAAAACGCAGCGGAAATGGCGGCTGACGAGGTCAACAAGGCGGGCGGACTGGAAGTCGGAGGGGTCAAGCACCAGGTCAGGCTAATCATCGAGGACAACGAGGACAAACCTGAGTCGGCCGCGGCAGTCGCCCAGAAGCTGATCTCCCAAAACCAGGTGCTTGCGCTTATTGGGGCGAACGCGAGCCGCAACGCCATTCCGGCGGCACAGATTGCTGAAAGCGCAAAGGTACCCATGATCAGCCCGTGGTCCACCAACGTGAAGACCACCCAGGGTAAGAGGTACGTGTTCAGAGCGTGTTTCATCGACGACTTCCAGGGTGTGGTCTGCGCGAAATTCGCCAAGGACAATCTCAAGGCGACAAAGGCTGCGGTCCTGTATGACATAGCCAGCGAATACAACAAGGGGATCGCAGAGGTGTTCAAGCAATCCTTCGAGAAGTACGGTGGGAAGATCGTGGCGTTCGAGACCTACACCACCGGAGACCAGGACTTTTCTTCCCAGCTTACCAGGATCAAGCAGGCCGCCCCTGAGGTGCTGTTCCTGCCCAACTACTACAGTGAAGTCCCTCTCCAGATCCAGCAAGCGCGCCGTCTCGGCTACGGCGGGAAAGTCCTCGGAAGCGACTCTTGGGGATTCCCTGACATCATCAAGTTGGGCGGCGCTGATATCGAGGGCCACTTCTTCAGCACGCATTACGCCCCCGACATCGCGACACCGACGGCGCAGAGGTTCATCAAAGCTTACGAGGAGCGGTTCAAGGAAAAGCCCGATGACGTGGCGGCACTCACGTACGACTCGTTCGGCATGCTTTTCCAGGCCATCAAGGCCGCCGGCAAGCTGGACCGCGAAGCCGTGCGCGACGCCCTTTCCAAGATGACTTCATACGAGGGTGTTACGGGCAGCATGAGATTCGAGGGAACGGGCGACCCGGTGAAAAGTGCGGTCTTCATCCAGATCAATGGCGGCAGGTTCACGTACTACGCCAGCGTGGCGCCGTGAGGAACGAACTGCCCGGCGAACGTCTGTAACGGAAACGGGGCGGCCCTCTGCGCGCGGTTGGCGGCGTCCCGCGTCTTCGGTGTTTGGGGTCGGTGATCCATCGTCGGGGTCAGGCGGCGCTGGCGCGCAGTCTTCACATGAGGTGCCGGGTGCGCAACCCTCCGCGTCAGGCACCCGGCGCCTGACCTGACCACCCGGCGCAGGGCGAACGGCGTCTAGTGCACGGCGTCCGCGCCGGGACGCGCCGTCCCGCACCCGGCACCAGGCGCCCGTCATCTGGAACACCCCGGCACAGGGAACGGGCCGGAGCCGCAGCGACAACCTCGGGGGTGATACTTTGGCTGTCATATTGCAGCAGGTACTGAACGGCCTCCAACTCGGGAGCGTATATGCGCTCATAGCTTTGGGCTACACGATGGTTTACGGTATCCTTCGCCTCATCAACTTCGCTCACGGCGATATCTTCATGATCGCCTGCTATATCGGGTTTTTCGCATCGGGGGCGTTCATGGCGCGGAACCTTCCGGCATGGCTCGTGTTCGCGTCCACCCTCCTTGCAAGCATGGTCGTCACCGCCCTCCTAGCCATGCTGATAGAGCGCGCAGCTTACAAGCCGCTGCGACACGCCCCGCGCGTTTCAGCGGTCATCACCGCCCTCGGCGTCGGGCTCTTCCTCGAACACTTCACCCTGGCGACCTTGGGCCCCGCCCCGCGCGCCATCCCTTCCCTCCTTCCCGCCGCCAACTACAGCATAGGAGGGCTCACCGTATCCAGCCTGCAGGTCCTGATCATAGCCATCTCCGTCGTATTGATGCTCCTGCTGGATACGGTGGTGCAGAAGACGATGACGGGGATGGCGATGCGGGCGATATCGTACGACAAGACGGTCGTGCCGCTCATGGGAGTGCCGGTCGATAGGATAATCTCTCTCACCTTCGCCATAGGTTCGGCGGTGGCGGCGGCGGGCGGGATCCTGTATAGCCAGGCCTATCCTATCATCAACCCGTACATGGGGGTACGAATCGGGTGGTGGGCGTTCATCGCAGCCGTGGTGGGCGGGATCGGCAACATCCGCGGGGCGATGCTCGGCGGATACATCCTTGGATTCGTAGAGGTATTCACACCGACTATCCTGCCGTCATCGACCTACCGGGACTTCGTGGCGTTCACCATACTCCTCGTGGTGCTCATAGTCCGCCCTACAGGGATCATGGGCCGCGTCGCCGCCCAAAAGGTCTAGCCTTCGGAGAAACGAGGTGCATTCGGACGTGCTTAAGTCAAGGCTGACGCCCCTACTGGTTGTCGCCTGCCTTGCCGCGAGTTATCTTGTGGAACGGTCCGGCCTGATCAGCTCGTATATCCTGCAGATCCTCATGTATGTGGGGATAAACATAATCCTCACCCTCAGCCTGAACCTGGTCAACGGCTACATGGGCGAGTTCTCCGTAGGTCATGCGGGCTTCATGGCCGTGGGCGCCTACGTGGCCTCCATTGTAACGGTCTGGGTGTTCCGGAACAACCTCGGCTGGCTGGCCTTTCCCGTCGCGATCCTCGCCGGCGCCGCCGCGGCGGCCGTGACATCCCTCATTGTTGCGATTCCATCCTTTCGCACGAGGGGCGACTACCTCGCCATCGTGACACTGGCGTTCAACATGATCGTGAAGAGCCTGCTTGAAAACATCGAGGCCTTGGGAGGACCGAGGGGATTCCTGGGCATGAACAGGCTCACAAATCTCGCCTGGGTCTACGCTTGCTGTGTGATCACCATATACATCACCCGCAACTTCGTGTATTCGAACTACGGCCGGGCCATGCTCTCCATCAGGGAGGACGAGGTCGCCTCGAACCTCGTGAGCGTGAACACGAGAGAGACAAAGGTCCTGGTATTCGTCGTTTCTGCGTTCTTCGCGGGCGTGGCGGGCGCGCTCTTCGCCCATCTGGTTCAGTTCATCAACCCGAGGACCTTCTCCATCCAGAAGTCCACGGACATCTTGGTAATGGTGTACCTCGGAGGGATCGGCAGCATTTTCGGGTCAGTCCTAGGCGCAGCCGTGTACACCATTCTACTCGAGGTCTTGCGACCCCTCGGTGTGTGGCGGTGGGTCGTCGGGCCGCTCATGCTGGTCGTCCTCATGATCAGCCGCCCCACCGGCATAATGGGACTCCGGGAGTTCGCGGGATTCGTGCCCCGCGAGGAAAGGGTACGAGGAGGGGCTAGACAGGAGAAGGAGGGGACCACAATTGCCGTTGCTTCACGTTGAGCAACTCACCCACTACTTCGGCGGCCTCAAGGCGGTATCCGACTTCAATCTCGATCTTCAAGAGGGTGAGGTCGTCGGGCTCATCGGCCCCAACGGCGCCGGCAAGACCACTGTTTTCAACCTCATCACCGGCGTCTACAGGCCGACGCGCGGCATCATCCAGTTCGACGGGAAAGACCTCGTGGGTACGCAGTCCTGCGACATCGTGAGCATGGGGATAGCGCGGACCTTCCAGACGATCAGGCTTTTCCGCGAGCTCACAGTCCTGGACAACGTGCGGATCGGGCACTTCTCCCAGGCCCGCTACGGCGTTGTTTCAGCGCTCTTCCGGTCCGGCCGTTTCCGGCGGGATGAGGAAAGGATCAGGGACAAGGCGTACGAGCTCTTGGAGACCTTCAACCTCGCCCGCTATGCCTCGAGCCCGGCGAAGGCGCTTCCGTACGGGGAACAGCGAAGACTCGAAATAGCGCGAGCCCTTGCATCAAATCCCAGAATCCTGCTCCTCGACGAGCCTGCCGCAGGGATGAACCCCAACGAGATCGACAGGCTGCTCGAGACGATCTCCTGGTTGAAGGACCGGTTCGGCCTCACTATTTTCCTCATCGAGCACCAAATGCGCGTGGTCATGGGGATATGCCGGCGCATACTGGTCCTCGACTTCGGCGAGACCATAGCAGAAGGCACACCAGAAGAGATCCGGACGAATCCGCGGGTTCTCGAAGCCTACCTCGGAAAGGAGGCCTCGTGATGGCTCAGCCTCTTCTTTCCATCAGGGACCTGCACGTATCCTACGGCAGCATAGAGGCCGTCAGAGGCATATCGCTGGACGTGGAGGAAGGGCAGATAGTGACCCTCATAGGCGCGAATGGGGCGGGCAAATCCACGACGCTCCGGGCCATCTCGGGACTGGTGAAGCCGAGCGCAGGCTCGGTCGTGTTCCGGGGGATTGATCTTTCGAGGCTTGCGCCGCACCGGGTAGTCGAGGCGGGGATCGCCCACGTGCCCGAAGGGCGCGGGATCTTCGCCAACCTTACGGTCTACGAAAACCTCAAGCTGGCGACGTACTCCAGAAAGGACCGGGACGGCATCCCGGCGGACGAGGAGCGCGTTTTCGCGCTATTCCCGCGCCTCGAGGAGAGGCTCTCTCAGATGGCGGGGACCCTGTCCGGCGGCGAGCAGCAAATGCTCGCCTTGGCAAGAGCTCTCATGACCCGCGGTAGGATCATGCTCCTCGATGAGCCGTCCATGGGCCTCTCGCCCATCCTGGTGCAAGAGATATTCAAGGTGATCGAAGAGATTAACGAGGCAGGCACAACTATCTTGCTCGTGGAACAGAACGCCAACATGGCGCTCAAAGTGGCGCACCACGGTTACGTGCTTCAGACGGGCGAGATCGTGCTGGCGGGACCGGCAGAGGGCCTCGCAACCGACCCACGGGTTCGCGAGGCGTACCTGGGAGGCTAAGAGGGGGCCTCGTCAGCGCGAGCACGGGCAGAAGCGCTGGTAACCCAATAGATGCGCCGGTCCGGCGGCGGTGACGCCGTAAAAGATGATTGGCTTGCCGCTCAAAACCGCGAGGAGGCCCTCGACTGTCCCGTTGGCCAGCACCGTGCCGGTGGAAAGGACGAGGTCCGCCCAGGCAATGACGTCGGCGTTGCGGTCGGCGCTTTCGATGGTCACGCCCTGGCGGATCGTCCCAATGTTCGTGGGATCCATGTCAGTGGCACGGACTTGGAAACAACCCGCCCCCGCAAGGGCGTTCACTATCGCAGGCTGAAGACCGATGACGGCGACGCGCGGCGGAACCGGCTTCTGCCCGGAAGCCCTTTCAGCCCTTTCATAGGAGTGCCAGGCTGCAGTGGCACGGCCAGAGCCAGCCCGGGCGCCGCAGCCTGTGTAGCCCATGATGAGGCGGTTCACATGTTCGCGGAGGAGCCGCGCGCACTCCTCGGGCTCGTTGTCGCGGCAGTGAATCGTGTGGTCGACGAGGCTGAGGTGGCGCATGACGGCGTTGCAGGTGGCCACGAACACGGCGCGCTCGTAATTGGACCGCAGCGGGAGCGCGATGACGTCGGCGAGCCTGCCTTGGAAAGGCGCGGGCATGTCGGTGAACGCTTGGCCGCTGCTATCACGGAAGCGCGCCTGGATCATGACCTCCTTGCCCTTGAGTAGCGGGAAGTCGCGCCTCGTCGGCGAGCCGATGGCTTCCTCCGGCGCGAGCGGCCGCGCCGTGACTACTTGGACCTCATCGGCGGCAAGGTCGTGGGAACGGATCAGCTCTCTGAGCTTGTCTCTGCACAAATCAAGGACCTGCACCTCAAACCATCCCCCTCCCACCATGCGCGTCCCGCGCCTGCCCCGCGGGACAGCGGGCCGCGGCGGGACAGCAGGCCGCGGCAGAGCCGCTCGCCTCACTCCTTGGGGAGCCCGAACCCGCACTCCTCGAACGCTTTCCTGGCCTCGGGTGACCGTAGGTACGCAAGGAACTCTTGGACCTCCTGCTTGTGCTGCGTCCCCTTCACCATGGCACCTTCGAACACCACGTCTTCGTGGGACTCAGGCGGCGCCTCCGCAATCATCTTGGCCTTCGTTGACTTGTACAAGGTGCTTCCGTATACGAACCCGGCATCGGCATCTCCCAGCTCTACGTACGTCAGCGCCTGCTGCACAGTTCTCGCATACACCAGCCGTTTCGCGAGGAGCTTGTCGAGCCCCATGTGTTCCAAAACCTGCATGGCATACGTTCCCGCCGGCACGACCCGGGGGTCGCCGATGGCTATCCTCTGGACGGACGGGCTCGCCAGCCATTTCCACGGGTCGCCGGCTACCTTCGTACCGCTGGGAACTGCTAGGACGATTGTGTCGCACGCGGCAACGAACCGCGTTTCGGGTGCGATGAACCCCTCGTGCTCGAGGGTGTCCATGTGGCCTCCGCCCGCAGGAAATATCACCGCATCCAGTGGAGCGCCCTGCTTCACTTGGGCCGCTATCGCCCCGGCGCTCGCGAATGTCAACGATACCGAGATGTCGGGTTTCGCCGCCTCAAACGAAGCTTTGATGAGCTGCAGGGCATCGAGCAAGCCCGCTCCCGCACCAACGGTTATCTCCCGGCGCGCACCAGCCGTAACGCCGGTGGAGGCGATAGGCAACACCGCGGCAATAACGCAAAACGCTGCTATTCGCCGCATCTTCGTCCGACCCACAGCGTATCGAATGGCACTAGTCCCTCCCCCGAGGATTCGAGGACGGCTCCGAAGCCTCATCTGGTGCTCTCATGACACCCCCCGGCACCGGCCCTCGCACTCTCCCCGCGACCGGTGTCAACATCTGCGCCGGCGTCAGCGTCGGCGGCAGCAGCACCGGCAGGGTCAGCGGCAGCGTCGGCGGCAGCGGCAGCGCCACCGACGCCAACTCTCATCCGCAGGTCCTGCCTTCCGCGATTCAGGTACAGGATGGCATCGCCGAGCCTCTCGGCCTCCTCGCGGTCATGGGTCACTAGGACGAACGGGATCGCCCATTGCCGTTGCAGGTCGAGGAGCTCATCTTGAACGGCGCGGCGCGTCTCCTCGTCAAGCGCGTTCCACGGTTCGTCGAGAAGCAATGCCTCAGGTTCGGTCATGAGGGCGCGAGCGAGTGACACCCGCTGTTGCTCGCCCCCGGATAGCTGGCAGGGGTACCTGTCCTGCAGGTGCACGATGCGGAGCATCTCGAGTATGTCCAGGACCGTCAGGTGAAAGCCGCGGTCGCGCTTGCACCGTCCGCCTATGCCATACATGACGTTCTGCTTGACCGTCATATGAGGGAAAAGAGCGTAGTCCTGGAAAACGTATCCGACCCGCCTGCGCTGCGGAGGTAGGTTTATCCCGCGCTCGGAGCAGTACAGGACCCTCCCGCCGAGCTCGATGGTGCCTCTATCCGGCCTCTGAAGTCCCGCTATGCAGTCGAGGACTGTGGTCTTTCCGGCACCCGACGGCCCGAAGATGACGATGATGCGCGAGTCCCATGAGAACGACACCTCGACCGCAAAATCCGCGAGACGCTTCGTCATCTCCACCTTGAGTGCGCCCATCCCGCCTAGACACCGTCCCGTCACCACTTGAATGCCTCTGTCCCTGCCCTTGGCTCGCCCCTGACTCCGGCCCCGGCCGCGCGCACGCAAGCAAGCTCCGAGCGGCACGACGCTTTCAGCTCCGTCGCGCCCGACGGAACCTACCCACCTGTCTTTCCGACCACGTCCGGCTGAGGTACGTGGCAGCGAAAGCGAATGCGAGCATGACGGCGGCAAGCAGACCAGCCGAACGCATGTCCCCGGACTCAGTCGCGACGTAGATCGCAGTCGGCATCGTCTGCGTGCGGCCGGGGATGGACCCCGCCACCATCAAGGTCGCGCCGAACTCGCCAAGGGCGCGCATGAACGTCAGGAGGACACCCGCGATGAAACTGGGCCACGCGAGCGGCAGAGTAACGGTGAAGAACACCCTCGCCTCTGAAGCGCCCAGCGTACGCCCGGCTTTCTCCAGGGACTCATCGATGGAGTCGAGCCCTGCCCTGAGCGTGCCGTACATGAGTGGGAAAGCGACGACAGCCGACGCGACGACCGCGGCCCACCATGTGAAGAGAACCCGAACGCCCAGGAAAGCCTCGAGAAACCGCCCCACGGGCCCGTTCTTCCCTAGGAGCAGCAGGAGAACAAACCCCGTGACGGTGGGCGGCACGACCATGGGGAGAGTAATCAGCGTGTCGAGCGCGGCCTTTCCCGCAAAAGAGAACCTTCGCATGGCCCAGGCAGCGAACGTGGCGACGCACGCCACCGCCATCGTGGCAACGGTGGCGACCCGTATCGAAAGCAGCATTGGCGCGCCCCAGTCCGATAGCATCATGCTTCGTACCCCCGCGTGCCCTCTCGTCCCAGCGCGGCCCCAATCATCCGCCCGGGCCCCAACCCGGCTTCCGCCCAAGGCCCCGACCGGCCTAAGCTCCCCTACCGAAAGGACACACCGGAAACGAACAAGTCGCGCACCCCAGGCACAGCCCGCCGTGGCCGTACTCGGCCACATCCGCGGGTCCCAGGGTCTCGCCCGCGAGAAGCCGCGCGAGGATGAGGTCGAAAAACGCCCTTGGGCGTGCCAGAATGCCAGCCGGCACTCCAAGCACGGGAATCGCGCCGTGATACGCGAGAAGCGTCATGGCGCCGGGAGAGACCGGCGCTCCGTAGAAAACGATGCGCGCCCCGCTTGATTCGATGGCTCGTGGAGTGCAGTCGTCGGGCGACATACCGCCTGTCACAAGGACCATGTCCACCTTGCGTTCGATCATCGCGAGAATGGCCCGCGCGATCTCCCCGATCTCGTCGGGCACTGTCTCAAACTCAACAACCGTGCTATCGTACTGGGCGAGCCTGCTCGTGAGAAGGGGAATGAACGCGTCCCGGACGCGCCCCTCGTAGATCTCCCGCCCCGTCACGACGACGCCCGCGCGTGCGGGCCGAAACGGGACGACCCTTATGACCGGGTCACCTCCTGCGACCTCAGCCGCGTGGGAGAGGCGCTCCTGCTCGACGGCAAGCCCCCTTACCTTGGCCTTCGCCACGATGTCCCCGGGAACCACGTTGGAATTGGTGTGGCGCGTCGCGACGAGGAGATCTCCGAACGTGTTTATGGTGAGCAGCCTTCGCACGTCCACTTTGAGAAGGCCTTTCAGCGTTGCACGCACGTCGGCCCATGCCTCTCCGGGCACTTCCACCTTGACGCCCGGTCCCGAGAGCATGGAAGCGAGGTGCAGGGCGGCGTCGTCCTCGTGCACCTCGCCTTTCTCCAGCTCCACAATGTACACCACAGACTTCCCGACTCGCCTGAGCGTTGGGACATCTTCCGGGGAAACTCGATGCCCGCGCCTCAGGACCGCCCCTTTTCGTTCACCTGGGATGATCTCCGTGATGTCGTATGCAAGGGGGAGCCCCACCGCGTCTTCTATCCGCACTTCACGTAGCTTCACTTCCGCATCTTGCCCTTCCCCTGCTTCATGTGGACACCCCGTACGTCGGCAGCGAGCGTGCGTCTCCTCACAGGAATCGCTGTTTCCCTTGGGGCACCCCGCCGTCACGGCCCTCCTGATCCGGCTGCCACCTGCGGGACCGCTCTACTCACGGCCGGCCCCCGCCGGACAGAGGCGCATGTGGCCTGAAACCCAGCGCCTACGCGGATCGCGTGCCGCAGTAACGCCGCCAGGTGTCGCCAGCACCGCGTCTCACCTGAGTGTTGGATACAGCACGAACCCTACAACCTCATGTAAAGTTCAGACTTCGACACACGGGAAAGCGATCCTGCAACACGTCACGGCGGATTCCCCCAGCAGACCCAATGGCACGATCTCAACAACGAAAGGCGGCGTATCGTACGAGAAGGGCCGTTGAGCCCGAGTTCGACAGTTGCAAGGCACACGGAGGTGGTTTTCGGGATCGGGGATCTAGGTATCATGCGGGTTTGCGGGTTTGGGCAGCAGGCAAAGCCGAGAAGGCAATAGGCACACGCGTGCTCTATTATAGGCTTGCACTATGCTGGTAACCATGCTATAATCTAGACATGTATATAAGGACTACCAGCAGGAGAAACAAGGATGGCTCGGTCACCAAGTACGTTCAACTCGCGCACAACGTCTGGGACCCCAAGGCAGGCTGCGCCAAGGCAGAGGTGATCTACTCGTTCGGGCGCGCGGATACCCTGGACGTGGAGGCCTTGAAAAGGCTCATGAAGAGCATAGCCCGGTTCCTCGACCCCGCAGAGGCTTGCGCTTTGCAGTCAGGAAACCCAGATGATGTAGAGGTCATATCGAGCAAGGCCATGGGCGGAGCCTGGGTGCTCGATAGCCTGTGGAAAGAGCTCAGCATTGACAAGGCTCTCTCGTCTGCGGCAGGGTTGCGGGAGTTTACGACCCCGGTCGAGAGAGCCATCTTCGCCATGGTAGCCGACAGAGCGCTTTGCCCTTCGAGCAAGCTTGCGATGGAAGAGTGGGTGGAGAAGGACGTGGTGATACCCGGGCTTCCGTCCTGCCAGGTGCAGCAGCTATACAGGGCCATGGACTTCCTTCTCGAGTGCTCCGAACAGATCCAGTGGGCCGTGTTCTCATCGTGCGCCCACCTTCTCAACCTCGAGGTGGACCTTATCTACTTCGATACAACCTCAATGTACTTCCAGATCGAGGACGAGGATGACCCGGGGGATTTGAGGAGTTCACTACGCCGGCGCGGCAAGTCCAAGGACCGCCGCGATGACCTGCCGCAGGTGGTGATCGGACTTGCGGTCACGAGAGAGGGTATACCGATAAGGTGCTGGTGCTGGCCTGGCAACACCGTTGACATGTCCGTCATACAGCAGGTCAAGAAGGATCTTGTAGGCTGGAAGCTGGGGCGAGTGATCTCTGTTGTGGACCGGGGGTTTGCTTCGGAAGAGAACCTACGGTACTTGCAGAGGGCGGGAGGCCACTACATCGCGGGCGAGCCCATGCGGAGGGGCGTGGAGAAGGTAGAAGAGGCCCTATCCCGGGCCGGGCGATACTCACGTATCGAGGACAACCTCGAGGTGAAAGAGATCGTCGTCGGAGACGGCGAAGCGAGGACAAGGTATGTCTTGGTGAGGAATCCCGAACAGGCAAGGCGCGACAAAGCGGAGAGGGACAAGCTCATAGCGGAGCTTAAGGAGAAGCTCTCCAGCATAAGGAGGGTAGACGAGAAGGAGCATACCAAGGCGATCTGCGCGCTGGTCTCGAGCGAAAAGTATGGGCGGTATCTCACCGGCACCAAACGTGGCCTGCCAAAGATAGACTACGGGAAGATACGGGAAGAAGAGAAGCTGGACGGAAAGTACCTTCTTCGAACCTCGGATGATACGCTGTCCGCTGAGGATGTGGTCTTGGGATACAAGCAACTCATCGAGGTGGAGGAGGCCTTTCGGACCCTGAAGAGCACTGTCGACATACGGCCTGTGTATCACCGGCTCGATGACAGGATAAGGGCGCACGTGATGCTCTCTTGGCTTGCTTTGCTGTTGGTGCGCGTGGCTGAGATCCGTGCGAAGGATACCTGGCGGAACATGCGTCAGGAGCTACAGAGGATGCACCTGACAGAGCTCAAGCTGCCGGGGGCTCTTGCGACGAGGAGGACAGAAACCACGACGATGCAGGCTCAGATCTTCAAATTGCTCGGTGTGAAGGAACCGCCCAAGGTGTGGGACATCTCCCCAGCTGAGCCAGAAGCTAGGATATCCTAGATACACGCGTCTTTCTGGCCGAGGGGCCAGAGTGCCTGTCACCAGTGCACTTTAGCCCCTTTGTGTGTCCAGACGCTGTCGAACTCGGGT
>JBLNDA010000077.1:0-30125 GCA_050261175.1 Clostridia bacterium
AGGTCTTGGTTGAACCTTCCCATCTCGCGTACGAACTCCTCGAGCAGCGGGGACGCATGGCTCCCCAACTGCGAGCCGTGGTCGCACCCTGCATGGATGTCCGTGAGTACGCCGATACGCAGCTGAGACCGGCACATCCCGCACATGCCGCTTCCGCTCGCCTGGCACCGGTACACTTGCGTGATCCTCCAGTCCTTCTTACTCTTTACTCTCACATGTAGTAGCCGGCTGACTTCCATACATCCATCAGGATTAGCGCTGGTTTAGCCCAGGCGGTGGAGTTGAGCCAGTCCGGAGGGTGGGCTATGCCGGCGGTCCTGAGAAACCAGTTGACGAGTCCGAACTGGGGATCGAGGAGCCACACCCAGCCTATGCCGATGGCGATGGTTGAGCTCACCGACGGGATGTAGAGCGCGGTGCGGAACAAAGTCACCCCTTCAGAGCCCTGTTTACCAGGAGCGCCAGCATGAGAGCCACCGCCGTGCCCAGCGGCACGATGTCGAACCAGCGGCGGCACTCTCGCGCCGCTTCGTGCCAGTCGCCGGAGTGAACCCGCCACACAACCGGGCTCGTCTCATACGCGCCTCCGGGCTCGATATCCACGTACTTCCGGAAACCGAGCGTAACCCACGGTCCCCCGGCCCGCCCGTCTCCACGCGGAGCCCGGTGACGGGACTGGATGATTTCCTTGGTCAAGACCTTGGACCCCGGCATGAGACCGCGGGCTCTTGTTTCCTCGTGGAAGCAGCGCAAAGGCACCTCGGTGCCGGCGCTTTGGGGTCTCGTGACGAAAGTGCCGCGCCCAGGCGTTCGGTCGAGAAGGTGATCCGAGACCAGCGCTGCTATCGCCCTCTTGATTGTCGATATGCTGACCCCGAATTCCTGGCTCAGCTCAGCCCCAGAGGGAAGGCGCCCCCCGGTGCGAGATCCCCTGAAAGGATTCGATTCTGGAGATCGGCCTCAATCCTCAGGTAGTGTGGCAGCTTCACATCGGCTCTCAAGGCTCGCTCATCACCTTGTCATTACCTTAATGCTGTTAGTGCTGCTATAGATACCCAAGCTCGAACTCAGAAACTGCGTTCGGCGTGGAGGGTATGCACACAGAGTGTGCTTACGGTGCGCCTGGACATCGTTTTGACTTCGGCGTTGGTTATCTATAATCATCTATTACTTGGTTTCGGTGTCCCGCGCAGGAATCCGGCCTGCCCCGGACTTTTTTCTGCGGTAGGGTTTCGGGAGAGCCGCGTCGAAGTATCTTTTTTATCATGTGGCCCTCGCTCGGCGTAAACCTATAGTGAGGCAAAGGAGCCTCGTCGCGTGCGATCGGGATTGGTTTTCGACATCCGGCGATACTCCGTCCATGACGGGCCAGGCATCCGCACCACGGTGTTCTTCAAAGGATGCCCCGCGCGATGCGCCTGGTGCCACAACCCGGAGAGCCAGGAGCCTGGCCCGGAAGTGATGTTCTGGCGACGCAGATGCGCTGGCTGCGGCGCGTGCGCTGCGGCGTGCCCGGCGGGAGCGATAGAAATGGTGAACGGGCATCCCGTGACGTCGCGCGAGATGTGCTCAGCGTGCGGTTCCTGCGTCCGGGCGTGCCGTTTCGACGCCCGGACCATGGTCGGGCGGGTGGTGAGCGTGGACGATGTCATGCGGGAGCTCGAGCGCGACCGCATCTTCTACGATGAGTCGGGGGGCGGAGCGACCTTCAGCGGCGGCGAGCCTCTCGCGCAGCCCGAGTTCCTCGAGGACCTGCTCGCGGCGTGCCGCGCGGTGGACATTCACACCGCGGTGGACACGGGCGGAATCGCCCGCCTCGAGCTCGTGGAGAGACTTGCGCCACTGGTCGGCGTGTGGCTGTACGACGTCAAGACCCTCGACCCCGCCCTCCACCTGCGCACCGTCGGCCGCTCCAACGACGAGGTCCTGAGAAACCTGCGCGTCCTGGCCGCTAAGGGGGCCAGGGTGATCCTGCGCGTCCCCGTGATCCCTGGCATGAACGACGATGGCGAAAGCCTCGCCCGGCTCGCGGACTTCATCTCGTCGCTCGACGGCAGGCGCCCGGAGCGCCTCGACTTGCTCCCGTACCACACGATCGGGGTGGATAAATACGAGCGTCTAGGCAGGACGTACAGTCTCGAGACAATGGGCGAGCCGGACACCAAACACATCGACGATATCGCCGGCTTCTTCAGGACACTCGGGCTCGAGGTCAAGATAGGAGGATGACTCTCATGAACGAGCGAGTGCGTAGGCTGCGACAGCAGAGTCTCGAGGCCGTCCCGTACATCTCGACGGAAAGGGCGGAGCTCATGACCGAGTTTTGTGCGAACGACCGGACCCACTCCGCGCCGATCCGGCGCGCGCTGGCGTTCCGGCACTTGATGGAACGAAAGGCCGTTTGCATCAACGAAGACGAGCTGATAGTGGGAGAAAGGGGCCCCGCGCCCAAGGCCACCCCCACATACCCCGAGCTGTGCTGCCACTCCCTCGACGACCTCGAGATGCTCTGCACCCGCGAGAAAATACCTTTCACGTCGTCTCCTGAAGCCAGGCGGGTGTATGAGGAGAGGATCATCCCATTCTGGAGAGGCAGGTCCATGCGAGACCTGATCTTCGCGGAGATGACCACAGAATGGAAGGCTGCGTACGAGGCCGGTGTCTTCACAGAGTTCATGGAGCAGCGCGCGCCCGGGCACACCGTGGCGGACGACAAGATATACAAGAAAGGATTCAAGAAGATACGGGAAGAGATCGCGCAAAGCCTTGCCTCACTCGACTGGCTGAGCGACCCGGAGGCCCAATCGAAGGCCGAGGAGCTGCGGGCGATGGACATCGCCGCCGAGGCCATATGCGTGTACGCCCGGCGCCATGCCGCGCTCGCGCGCGAACTCGCTTCCAAGGAGCAAGACCCCATGCGACGGGCGGAGCTCGAGCGCATCGCGGAGATATGCGACTGGGTCCCTGAGAACCCGCCCCGCGATTTCTGGGAGGCGCTGCAAACGTACTGGTTCGTCCACCTTGGAGTCATCACCGAGCTCAATACGTGGGATTCCTTCAACCCCGGGAGGCTCGATCAACACCTCTATCCGTTCTACAAGAAGGGCCTCGAGGATGAAACCCTCACGGAGGAGCAGGCACGCGAGCTGCTCCAGTGTTTCTGGATAAAGTTCAACAACCAGCCGGCGCCTCCGAAGGTCGGGGTGACGGCGGCGGAAAGCGGCACGTACACGGACTTCGCGAACATCAACAACGGAGGCCTCAAGCCCGACGGCTCGGACGCTGTCAACGAGCTCACATATCTCATACTCGACGTCATCGACGAGATGAGGCTGCTTCAGCCGAGCTCCAACATTCAGCTGAGCGCGAAGAATCCCGACAGGTTCCTGAAGCGTGCGCTCAGGATAGTCAGGAAAGGATGGGGCCAGCCGTCCATCTTCAACGCCGACATGGTCGTCCAGGAGATGCTCCGGCAAGGCAAGTCCGTGGAAGACGCGCGGTGCGGAGGCACGAGCGGGTGCGTGGAAACGGGCGCCTTCGGAAAAGAAAGCTACATCCTGACGGGCTACCTCAACCTGCCCAAGATCCTGGAGCTCGCGCTCTTCAACGGGGTCGACGCACGCACGGGGAGACAGGTCGGGCCGCGCACGGGAGACGCAGCGGAGTTCACGTCCTTCGACCAAGTTTGGCGTGCTTTCCGTGAGCAGCTCCACTACTTCGTTGACGTGAAGATCCGGGGCAACAACGTGATAGAAAGGCTCTACGCCAAATACATGCCCGCGCCGTTCCTGTCCACGATCATAGATGACTGCATCGCCCGGGGAAAGGACTACAACGACGGCGGAGCGCGCTACAACACCACCTACATCCAGGGAGTGGGGATAGGCACAGTGACCGACAGCTTCTCCGCCATCAAGTATCACGTATTTGACAAGAGCCGCATGTCCATGAGCGAGATCCTCCAGGCCCTGCGCTGCAACTTCGAAGGCCTCGAGCACGTCCGCATGATGCTCCTGAACGAGACCCCCCGGTACGGGAACGATGACGATTACGCCGACGAGCTCATGCGAATGGTCTTCCTGGCGTTCTTCGAGGAAGTGGACGGCCGGCCGAACACCAAGGGCGGGCGCTACAGGATCAACATGCTCCCCACCACCTGCCACATCTACTTCGGCTCCGTCACCGGCGCGACTCCGGACGGGCGTACCGCATGGCAGCCGGTATCCGAGGGCATATCTCCCGTCCAGGGGGCGGACAGGCGGGGTCCAACCGCGGCAATAAAGTCCGCGGCGAAGATGGACCACGTGCTCGCAGGCGGGACGCTCCTGAACATGAAGTTCACTCCAAAGCTCCTCGAGGGTGAGGATGGCATCGACAACCTCGCCCACCTGGTGCGGACGTATTTCCGGCTGGGAGGCCACCACATCCAGTTCAACGTCGTGCGTGCCGAGACGCTGCGCGACGCCCAGGCGCATCCTGAGCGTCACCGGGATCTGATAGTGCGCGTGGCGGGCTACAGCGACTATTTCTGCGACCTGTCGCGCGCCCTGCAGGACGAGATAATCGCGCGAACCGAGCACGAGTCGTTCTGACGGGGGACGGGCTGCATTCCGGAGGGACACACAGTCCGCTCACATCCATGAATCCAGGAAGGGACGGCCACCACGGGGACCAGGAGAAACCAAGAAGCCCGTGCCGGCTTCAAGCAAGTCACTCTGGGGCGATCACTCCGCGAGGTAGGCCTCTCTCACCTCAGGGTTGGCCGCGACTTCACGACCGCTGCCGGAGAGCACTATCGACCCCGTACGGAGAACGTATGCCCTGTCGGCGAGCCTCAAGGCCATTCGTGCGTTCTGCTCGACGAGCAGGATCGTGGTGCCTGTCCTGCTTATCTCCTCGATGATGGAGAAAACCTCCCTGACCAGTATAGGGGCGAGGCCCATGGACGGCTCATCAAGAAGCAGGAGCTTGGGACGAGACATGAGGGCCCTTCCGATCGCCAGCATCTGCTGTTCGCCGCCGGAAAGGGTTCCCGCCATCTGCCTCCTCCGCTCTCTCAACCTCGGGAACCGCTCGTACACCTGTTCGAGGGTCTCGCGCCTGGCGGCCGCTTGCTTGACAGTGTAGGCGCCCAGGATCAGGTTGTCCTCCACGGATAGTTCCTGGAACACCTGACGACCCTCAGGCACGTGAACGATGCCTCGCGAAACGATGGCGTAAGGGGGATGGTTCGCTATGCTGCGACCCTCGTACACCACTTCGCCCTTGGCCACGCGAACCAAGCCGGATATGGCGCGCAAGGTGGTGGTCTTGCCGGCGCCGTTAGCTCCGATAAGGGCGACGATTTCCCCTTTGTCGACGCGGAAGCTGACGCCCTTGAGGACGTTTATGTTACCGTAGAAGCATTCAACCCCCTTGACCTCCAGCATCCGGCTTCCACCCCTTACCTGGATCTGGCTGGTCGCCCGTCTGCAGTCTGGAGGATCGAGAACCTCCCGTAGAGTTCCACCGCCTTTTCGTAGGCCTCCTCGTCGAACAAATTGCCCTCGCCGCCCGTAACGACCTTGGCGACTTCTATGCAAAACCTGACCGCCACGTCTACGTCGAACGCCTGGGTGGCACCTGTTGCGCAACCAGGAACAGCGGCGTTCGACACGAGCGCAACACCGATCACGGGAGCACACGCGGCCGTAGACGGCTGCACTATGCTGTTCACATGGGGCAGACCGTTTCCATACGGCGTTATGTCGTACGTCGTGAGGGGCAGCACTACCGGCAGGTCCCCCGTCACGTTCTGATAGACGTCCAGGATCTCATCGGATATGGGAAGTATGTAGCCTTCTTTGACGACAGGCGTGATCGCTATGCCGCGCCGGTTCAAGGTGCGGTTTCCGCGCGTGGTGTCGACCGACAGTATCGCATCCATCAGGGGATTGACTTCCATCCTGTTCAGGGTGTCCATATCTACCGGAGATCCCATGAAGGGGACAGGATCGTGAGGGGTGACCGGGGCATTAGGGCATATGTGAGTAGCGATCATTATGTCCCCGGCGAGCACGTCCCCACGCCGTCGCATGTCACCGATTTTGAAAGCGACCGCAAGGGCTGCGACGGCACCATCCGCATCGGACACCAGGCCGATCCTCGCCGGCCTCGCCCCGACTCCTCCGAGCCGTCCGATTATGCCGACGGTCGGGGCGGAGCCGCCCGCGCTCTTTCCAGACTTGCCCGCCACTGTTACATTGACGAAGTCCGTGCGACCTCGTTCCCCTTCCACCGTGGTGATCACGGGAGAAAGCCCGTGACGCTCGAGGGCCTCTTTCACGTCGTTACCAGTGACCCACCCGTCCAGCAAATCAATTGCTTCTACTACATGTTTCAGCGACATTCGACTCTTCACTGCTCCTCTGCAACGCCAAGGTACGCTTCAATGACCTTGGGATCGTTCCTTACCACTTCCGGGGGGCCTTCGGAGACCCGCCTGCCGTAATTGAGAACGGACACGCGCTCCGCAAGGTTCATGACCAACCTCATGTCATGTTCTATGAGGATCACCGTCGCACCCAACTCGTCGCGGATGCGGCGAATCGTGTTCATGAGGAGAATAGTCTCCTGAGGATTCATACCCGCGGCAGGCTCATCCAAGAGGACGAGCCGCGGGTTCGTTCCCAGCGCCCTTGCGATTTCCAGTAGACGCTGGTCACCGTACGACAGGTACCTGGACGGCTGATCGCGCGACCCACCCAACCGGACGAAATCGAGGAGCCTGGCAGCCTCTTCGTACATCTGATCCGCGGTGCCGGATCCCCTTCTCAGGATCGCCTCGACAAGAGAGTAACGGTTGCGACACTGGAGGCCGACCATGACATTGTCTACAGCCGTCATGTCCCCGAAGAGGAGCAGGTTCTGGAAAGTGCGTCCGATTCCCTTGCGGGCTATCACGTGAGGCGGAAGGCCGCTTATGGGCTCGCCATCAAACAGGATCTCCCCGCCGTCAGGTGCGTACATCCCCGTCACCAGGTTGAAGAACGTGGTCTTGCCCGACCCGTTCGGACCGATGATCGCGTGGATCGTTCCTTTCTCGACCTGAAGGGACAGGTCGTCTATGGCAACCAGGCCTCCGAACGCCTTGGAAAGGTTCCGCACATCAAGGATGACCGCCATTCCTAGCCCGCCCCCACACGCACCACGCTGCGCCCTCGCCGCGACCTCGCGGTCGAGCCCGCCCGCGGAATCCCGGCCGCCGCCGCCGGAACCCCGCCCGCCGGAATCCCAGGTGCCGAAACCACGGGGAACCCCAGGCGCCCCGCGTCTGCGGCTGCAAAAGCAATCTAGCTGGGTTGACCCCGGCGCTCGCCCCGGCACCAGAGCCGGCCGCGCCACTTGCCGGCGAGTTCCGGAACCGACCCTGCCACTCCTTTCGGCATGAACACGATCACGACTATCAGCAGAAGACCGTACACCACGAGTTGGTAGTCTTGAAAGTATCTGAAGCTCTCGCGTCCGAGAGTGAGGAGGAGAACCCCGATCACTGGACCCCACCGGTAACCCATGCCACCTGCGAGAACCATGCACAGGATGCCCACGGATTCCTTGAAGCCGAATCCGTACGGCGATATGTAACCCTGCAAGTGGGCGAAAAGACTGCCGGCCACGCCCGCGTACACCGTGCTCGTCACAAACGCGACGACTTTGAGGCGGGCAATATCAACCCCCATGAACTGGGCGGCCACCTCGTTCTGCCGGATGGCGAGAAACGCGCGGCCGATGGGTGATCTCACGATCCCGTCGTTGACCCAAAAGGCCGCGAGGAAAACGGCAAAGATGAGATAGAACAGATGCAATTCGGTCACAAGCTCGAAGCCGAACAATCGAGGAAGCGGTATGCCCTTTATCCCGAGGGCGCCCCCCGTTCCGTTCGTCCAGTTGAGCAGCACCAGCTGAACGATCTCTCCGACCCCTATCGAGGCGATCGCCAAGTAGGCGCCCTTGAGGCGAAGGGTGGGCCGCCCGATTACGTAACCGAGGACGCCGGCCGTAAGGCCTGACGCAGGCAAAGCCGCCCAGAACGACCACCCGAGCCTGGTGGTCAAGAGGGCGGAAGTATATGCTCCGACGGCCCAGAACGCGGCGTGGCCGATGGAGATCTGGCCGCAGTACCCAGTGAGGAGGTTCAGGCCTGTGGCGACGATCATGGTTATCATGGCGGTGTTCGCAAGATGGACGTAGTAGTTGTTGCGCAGGACCACCGGCACGAGGCATACAGCTGCGATGCCCAACACCTGCCGCGTTCTCCTGGAGGTCAACCTCGGCGTTGCCATGAACAACCCCCTATCGCGTCTTTGTCCCCATGACGCCGCTGGGCCGCCACAAAAGCACCGCAATCAGGATTATGAAGGCCACGGCATCCCTGTATGTGGAGGCAACGGTCGCCGCCAGGCTCTCACTAACCCCAAGCACCAGCCCGCCCACGATGGCTCCGGGAATCGTGCCGAAGCCGCCCAAGACGGCCGCGGCGAAGCCTTTGAGCCCCGCCAGAGCCCCCATCTCTGTGGTGACGAAGAACACCGGGGCGATGAGCACGCCGCCCAGACCTCCAAGACCCGCACTTATCGCCGATGCGAGCGAGTCCATGCGAAAGACGTTGATTCCCATGAGAGAGGCGGCGTCGCGGTTCTGAGCCGTAGCTCTCATGGCCTTCCCAGGCAGGGTGAGGGTGAAGAAAGCCTGAAGCAGCGCGATGACCGCGACGGCGATGCCGATGATCCACAAGTAGTGGGGCATCACGACGAGCCCGCCGACGGAGATCGGCTTGTCCCCGAAAACGGGCGGGAAGAGGAGCGCCTGAGACCCCCAGATGATCAGGGCCAGCGCACGCAGGGTTATGGAAATGCCGATCGTCGCGATTATGAGGTTGAGGACCGGATAACGCCTCAATGGACGGAAGACCGTTCGCTCGATGATCATTCCCACAACGGCCACCCCGAGCCCCGTCAATAGGAAGGCGAGCGAGAAGGGAAGGTGCCACATCACGAACAGGGTCAGCCCGAAGGTCGCCCCGAGCATGAACATGTCTCCCTGGGCGAAATTGATGAGCCTCAGAGCATTGTAGATAATAGTGAATCCTAGTGCCATGAGAGCATAGATGGATCCCATGGCTACGCCAGAAAGCACTATCTGCAGGACGTCAGAGAGACTGAACTGCACAGGACAACACTCCCAACAACACTTCCGGCCCCACGGCACGACGCGGGTGGATTCGCCCACAGGCCAACGGTCCCACAAGCCCACAAGCCCACAGGCACACGGGCCACTGGCCACCGGCCACCGGCCCGGGCGTCACCCGCCGGCCATGGCCGTGAGAACCGTCACCCTGTCTCCTTCCTTGAGCACTGTGTCCGGCCCGTCGAGAACGCTCACGTTGACGTGGTTCACGACGACCAGAAGGCCCCTGAGCGCGTCTTCGGCCCCGCCTGCCCCGCTAGCCCCGGGGACGTCGCGACTCCCCTCGAAAACTTGGGGCAGGCGGTCCGCGCCTCTGAGCCAGGCAACCACGTCCGCCACCGTCGCTCCCTCTCTGAAGTCCACCTCGGCGCTGAGCGGACCTTTGATAGAGCC
Organism: Clostridia bacterium; assembly: GCA_050261175.1. Classification (GTDB taxonomy): domain Bacteria; phylum Bacillota; class SHA-98; order UBA4971; family UBA4971; genus UBA6256. The sequence goes on from JBLNDA010000077.1 coordinate 9,619, forward strand.
GAACGCGTTCACGGTGATCTTCACTTTGATTCCCCCGGGACGTTCAGCCCCTGCCTGGGGTCCCATGATGTCCCCTTGAGGGCCTCATGCCCCGCCTTGAGCAGGGCTGCCGTCTCGGCGACGCGGCGTCCGACGATACGGCACGCCTTCAGACCGAGCTCCGTGTCGCGAAGAATCGAGTCGCGGTCGTTCTCGCCCATGAGCCATCCCGGAGCGCCTATGTAGCCTATGTGACTGCCTCCGACGCAGACGAAGTTGTTTATGAGAAACCAGTGAATGATGCTGGAGATCGTGTGCTCCTGGCCTCCGTGGCGATCGAAGCCCACCGCTATGCCCGCGCCCACCGTCCTGCTCCAATCGGGCGGCTTCTGGACCGCCTCCGGGAAGAAGAGCCCTTTCAGCAGCGACGTGCACCTTTCCATGAAAGCCCTGGCTTGCGAGTTGATGTTGAAGAAGTAGACAGCCGCCCCAAGTATGACGCCGTCGGGCACCGGGTCGACGAGGGGCCTTACGCATTCTTGCCAATCATCCTGGACGACGCAGTATCCCTTTCGGACGCACCCCCTGCAGTTGACACAGCCCGAGATCTTCTTGTTCGCGAGCGAAACGAACTCAGTCGTCGTCCCGGGCACCTCCGCCGCGGCGGCAAGCGCTTCCTTGACCATGATGTCTGTGTTCGCGTGGCGGGGACTCCCGGAGATCCCAACTACCCGGACGTTCATCTCGGGAACCTCCTCCTTACAGGCTTACAGGTGCTCCTTGGCGGCCTTGCCGTAGAGAGCGGACGCGACGTCCTCCAATCCGAGACTGAGAAGGGTTGACGCCTTGGGTATCCCCGTCTCGCGGTCCCAGCCCCGGATATCGTAGTATTCGTCCAGCATCGCCCCCAACTCTTCCTCCGAGTTCACGGCCTTGATGCCCCTGGAGTTGGGGAGTTCCTCGTGCATCAAACGCCACGGAAGCCTGTCGTCCTTCCGTCCAGCTCCTTCGCGCGCGTTGAACGCGCGTTCCAGGTTGATGATGCGCCTTGCAGCCTCGTGCATCTCGTGTTCGGTGACTTCGAGCCCCGTTGCCGCGGAGAGCATCTCCGCCATCATGCCCGGCGTGATCGCGTAAGTAGACAGGGTCGCCCTAGAGCAAAGACCGAGGCTGTCGGTCATGGCGAAGCATTCTTCGTGCCACGCCACGAGCTTCGGCTTGTGTTCAGTGCTCACGGGATCAGCGAACCTGGCGTCGCCGGCCAGCTTCTTGACCAGATCGCGGGCCTCCGGGGAGAAGCCGAATTCTGCCATGGGCTGACCGTATAGGTGGTCGGGCCCCCTGGGATTCGTCGCAAAGGCGAGAGCGTAGGCTTTGGCCATGCGTGTCTCGACGCGCGATTGCTCCAGGCCCTTCGCCTCGACCGCCCACTTCCAGGAGTCGCCCCCCACCTTTTGAGCCGCGGCACGGACTCCGTCAGCGAGGACATCGCCGAACCCCTTCCGGTAGGCGATCATCTCTATCAAAGCCAGGACCGCGTCCGCATCGCCCCAGGCCAAGCGGACGCGGCCTCCAGACCCGTCATCCACGTACTCGGGGAGGGCGCCGCGCTCCGCCGATTCCAGGGCCCACTGAATCACGGAGGCCGTGGATATCGAGTCGAGTCCGAGGATGTTGCACAGTTCGTTGGCTCTCAGATTGGCGTCCATGTCCTCCAAGAGACAGCCGGCGCCGAACGCCGCGACTGTCTCGTATTCCGGTCCTCCCGCTTCCGACCCCGGGTATTGCGCGCGAGCCGCGGAGTACCTCTTGCACGAGATCGGACACGCAAAGCAAGACTCGCGCCGGACGAGATAGCCCATGTCGGTGAGGCACTGCCCGCTTATCGAGTAGGCGTTCTCCATGTGACCACGCCGGAAGTTCTGGACGGGAAATGCCTCCATTTCATTGGTTCCGACCACGACCCCGGCCGTACCGTACTGCCCGTAGAATCTGCATCTGCCCGTACCGGCGATGCGCCTGCGGGCTTCCTCTGAAACATCCCAGAACCTGGCAGGCTCCGCCACTCTTATCGGAGTACGGCCCCGCACGGCGATCGCCTTCAAGTTCTTTGCTCCCATCGCGGCTCCGAGCCCGCCCCTGGCTGCAGCGTGGTAGTATGTGCACATGATCCCGGCGAGCCTGACATGGTTTTCGCCGGACGGACCTATGCAAGCAATGTCCACGTCGGGCATGGCAAGCTCCTTGGCCATTCGCCGGCTCGTTTCGCGGACGTCGAGCCCCCAGTACTGGGAGGCGTCCCCGAGCTGAACCGCAGTGTCCGTGACAAGCAGGTACGTCGGATGGGAAGCCGCCCCGCGAACCACGAGAATGTCGTACCCCGCGAACTTGAGCCCGGCACCCCAGTGGCCGCCCATGCTCGACTTCATGAAGAGCCCGGTCGCCGGGCTCTTGCCTACCACCGTCGTCCTTCCTGCAGTGGGAGCGCACGTGCCGGTGAGATGGCCAGGCGCGAAGACGAGCACCGCCTCATCCCCGAGCGGGTCCGCTCCCTTGCCCATCTCGCCGAAAAGAATACGCGAGGCCAGGCCCCGGCCACCTAGAAATCCTGCAGCGTCTGGAAACGGGAGTCTTTCTACACTGGTGCAGCGTTGCGAAAGATCGACGTGTAGAACAGCAATAGCGCAATTGCTACTCATCATCGGCCCTCCTCCGGCCGGGGTTGCCTGGCCTCGCAAGACGATCGCCTTCCGGTGCGGCACACCCACACCGCTCTAGCCGAATCGCTCCGTTAGGACAGACCTGTACACAAGCGGGTTCACCGTTGCAGAGGTCACACTTCAACGCCACTCCCTTATCTGGGTCAAAGGAGATGGAGCCATAGGAGCACGCCTCGAGGCATTCCCGGCAACCGATGCACTCGACCACGTCAACGTAGACAGCGCCTGTCCCCGGAGAGGTCTTGAGAGCTTCAACCGGGCAAGCACGAACACAAGGCGGATCGTCGCAATGCCGGCACACGTTGGGAAAGGCCAGGCAAGTTTCGGGCTCCCTGTGAACCACAACCCGGGCGAGCCACGGAGCGAATTGCCCTTCGTGTTTGAGGGAACACGCCAACTCGCACTGCAAGCACCCTGTGCACTTGGCCGGATCCGTAACCAACGCGTGTCCCATCGCGTTTCCTCCCTCGACATCGTGTGCCCGCGCCATGCTTGGCGTCCATCTTCTAGTCTGCAGTGCTGTTCCGCCTACCCCGAGCGCCCGCGGCGGATCGCCCGCGCGGCCCCCTGAGCTGGAAGCCGCCGCCGGAGAGTGTGCGGGCAAGCCCCGCGAAGGCCACACACTGGCGGCTTGCCTGCACGCCCAACCCTCGTACCTCACCTCGTCAGGGGTCAGGAGTCGGGAGTCGTGTTACTTTTTGGGTTGTATCAGGACGGGCTTGCCGTCCTTGACCCTGAACAAGATGGCTTCAGTTCCTCCATCGCCGTTCTCGTTGATTGAGATCTTCCCTGTAATCCCATCCATCGTTACTTTCGACAACGCTTCGCGGATCTTCGCCTTGTCTGTGACCGTGCCGGCTTCTTTCATGGCCTTGGCCAGGAGCATGACCGCATCGTAGCCGCACGCCACGTTCATGTCAGCCACGTATCCCTTTGCCTTCTTGAATCTCTCGATGAAATCGATGGCTCTGGCGTCTGAACGCTCCGGATGCCAACCGCCGGTTATACCTATGATCCCGTTGGCCGCGTCACCCGCCAGCTCGTAGAAGTTCCCGATGGTAACGCCTGTCGAGACCATGACCTGGAACGGCAGGTTCATCGATCTGATCTGCCGGACGAGCTGCGCTCCCTCGGTGTAATTGCCCCAGATGATCAGCGCCTGGGGGTTTGCGTTCTTTATGCTCATGAGCTGCGGGGTGAAGTCCTTGGTCTCCTTGTTGTATCCTTCAACCGCCACGGGTGACAGGTTGTGACCCTTCAGCCACTTGATCACGAGGTCTCTTCCGCCCTGGCCGTAGTCGTTCGTGTCAAAGAGGATAGCGAACTTCGTGAAACCGAGCTCGCTGACTCCGTAGTCGACGAGCTTCTTCGTGAACACCTCGTCAGTGGCCGTCACCCTGAATATCCACGGATTGCCGGAGTGAGTGATGGCGTACGCCACGCCGCTCGGCACGATGTGGGGTGTTTGAGCCCGTTTGATTACGTCCAGGACCGCCAGGACGCTCGGGCTGTTGTTGCTTCCCATGGTGGCCACGACCTTGTCGCGGTAGAGAAGCTTGTTCATGATGTTGACAGTGTTTGCAGGGATCCCCTCGTCATCCTCGAAGATGAACTCCAGCTTGTAGCCCAAGACTCCTCCCGATGCGTTGATCTCATCCCCCGCAAAGCGGATCCCGTCGTTTTGGTGCTGGCCGGCAACAGCCATGGACCCCGAGAGCGGAGCGAACACGCCGATCTTGACGACCTTGGACTGCGCATGAACCGCTAGGGTTGTTGACGCGATAAGGGAAGCAAGACACAGGAGTAGACCGACTTTCTGCCTGAAAGACATGGTGCCTATCCCTCCTTCTTTCCCGTTGCGTTGCAACCGTTATTCCTTATGTCCGCATATTTCCCCTCCGTGACGGGTGCACGAATAACTGGCGGGCCTCTTGTGCATGTCGCACAGTGAGCCCCGAGGCTGGACGAGCTCTGCTGGCTAGCGGTTTGCCAGGATCCGCCGCAGCTTGAGGGCCACAGACAGGGCGAGCAGGTATTCCGGATCTGTGAGGTCCTTTCCCAGCAGCTCCTCGGCCTTTTTCAGGCGATATGCCAGGGTATTCCTATGTATGAACAACTTGCGCGCGGCCTCCACGCGCGATCCGTTGCATGAGATGAGGGCCTCCAAAGTCTCTATCAGCGGCACGGCGGCTTCCTCTTGATGCTCGAGCAGTGGCCCCAGGACGCGTTTGCAGAAGCCGTCGAGAACCGGGCGCGCCGCGCTCTCCAGAAGCATAGAGTACAGCGCGATATCATCGACGTGGACGACTCCTCCCCCGTCGTACAGCACTCGTGCGATGCTTGCGGCGTTGCGTGCCTCCCTGTACGCCGCCGGCACGCTCGTGATTTGCCTGCACACGCGCGATACCCCGGCGGAGAGGGTAAGTCTCGAGTCAATCCCGGCAATGGCACGCTGCACGGCTCTGACTGCGGATACACCCTTCTCCCTCTGCGCAGGTTCCCCCGAAGCGGGGATGAGGCACACCAGGCTGTCGCCCCGCATGAGCACCGCGGACGCCTGTTCGTGCCCCGGTCCACACTGCGAGGCAATGGCTCGCTCGGCTGCACGCACCATGCGTTGCTTGACCGCTTGCGCGATGTGCTCTCCCTCGGCTCGAACCGTCTTCTTCTCGAAGTCGTCAACACGAGCGACGACAACGTGGAACGGCCGCCCGACAGGCCAGCCCAGCGCTCGCGCGCGGCTTTCGGCCACCTCCTCCACTTTGACCGCCCCATCGAGGAGGTCGTCGAAGAGATCCATCTCCAAACGCTTGCTGGCTTCCGAGACAGCCTGCTGCTTGGTGATTTCGAGAGCGACAGTCGTGCACGCATGCTCCAGGGCGGTGAGTTCCATGTCGTTGAGCTGCTTGTTTCGTTCCGACACAGCGATGTACCCCAGGACTTTTCGCTTCACACGTACCGGTTGGCAACAGTACTCCCACGAAGAATCGCCGATCCGCGTCCGGCCTTGTCCATTCAGTTTGCTCAGGAACAGCCGTTGCTCAGCGGTGGGGACGACCTCAGAGTCTCCAGCGGAAGCCATGACGTTGAAGTCGGTATCGTAGACCAGGATGCCCGCGTCGAGCAGGGAACTCAATGTGGCGGCAATCGGGCCGTATCCTTGCTCCTCGAGTTCGACGCGGAGCAGTGCCCGGTGGACCGTCTCGGAGTACTCAAGGTAACGTGCCTGGCGGCTTAGAATGGCCTTCATGAGCGGATGGGTGATCTCGATGAACGGCACGTCCGCTGGGATCTCTATCAGCGGAACGCCTAGTTCATCGGCGACCTTTACTACAGCCTCGGGTAACTCGCCGATGAACCGAGTCGGCTTGATGACGAGCCCCGCCGCTTTGACCTCCGCAAGCGCCTCGATCAAGCGCGCCAACGCTGGGATGTCGTCTTTGATGGCATATGCAGTGGTTACGAGGAGTTCGTTCTTCCGTAACCACGGCCTTATGTCGGGGACCTCCATCGTGTCTATGTGCTGAATCACGTTCCCGGCATTTCGCGCGCCCGCGACCAACCGGCCGCGCCGTAGCCCACCTATCTTGAGGGCTTCCGCGACTGTGATTGCCACCTAGCTCACCTCGCTACGAGGATGTGAGCCGCCTGACCTCGAACGTGACCGGGTTCCGCCGGTCCTGGCAGGCGCGGCAAGACGCGTCAGGGTCGTCCTCCCACGGAAAGCTGCCCCCCACCATCAGCACTGATATGGCGGGAATGAGCGCCGCCATCGCAGTCATGCAAAGGCCAGAGGGACTGGCCCCGTTTCGGATGTAGAACTTGTCTCCAACCTTGTGCCCAAGGGCACAAGAACCTTTCTGGTCCTTGACGGTGATGACTAAGTCGTAGATGCTTCCCATTCCTGAGCCCCTCCCACTTCCGTCGGCTGACCGCGCAGTATTGACAACGTGGAACAACGCTGTCTCAAGGGTGCGCAAACGTGTCTCGACTGTCAAGTGTGCAGACACACGCCGCAGCCGCGCTGCGAGGTGGCGGAACGGGCGGCCCCTTCCCTCGCCGGGACCGAGCCGGGCCGTGCGGCGGCTCCCGAGGGATCGCTACGAAAACGGGCGGCCGGATCTTCTCAAGCGAGGGACGGCCTTGTACGAGTACGAGTAACCGTGCTGCTGCGGACTCAGTCGACTACCGTGCCAGCCTTCCCGGGGTCCACCGCGCAATCCGCCCATTCGAACCCGAAGTCGCGCAGGATCCGCAGGTACTCGCGGCTGCCCTCGGGCATTAGGTCGGCCCGGTAGTGCAGGCCGAAGTATCTCTGCGCCGCGTTGATGAACCCCTGCGCCTGGATACGCGCGAGGCACTCGTCCGCCAGCGCATCGCCGTCCACGGCGCGACAGACCTCGGCGATCTCGCGCAGTCGCTCGGGCGTGGGCGCCACCTTGAGCCCGGGGTACTTTTCACGAAAAGCCTCGAGCAACTGCGCATCGTCCATCTCGCGGTAGACCCCGTCGTGGACCACCACGTCCACCCCGAGACGCCGCGAGGGACGCGACTCCTTGGCAGGATAACCCAGGCAGAGAAGCACGACGGGAAACACCCCGTCAGGCAGGCTGAACATCTCACGCAGCTCTCGGAAGCACTCCAGCACGCTCCCGACGTACACCGATCCGAGGCCGAGCGCGTCCGCCGCCGTGCACACGTTCTGCGCGCACATCACAGTGTCTTGGAAGGCGATCCAGAAGTGCCGGAAGCTCCTTCTGGCGCTGAAGGGCGCGGCCTCCAGGCCCGCCCAGCGCTCCAACCGGTGCAAATCGATGCAGAAAAGAAAGTCCACGGGCGCGCGGGCGATGAAGGGCTGGTCTTCACACAGTTTGGCTAGCCTATCCTTGGTAGCCTGATCTTCTATCTTGATTATGCTGTACGGTTGCAGGTTACCTCCGGTGGGCGCCTGGATACCTGCCTCCAGCACCTGCCGCAAGACGTCCGGCGGGACCTTGTCACTCGTGAAGTTGCGGCAGCTCGCCCGCTCCATGAGGAGGCGCAAGGTTGCGCGCGCGCTGGATGCTGTGTCGTTCACCTGAATCACCTTCTGCTGATGTGTCATCCTATTTCGGCACAAGCCTGTTCCGCATGCCGCGAAGGGCCGTTGAAGAATCGTGTAGACACCAGTATCCCGGTATCATAGTTTTATCATAGTTTACCACTCCAATGGCTGCACCGGACTAAAAGCCGACCATCCCAATCAACTCCTGTGGCCGTAGTATCAGGGGGGAATGAAGGGTTGGTTGGGATGGCCTAGTTGGGACTTCAGACGTCCACCGGAGATATGAGCGGTTTCCGCGGGATGGAAAACGGGATCGATCGACGCTATCCCACCGTGTTGATTCGTGCTATCCCAGCGTGTTCCGCGTTACCGGACGCTCTCCCGCGCTATCGGAAGCTCTCCGTCGAAAAGGTGGATTATCCCGGGCTCCCAGTGAAGCCACAGCGTTTCCCCGGGGACGTACCGTTCCGTCGCCGGGACTACGACTTTGACCTCTGTCTTCTTGATGTCCGAGAGATCCATCGTGAGTACCGTGATCTCACCCCGGAATTCGATGAGCCGCACCTTGCCGGGAATCGTGTTGTCCCCCTGCCCCTCGTAGCTGACGGTGATCTGCTGAGGGCGGACGCCCACGGTGATCTCACGCCCCACGTACCCTTCACCTATCTCCCCGGCGATACTGAAGACCCTCGCACCCTCGTCGGTGGGAATCGAGACACTCCTCGTGTCCTGGACCACCCCCGTCACGAAATTCATGGCCGGTTCACCCACGAAGAACGCCACGAACTTGTTGGCCGGCCGGTTCCAGATCTCATCGACGGTCCCTATTTGTTGTAGCATACCACCATTTATGATCGCGATTCGGTCGCAAAGCGCTATAGCCTCCGCCTGATCGTGAGTCACATACACGGTCGTGTTCCCCATGGTGTCATGAATGTGCCTTATCAAGGCCCTCATCTCAGCCCGAACTCGCTGGTCCATGTGAGAGATCGGCTCGTCCAGGAGTGTCAAGTTGGGGTGACGAACCAAGGCGCGCGCCAATGATACCCTCTGCTGCTGTCCACCAGCAAGCGACGACGGATGTTTCTTCAACACCGGGGTAAGAGCGAAACGTTCGGCAATGTCAGTCACTTTTTGATGAACCTCAGGCTGCTTCATCCCCTTCGCTCTCAGTGGGAAGGCGATGTTCTCGTAGACTGTCAAGCGCTGGTATAGCGCATAAGACTCAAAAGCCAAAGCGACGTTTCTCTCAGCGGGACTTAGGCTATTCACAACCTTCCCGTCAAAGCGGATCTCTCCTCGTGTAATGTCCTCTAGACCGGCCAACATCCTCAACGTCGAGCTCTTGCCGCCGCCGGACGGGCCGAGGATCACGAGGAACTCCTTGTGGTCGATGGTAAACGTCAAATCCTTGACGGCCGGCACGTCCCCCCGAGGATACACCTTCCAAACATGACTTAGATCAACTCTACTCATAATGAGACGCCCCTATAAGCGTGTAGCACGCTCGTTTGTTATTGGGAAGAAGAACATGTTATGCTTGTCGAACTCCACCCACAGTTTTTCCCCGACCTCGCAGCCGGTGACGTCTTTGTCACGGGTCCGGGCATGGAGGAGCTTCCCCTCCTGTACCTGGAAAGTGAACAAGACGCTCTCCGCCTCACGAACGACCGCGTAGACCGGGAGTTGAAACGCATCTTCCGAGAGCCTGTCACGACTCACTCTCACATACTCGCACCTGATACCTAGGCGAGCGCGCTGTTTCGTTCCCTGCCCCTGTGGCAGGTTCCTCATGGGACGGATGAGCTCACGATCCGGTCGAAGCGTTATGGACTCGCCGCTCCTGAAGACGAGGCCTCCGAAGTCTTCCTCCATCTCGCCGTCCAGGAGGTTCATGGGCGGCTCCCCGACCAGTCGTCCGACGAAGTCAGAAGCCGGCGTGTAATAGACTTCCTCTGGCGAACCTTCCTGTTCGATCCTGCCCTTCCTCAGCACGATGATGCGGTCCGACAGGGCAAGCGCCTCGCGGTAGTCATGAGTCACGTAAACGATGGTGCTATGGTAGTTGTTGGCGAACTCCTTCAGGAGAGTCTGGGTCGTGAACTTGAGCCGGGCATCGAGATGGGCTATCGGCTCGTCAAGGAGGAACACCTCAGGCTTTCTCACCAAAGCGCGAGCCAAAGACACTCGTTGTTTCTGACCGCCGCTGAGCTGCTGAGGGAGCCGGTCCAGCAGCTCGCCGATGCCCAGGAAATCGGCGATCTCCTCGACTTTCTCCCTTTCCTTTTCCCGGCTCAACTTGAGACCCCACCGCGGCGCGCGCAACGGGAACGCGATGTTATCATACACACTCATGTGCGGATAGAGGTTGTACGTCTCGAAAGCCATGGAGACGTTCCGTTCCTGGGGAGGAACGTCATTCACGACACGGCCGTTGAACATGATCCGCCCCGACGTAACGTCCTCGATTCCCGCGATCATCTTCAGGATCGTGCTCTTGCCCGCCCCGGTAGGGCCGAGTATCGAAAGGAACTCTCCTTCCTTGCACACGAAACTGACATCGCTGACCGCTCTCTTCCGCCCGTACAGCTTTGTCACGTTCTCCAGTCTGACCTCTGCCACAGCTATTCTCCTTCCCTGTCCTCCTCTTGAGCCATTTCTTCCTCGTCCTCGTCGTCGCTCTCATCGCCCGCGCCCGGACTCGGACCGAAGACGATGAAAGCGGCCACGAGGGCGGTCGCGATTACCGCGCCCACCCATTGCGGTATATAGTTCTCAACGAATCTCAACCACAGCAGGTTGAAGAAAATCCAACACAACACACCCCATGTGATGCGATCCGTTACCTTCATGTGTGGCAATATCTTCCTGATCTCAGTCATGGTTGTCCTCTGCTCACTTTCCGGCCTCCATAGGCCTGCTTGCAGCGTCAGTGCGTCGCTCGATTACACGCACCACCGTCTTGCGCACTCGTGCACCGCACCACCAGTGCGTCTCACGCCCACGCTCGCGCGCTCTCACGCTCGCCTTCGCGCTCACGCTCACGCTCATGCTCACGCTCATGCCCATGCTCACGCGCACGCACACGCGCCTCCGCCGCGCCCGCGCCCACGTTTGGGCCTGCGCCTGCGCCTGCGCCTGAAAGCCGCCCGAGTGCTCTCAAAGTTGATCCTCGCCGACTCCTGCCTAGCCCTTCACGGCGCCGAACGTCAGCCCGCGAATGATGTACCTTTGCATGAAGCCCACGATAAAGAGCGCGGGCAAAATCGTAATCGCGGCTCCGGCAGCCATCAGGCCGTACTGAACCTGCAGCCCTCCCCAGAACGACGAGATCAGGACGTTCACCGGCCTAGCCACGTTCCTGGTGAACAGGAACGCGAAGAAGAACTCATTCCACGCCCATATCAGGCAGAACACCGACGTCACAGCCAAGCCGGGCTTGATGAGGGGAAAGACGATCTTCCGGAATACCTCGGTACGACTGTACCCGTCGATCATCGCCGCCTGCTCGAGCTCCTTCGGGACTTGATCGAAGAACCCGTACAGGAGGAAGGTCGCAAAAGACACGTTGAGGAAGACGTACAGCAACATCAGCCCCCAGTGCGTGTCCAGCAGGCCCAGAGTCTTGAATACGATGAAATGGGGAATCGCCGCTATCGCCGGAGGGAACATACGCGTGGAGATGGTAAGGAACAGCAAATCTCCTCCCCCGGTATTCCAGCGTGCGAAGCTGTAAGCAGCCGGAAAAGCAACCAACATGGTGATGATGGTGCTTCCGATGCTGACAATCAGGCTGTTGAGCAAGTTCTGCCAGAAGGGATACTGAGAAAACAGGTTGCGGAAGTTATCGAGCGTGGGTTTGAACACCACGAACCTGATGAGCCTCGGGTCGAATATGTCGGCGTTCGACTTGAACGCGGTGAGGTAAACCCACGCTAGCGGAAAGAGCACAAAAAGGAGCGTTATCGTGGTTACGAGCCAGAAGAGTACCTTCTTAATCATAGTCGACCTTCCCCATATCGTCGCTTTATTCCCAGGTAGATTCCTAGGTAGCACCTTCGTCGCGGCACCTTCGCCCACCTTCGGTGCGGTAAGCTCGGCGCAGCGCCTTCGGCCGGCGTGGCACCCTCGACCGGACCCCGGCCGGACCCGCGCGATTACCTACCCGCCTTCATGGACTTCATCAACTGCCTGAACATGATGAGACAGAGCACCATCGTCGCCGCCCACGATACCACCGCCATCGCTGAACCGTACCCTATGTCGAACATGACGAAGCCGGTGCGATAGACGATCCAGTCAAGCAGCTCGGTGTTGACCGCGCCGCGCGTGGTTCCGAAGAGCGGGTCCATGAGCCTTATCAGCCACATGGCTCGCAGGACGACGATGATCATGATCAGCGGGGACAGCATCGGGAGGGTAAGGCGCCGGAAGGTGTAAAAGCTTGAACCTCCGTCAACCCGCGCCGCCTCGAAGACGTCCTTGGGCAGGCTCTTCAGCCCGGCCAGCAGCACGAACGCCGAGAACGGGAACCATTGCCAGATCGTGATGAAACATATCGTGAACAGCGCCTTGTTCGGGGCCCACCAATAGACCTTCTCGAAGCCCATCGCGCTGAGCAACTGGTTTACAGCCCCGAAGTTGAAATCCAAGAGGAAGTACCAGAGCAGCGACAGAGTCAACGGGGCAACCAACAGCGGAAGGAGCGCCAGCCCCCTCACGATGTTCTGACCTTTGAACTCCCGGTTCCAGAGCAAGGCAACCCCGAGGCCCAGCAGCAGCTCAACTGTGATACATATCACGAGTACCTCAATCGTCCTACCGAAGGCCACCCAGAACGTGCTGTCGCTCACCAGCTGCCGGTAGTTCTTGAGGCCCGTGAACACCGGGTTTCCCTGCATGCCCCAATCGTGGAATGAGAAATACATGCTGTAGAACAGCGGATAGAAAGCGAATATCACGAGCAAGACCAGGAGCGGCACCACAAGGGTCCACCGGAAGTTCCTCTCATTGGTGAGGGTCTCCCAGATCGTCGGTCGCCTACCTGTCCTCGGCTGCGCGCCGCTTTCGATGCCCGCCGGTCCCACGTTGAAGTCTGCGCTCGCATGACGGCCCACCGATCTTACCTCCACAACCCATGCCGCGCTGGCGGATTCGTGTTCTCCGAAGTGCCGGACCACAAAGGTCCGGCACTTCGGCCCAGCTGCTACCTGGTAATGGAACCTCGTCCTCTACTTCTCCTCGCGGATGGGGATCTTGTCGAACTTCGATGTCAGGTCCAGCGTCTGTTTGGTGATGTACTCGACCGTCTGATCGATCGTCATTTCGCCCGTCAAGGCCTTGCTCACAGCGTAGATCTGCATGTCGTAGACCTTGCCGCCGGCCTTCGTGTTGAAGTACCAGTAGTTGGGGATATGCGGCGCCATGGTCTTCCATATGTTGATGTGGTAGTCCGCGAGCATCGCGTAGGGGTAGTTGTTCTTATCCTTGGTCACCTCGGTGAGCAGGTCTACGCGCGCGGGAACCATGCCGCCTTCTTTGAAGATGATCTGAGCGCACTCGTACGACGTGAGGTACCTGAGGAGCCAGTAAGCGGCTTCGGGGTTCTTCGACGCCTTGGCTACACCGTAGGACCAGGCACCGGTGTACGGGCGGCCACCCGGGCTCGGGTACACGCCGATCTTCGCTCCAGGAACTTTCTCCCGGAGGATCCCATCCGCCCAAACCGTGCAGTTGGCCCAGATCGTCGGGCAGATGATCGCGTTTCCGTTACCCATTTGGGCGACCACGAAGTCGAAGTTGGCCGTGATGGCGCTGGGAGAATCGTACTTCAGCTCGTCCTTGTAGTCCTGCAGCGCCGCCTTCAGGGCCTCTTTGTTCGCCTTGGTGATGACGAACTCCTTGATGTTCCCCTTGTTATCGCGCACTACCGTTACCCAGTCTTGCCCGCGAGCCCAAAGCCGAGCGCTTGTTTCATCGTTACACTGGTATGCGCCCGCCTGCATCGACAGACCGTAGATGTCGTGATCGAGCGGCTTGCCCTTGAGGAGCTCGCCTTTCTTCCGGGTGAAGAACTCCCCTTGATCCTTGAGTTCCTTCTCGGTAGTAGCGGGCTTGAGGTCATATCCATACTTCTTCTTGAAGTTGGCCTTTTCGGTCGGATCGTCGAAGACATCCTGCCGGACCCACATGCACATGTCGAACGTGTAGAAGGGCAGGACCATCTGTTTGCCGTACGCCTTGCCGCACATCAGGATGGACGGCGCCATGAACGCCAACTCTTTCTGCAGAGCAGTGGCCTTGCCCGGATCGTACTTGTTGGCCAGCTCGTCCAGGTCATACAGGTAATCCGACCACTCAGTCGTCCAGGAGGTCTCCACGTACACGAGGTCATAGTAGCCGGTGCCTGCCATGAGCTCCACGTTCTCTTTGCCGTATACTCCCGAGGACGCGATGCGCTCGACATTCACCTTGACCCCAGTCTTCTTGGTGAAGGCCTCGATTGCCGGGAGCATTCTCGAATAGCCTTCGCCTGTCTCCAACACCATGGTTATGGGCTTTGTGTTCTGGATCTTCGGGACATCATCGAGGCCGAACTTGTCGGCCTGAGCTTGGGCAACCCACGGTAACAACATGAACGAGAGGCAAAGAAGGACAGCGATCATTCGTTTCATTTCATTACAGCCTCCTCAGCTAAGCTTCCCGTCTTACCGGGGACAACCGATGATAGTGACATCCGCTGCTTCGGTCTCGCCAACTGTCCAGCACAGAACCTCGTAACCATGAGACATGGCGCCTGTCGGATCTGGACGATCCCGATTCGTCGATTCTTTCTCTCGCATTCACCTCCCGGTTCACGTTTCCACCTGAAGCACACTCGCCGCGGGGTGAGCGCTGCCATCCCGGTGGCGCCCCATCGGAGGGGCCTAAACATAGGGGTCCAGATTTCAGTTGTCTGCTAGTCGTGTCTTCTAGTCCCCGAAGCATCTAGCCGCCGTACGCGGCAAGTTCCCCGAAAGACCGGTGTAGCGCCGGGTACAGTCCCTTGTAGGTGGCGTACAATCTCTCATAGACATCGCGCAAGGCCGGATTCGGCGCGGTTTCGGTCTCGACTCTCAAGACACGCACGGCGTCGTCAATGCTCCCCCAGACTCCGCATCCTACGCCAGCGACAAGCGCCGCGCCATACGCACCGCCCTCCGAGCTTCCACTCACGGTCCTCACGGGCAACTGGAAGACGTCCGCCAGCATCTGGCGCCAGACAGCGCTCCTCGAGCCTCCGCCCGAGGCTGCTATGGCCGCGATGGTCATGTCTCTGTCCAGGTTCCGGATGAGTTCAAAGACATCATAGAGACTATACGTGACTCCTTCCATGACGGCTCTCGTCATGTCCTTCTTGTTGTGGAGCAGGTTCAACCCGATGAAAGCACCCCTCGCGGACGGATCCGGATACGGACACCTCTCACCGCTCAGGTAGGGCAGGAATACCAGGTTCTTGCTGCCGGGCGGCGACGACAGCACGTCCTCATCCAGCAGCTCGTACACGTCGCGCCCCTCTTGAGCCGCGCGCACCCTTTCACTTTCACAGAGTGTGTTCTTGTACCACTGGTACGCCCCACCGGCGGACAGCGTGACCCCCATGACATGCCAGGTGTCGGCGGAGTTGTTGCAGAATATCTGCAGCCGTCCCCCGGGGTTGCTTCGGAACTTCTCCAGACCCATGGCCACTATTCCGGCGGTCCCGATCGTCACGCCGAGCGTCCCTTCCCTGATGACGCCCATGCCGGTCGTCTGAACCACGGCGTCTCCGCCCCCGCCCACGACAGGCAGGCCTTCGGGCAACCCCGTCTCCTCAGACGCCCGCCTCGTGACCCTGCCAGTGACCTTATCCGACTCAAAGCAAGCCGGGAGCAGGCTGTTGGGTATACCCAGGATCGAAAGGAGTTCATAGTTCCAGCGGCGGTTCCTCACATCGAAGAGCCCCGTTCCCGAGGCGTCTGAGACTTCCGTGGCCGCCTCTCCCGTGAGCCTGAACCTAATGTAGTCCTTGGGGTTGAGGACCAGCCGCGTGCGTTC
Source organism: Clostridia bacterium (assembly GCA_050261175.1). GTDB lineage: Bacteria > Bacillota > SHA-98 > UBA4971 > UBA4971 > UBA6256. The sequence goes on from JBLNDA010000077.1 coordinate 25,438, forward strand.
GTATCGCTCCGGCTCGTTCTCGCGCAACCAAAGGATCTTGCCACCTGTATAGCCCGGCAGCATGAGGTTGTTGGTATAGCTCATCAACCTCTCTTCGCCGCCCACCGCTTCGACTATCTCTTGGCATTGCTTCGCGGTTCTCTGATCATTCCACAGGATGGCGGGCCTTATGATCCGGTTCTCGCCGTCCAAGGCCACCATACCATGCATCTGGCCTGACAGGCCAACACCTGCCAGTGAGTCCGAGCTGACCCGGCTCTCTTGGAGGATGCGGCCCACGGTCTTGACGGTCGCCTTCCACCAGTCCTCAGGGTCCTGCTCCGCCCATCCCGGACGCGGGGTGTAGAGTGGATAGTCGGCGATGCTCCTGGCCAAGACGTCTCCTCTTTCGTCGATCAAGATCGCCTTACATCCCGAAGTCCCTATGTCTATTCCCACGAGGTATCTCTTCCGCAAGAGCTCATACCTCCTCACAATGGGACGTTAGCCCAGTTCTCTCACCCCGACCGGTCGGGACGGCTCCACCACACGGCCTCCGTCACCATACATCCGGCGTCACCATACGGCCAGCGTCACCATACGGCCAGCGTCACCATACGGTGTACCCTCCATCGATCGTAAACACCGCTCCCGTCGCGAAGGAGGAAGCCTCCGACGCGAGATACACGGCGATGCCGCCCAGCTCTTCAGGCATTCCTGCCCTCTTCATCGGCGTAAAGTCCATCCACCTGGCAATCATGGCCCTGTCGCCCTTTTCAAAGAACTCGCGCGTCAGCTCTGTCTTCATATAGCCCGGCGCGATGCAGTTCACGCGGATGTTGTGGTCCACCCACTCAGACGCCAGGCTCTTGGTGAGCATTATGACTCCGCCCTTCGAGGCGTTGTACGCACACTGCGCCTGGGGGGTATTGGCGATCAGGCCCGACATCGAGGCGATGTTTATTATCGAACCTCTCTTCTGCTTGATCATCACTCTACCGACGGCCTGAGACATGTTGAATACGCCGTTGAGGTTGACGTCGATGATCCTGTACCAGTCTTCGAACTCCATGTCTTCGGCTTTGATATGAGAGCATATGCCAGCGTTGTTTATCAGCACGTCTATCTTCCCGAACTCTTCAACGACCCGCTGCGCCACCAGTCGGCAATCAGCGGGACGCGTCACGTCGCACGGGATCGCGACCGCCCGCACACCCCTATCCCGTATCCCCTCCACCGTCACACTTGCGGCGTCGAGGTTGATATCGGCTATCACGACGTCGGACCCAGCTTCGGCCAGGGCTTCGCCCATTGCCTTGCCGAGGCCCATGGCTCCTCCTGTGACGACTGAACAGCGCCCTTTCAGGCTGAACTTCTCCATCACGTTCACCGCGGATCACCCCCGCTACGGGCCTCCAGGAGCCGAAGACGTTGGAACACGTAGCTCGACTTGGTCAATGGTCCGTTCAATGGTGTCGATCAGGTGTCAATCATGGTGCTGGTCTTCAGTGCGTCGGTGCCGGTCGCCCCCGCATCCGTGCCGATCATCGCTACGTCGATACATCGATCATGACAACAGTCACAGCCGAGAACATGACAACGATCACAGCCGGCACGCCGGCACCGAACACAGATAGCGAAATCTGTCACAGATAGCGAACTCGCACGTGCTTTATGTGCAGGTACTCATACAGGCCTTCAGGCCCGTGCTCGTGGCCGAAACCGCTCTCGTTCCATCCCCCGTACGGGGCGTTGATCACGCCCGCGTCCACGTTGTTGATGGCCACGTTGCCGAAATTGAGCTGACGTGAAAGCGTCTCCGCTCGTGTCAGACTATTCGTGAATACGATGGCCGCCAGCCCGTAACCCGTATCGTTCGCGAGCGTCACTGCTTCGTCAAGGTCTTTGAACGGCATCACGCCCACCACCGGGCCGAACGTCTCCTCTTTCATCACGATCATCTCGTGGGTTGCGTCGGCTATGATCGTCGGCTCGAAGAAGTACCCCTTTTCGTACTCCGGTCCCGCCGGTCTCTTCCCGCCGCAGATCACCCTGGCTCCCTTTCTCACGGCGTCATCGATGTGAGACATGGCCTTCTTGACCCCGTCCTGGGTGCACATGGGGCCCAGATCGAAGTCGCCCTTCAGCCCGTCTCCGATGGTCAACCGCTTGGTGGCCGCCGCGAATCTATCCAGGAACTCGTCGTATATCTTGTGGTCAACGTATATGCGGTTTATGGCTATGCAGATCTGCCCCATGTTCCGGAACGATCGCCTGACAGCCCCAGCTACCGCCGCCTCCATGTCACAGTCATCGCACACAATCATGGGCAGACTCCCGCCGAGTTCCAGGGAGACCCTCTTCAATGTTGGGGTGCATTGCCTCAACACTTCTTTCCCAACCTCAGTCGAGCCCGTGAAGGCAACCCTCTTAACCACCGGGCTTTCGAAGAGCATCGGCCCTATGACCGACCCCCTGCCCGCGAGAGCGTTGACTACGCCTTTGGGGACACCGGCGTCTGTCAGGCACTTGACGAAAGCGAGTGGCGAAAGGGGCGTCTCCGAGGGGACTTTGGCCACTATAGTGCAGCCCGCAGCGAGAGCCCCGCCCAACTTCCAGGCAAGGAGTTCGACTGGGTAGTTCCACGGAGAGATGGCCGCGGCCACTCCCACGGGCTGGTAAATGACCCTGCTCTCCGTCCTCGGCTCGGAATTCGCGATAATCCTTCCGTAGAGTCTTTCGCCTTCTTCGGCATAGTACCGGAAGATCTCCGCGCCCTTGACTACCTCACCCTCGGCCTCCTTGAGCGGCTTTCCCTCCTCTTGAGTCATGAGGCTCGCAATCTCTCGCGACCGGGACAGCGCAATCTCGCTTGCCTTTCGGAGGAACCGCCCTCTCTCGAAGGGCGTAAGCTGCGACCAGGACCTGAAGGCTGCCGCGGCGGCATCGATCGCCGCCTTGACGTCGCTCCTATCAGCCTTCGGGACAAGGGCAAAAACCTCTTCAGTGGCCGGGTTGACGACCTCCAGGACCTCCCTGTTTCCCGGCCCTATCCAATTGCCGTCGATCAATATCTGCCCGTGAATGATCATTTACGCCTCTCCTCCGGTGACCTTCGAGGTTACCCAAACCACTGTGAGCGGGATATTCCCTTTTTGATAGGTGGTATGGAACAGCCCCGGCGGCACGTAGAGCGCGTCACCCGGTTTTATGTCGAATTTCTCGTCTCCCACCTGCATGATGCCTTCCCCTGAGATGACGAAGTACACTTCTTCATCGTCGTGTGTATGTCCCGTCGTCGTCCCGGTCGGATAGATAACGGTATACCCCATCTTCACGTTTCGGGACGGCCCTTTGTCGTTGTCAAACAGGATGTATGTATCCCGCAAGACCGCTTTGTCCCTGTTCACCACGCGTGCCCTCAAGGAACGCGGATCTTCGTCAGGGTTCTTCGCTTGCACGTTGACCAGGTACTTCATCATCACGCCTCCCTATAGATACTGCGACTATTCATACCCTGTGCGTCCCTGTGCGTCGCCCTGATTCCATCCGATCTCACGATCTCACCGGAGATCTCACCGGCCGCCGGCCAGCTTATATGCAGAAAATACATGTTATTATGATGTCATATAAGCCTCTAATCATTCTCTTATTCTACGGACACCTGTGAGTCTCCTCCTGGGAATTACGAAAAGTCCATGGTGCGTTCTGTGGTGTCAGGATCTCTCTGGACGCAAGGGCGGTCCAGCGTACAAGGGCGCGGGTGTGACCGGACGGTACGTGGCGGTAATGGGCGGTAGTGGAGCCCGTCGTGGAGCCCCAGGCTTCTCAGGCTTGCCCCGCCGCATGCCTTACATACTCTGTCTACATGCGCTGCAGGAAGGCTCTCATCGCCTCATACTCTTTCAAAGATACACCGCCTTCCCCAATGTACCTGGGGTTGCTTACGCCCTTCCGCTCGTCTGCATGGTAGTCGGAGCCGCCGGTGAGGAGCTTCACCTTGCTGCCGTACTCGCCGCGGATGTATACTGCGGCTTCCGCGTCGGACCAGCGACCTTTGTAGCTCGTCTTGCTGTACGGATAGCAAGCTTCCATCCCGTCGAGGCCTTCAGCGATGAGCCTCGAGATGTATTCTTGACGCGTCAAAACCCTCCCATCCGGATAACGAACCGTCTCATCTATCAGAAGGGGATGGGCCAGGACGGCGGTCCCGCCCAAGCTCTTGATCAGACGGATCGCTTCGAGCGGGTCGATCTTCTCCCTTCTGACATTCAGTTCCGGGTCGTCTCTCACTATAAGTTTCGCGTCTTTCCAGCTCGGAGCATAGCCTTTCCTGGCCATGGCCTCGAAAACGTGCTTCCTCTCCACCTCATCGGGACGCGCGGACTTCCCCTCGTTGCTTCCACCGAGAAGCACCAGGACATCTCTTTCGAAGTCCAGCGGCATGCCTTTGGAAGTCAGCTTCTCACACAGCCGCCTGTACGCCTCTGTCTTGCTCTCCCGAGCACGCTTCACCTCTCTGGCCAAGTCGGGACTGCTCCAGTCCATTCTGTACCCTAGTATGTGCACGTCATCCACATAAGTGTCGCACGAGAACTCGTAACCCAGCACAACCTCGACGCTACGCTCGCGCGCGTACGAGTGTATGTCCACACTGATCCCCTTGACGTCCACACACAAAGGCGGCTGCACATCGTGATCCGTGATGG
>JBLNDA010000078.1:0-35419 GCA_050261175.1 Clostridia bacterium
GACGACTTTCGGGAAAGGGCTGGTCCAGACGATATACCCGCTGTCCGACGGGTCTGCGGTTTCCATCACGACTTCGAGGTACCTCACGGCAGGCGGCCATTCCATCGACAAGAGAGGTATAGTGCCAGACGTCGCGGTGAGTCTGCCCAAGGCCGGGGACGCGCAGGAGGAGTCCGCGAACGAGGCCCCGCGGGATGTGCAGCTTGACAAGGCCATCGAGACCCTCAAAGCGAAGATCGAGGGGCGCAAGGCGGCATAGGACGATACAGGGCAACGGGACTTGCAGGGCGGCGTATAATGGTCTTGAAGCGTCCAATTCGTGCGGCGGCAGGGAGTGGCCTGGATGTTTCCTTTCGGGAAAGTCGTCGTGACGGTTCTCATGCTCATCCCGCAGGTGCTTCTGCATCCTGCTTTCTGGATGGTTGTCCTGCTGGTGGCGATGCAGTACGCCCGCATGGCCAGGGTTGAACAGCGCGTGTTCGGTCAAGCCATCGAGTCCCCTGCTTCCCTCGTTCTCACCTCACTGCTCCTGGGGGCGGCTGCGGGGTTCGTCGCGAGCCTCATCTTCGTGTTCGTGGGCGTCACGGTAACCGGGGCGGGGGTGGCCTTCTTGCTCCCTGTTGCCCTGGTATTGATGCTCATCGATCCCAGGTTCTTGTGCTTCTCCTACGCCGGGGGGCTCCTCGCCCTCTCGAACTTGGTTCTCGGCGTTCCCAAGGTGGGAATACCTGAGATCATGATCCTCGTGGCCGTGCTGCACCTCATGGAAAGCCTTCTCATCTGGACCACCGGGGCTCAGGGAGCGCTGCCGCTCTACATGAAGACTCGCGACGGAGGCGTGGTCGGCGGCTTCCTCCTGCAGAAGTTCTGGCCGATCCCTCTGGTGGGCATGATGCTGCTCACGCCGCGTCTGAGCGAGATAGAAAGCCTGGCCCGCGGCCTCATAAGCATGCCGGATTGGTGGCCGCTCATCAAGCCGGACATAGCAGTGCCTGAGGGACGCGAGCTCCTCTTCGCGATGTTCGCTCTGCCCGCCGCGCTCGGGTACGGGGACTTCGCCGTCGCCAGGACACCGCGGGAAAGGAGCTCCCGGACGGCGCGCAGCCTCATGGCGTTCAGCGTCGTGCTGCTGGCGATGGCGCTGGGCGCGTCGGTTTGGCCTTGGATGCGTTGGCTCGCGGCTCTCTTCTCGCCGCTCGGGCACGAAATGGTGATAGCGGCAGGGAGGCGTACCGAGACGAGGTCGAAAGCGGCTTACGTGCCCGACCCGCGCGGTCTGAAAGTGCTCGATGTGGTGCCGCGCTCTCCCGCGGCGCGAGTTGGCCTTCGCAGCGGGGACATCCTCATCGCCGTGAACGGCCAACCCGTGAGGAGCGCGGCGGATCTTCTCAACGCCATGAGTGGATCCCCTCCGTGGTTCTATATCGAAGCTGAGCGGGACGCCGACGCGGCCCACGAAACCCATGGCGGCGGGTCCGGCGATCGCGCGCCCGTGCGCTTCACGAAGTCTATCTCCGGCGATGTGGATAGGCTCGGTATCATCCCCGTGCCGGGCCCGGGGGACGAGGCCCACGTCAGCGTCCCCGCAGCCGGCGTCGACGGGCCGATCGCCAGGTGGTTCCGGCGGAAATGACGGTAGGCCCCGATCCGGCCTACCAACGGGCGTGCTCTCTCTCGCAGGTCTGGGTCTGTCCCCGCTAGTCTGCGGGATGCGGTGGCAAGGAGCTCAGGGCCTCTTTGACCCGCTCGGCGGCCTTTCGAGTCATGCCCGGGACTCTCGCCAGCTCCTCGACGCTTGCTTCGCGAATGGCTCGCACTGAGCGGAACGCCGTGATGAGGGACTTGAGACGCTTCCGGCCGATGCCGGGAACTTCCTCCAGCATGGAGAGGGTGGCCCGCTTCGCGCGAAGCTGGCGGTGGTAGGACACGGCGAACCTGTGGGCTTCGTCCCGCACGCGCTGGAGCAGGAGGAGCGCTTTCGAGTCTCTGGGCAGGGCGATGGGGTCAGGCCTGCCCTCAAGGAACACGAGCTCATGTTCCTTGGCAAGGCCCGCGGCAGGGATCGCTTCAGCTAAGCCGCACTCGCGCAGTGCCTCAAGGGCCGCGTTGAGCTGGCCCTTCCCACCGTCGATCAACATCAGATCGGGCAACGCGCCCGGCGCGGCCGCGGTCGCGGGCCCTTTCTCGGGGCTCTGTCGTGGCTGTCCGTGCGCGTCATGAAGCTGAGATCTCTCACGGTCTTCGTGACCCTCGCGACCTTCGTGCCCGTAGCCGGCTTGCTCTTGTGGGTACAGAGCCCGCCGGCACCTCCTTGCCACGACCTCGCGCATCATGGCAAAGTCGTCCTGTCCCTCCACGGTCCTGATCCTGAACCGCTTGTACGCGGACTTGAGCGGGCGCCCGCTTTCGAAGACCACCATCGATCCGACGGCGTCAGTGCCTTGGATCGTGGAAATGTCAAACGCCTCTATCCTGCGGGGCAGCCTCGGAAGCCCCAGCGCTTCCTGGAGTTCCGCGAGAGCTCCCTCCTCCATGTCGGCGGCGCGTGCGGCGCGCGCACGGGCTTCCTCCAGCCCGAGCTTGGCGTTGTCGTGCACCATGTCCACGAGACGCTTCTTCTCACCGCGGCGGGGCAGGGTGATTTGCACCCTGGAGCCTCGAAGCGCACCGAGCCACGACGCGATGGAGCCGGCATCATCGCCCAGGCCCGACTGCACAAGGATCTCGGCAGGCACGAACGCGGCCGCCGCGTAGTGCTGTTTCACGAAGGCTGCCATCATCTCCGCGTCAGGCGTTTCATCCGAGTTCGTCATGAAGAACCGCTTGCGGCCCACGAGCTTTCCGCCGCGGACGAAGAAGACCTCCACGCACGCCTCGGCACTGTCCTCGTCCCGTGCGAAGCCGATGACGTCCATGTCGTGGGGGGATTTCAACACCACTTTCTGCTTCTCGATTACGCGCTCCATCGCGCGTATCCGGTCGCGCAAAGCGGCCGCGGTCTCGAAATCCAGGAGGTTCGACGCAGCCTGCATCTGTCGCTTCATCTCCCGGACAAGCTGGTCCTGCCGCCCCTCCAGGAACAGGACGATCTGCTTCACGAGCTCAGCGTAAGCCTCGCGGGTTATCGCTCCCGCGCACGGAGCAAGGCATCTGCCGATGTGGTGGTTGAGGCACGGCCGTTCGTGCGAGTCCTCGGTGATCTTCTTCGAGCACCCGCGGACTGGGAAGAGGCGTCTGAGGAAAGCGAGGGTGCTGCGCATTCCGCTGACGTCGGGGTACGGTCCGAAGTAGCGCGACCCGTCCTGCTCCACCCTTCGCGTGACGAGCACCCTGGGGAACGGTTCTGCCAGCGTGACCTTGATATGCGGGTAGGTCTTGTCGTCCCTCAGCCGGACGTTGTACCGCGGGTGATGTCGCTTGATGAGGTTGTTCTCTAGGATCAGCGCCTCGACTTCGGAGTCGGTGACGACGTATTCGAAGTCGGCGATGTGCTCGACGAGGACCTGCGTGCGCCTGGGGAGACCCTCCGGCGACTGGAAATACGAGCGCACTCTGTTTTTGAGAGAAGACGCCTTACCGATGTAGATGACGCGTCCTGTCGCGTCTTTCATGAGATACACTCCGGGCCTGTCGGGCAGGTCCCTCACCCTGTCGTGAAGGCGTTCCCTCGCTGTGGCCGTATCCTTCTCACCGCTCATGTCGTAGTCCCCGTCCGCTCCGCTTTCTACGCCCGCGGCCGGGCCTCCCGTCGAGGCAATGAACCCGTTGCCGGGACCGTGATTCATGTCCTCAGCACCTTCCTGAGGAACTGTCCAGTGTAGGACCGTTCGCACTTCGCGACCTCCTCCGGCGTGCCGCACGCCACGACGGTGCCGCCGCGGTCCCCGCCCTCCGGACCGAGATCTATGATGTAATCCGCCGTCTTGATGACGTCAAGGTTGTGCTCGATGACGAGGACGGTGTCCCCGGCGTCCACGAGGCGGCCCAGCACGTTCAGGAGTTTCTCTATGTCGGCGAAATGCAGCCCGGTGGTCGGCTCATCCAGGATGTAGAGCGTCCGCCCGTTGCTTCGCCTGCCGAGCTCGGTCGCGAGCTTGACCCTTTGGGCCTCGCCGCCCGAAAGCGTGGTGGCTGGCTGGCCTAGCTTGACATAGCCGAGACCTACGTCGTTGAGGGTCTCCAGCTTCCGGCGGACCCTCGGAAGGTTCTTGAAGAACTCCAGCGCCTCGTCGACCCGCATGTCCAGGACGTCGGCGATGCTCTTTCCCCGGTATTTGATCTCAAGCGTCTCGCGGTTGTAGCGTCTCCCCCTGCACACTTCGCACGGAACGTAAACGTCCGGCAGGAAGTGCATCTCTATCTTGATGATCCCGTCCCCCTTGCACGCTTCGCAGCGTCCGCCCTTCACGTTGAAACTGAACCTGCCCGGACCGTATCCCCGCACCTTCGCCTCGGGGGTGAGCGCGAAGGTCTCCCGTATCAGGTCGAACGTCCCGGTGTAGGTGGCTGGGTTCGAGCGGGGCGTGCGCCCGATGGGAGACTGGTCCACGTCGATGACCCGGTCGAGGTGCTCGATGCCGAGGACGGCGTCGTGGGCGCCCGGCTTCACGGCGGCCCGGTTCAGCTCATGGGCAAGCTTGCGCTGGAGGATCTCGTTGACGAGCGTGCTCTTGCCTGATCCTGAGACACCAGTGACGCACACGAACACCCCGAGCGGGATCTCCACGTCGATGTTCTTGAGGTTGTGCTCGCGCGCACCCTTTATGAGGATGGACTTTCCGTTGGGCGAACGGCGGCACGGCGGCACCTCGATGCTCAACTTGCCTGAGAGGTACCGGCCTGTGATGGACTCCTCGCAAGCCATGATGCGGTCGATGGTGCCCGACGCGACCACGTGCCCGCCTTCCGCACCGGCGCCGGGACCGATGTCTATGATGTGGTCCGCCGCACGGATGGTTTCCTCGTCGTGCTCCACGACGAGCACGGTGTTCCCCATGTCGCGCAGGCGCTTGAGTGTATCGATGAGGCGCCTGTTGTCGCGCTGGTGGAGTCCGATGCTCGGTTCGTCCAGAATGTAGAGGACCCCGACCAGGCTGGAGCCGATCTGGGTCGCAAGGCGGATGCGTTGAGCCTCGCCACCCGCAAGCGTGCCCGCGGCCCTGTCGAGAGTGAGGTAGTCGAGACCGACGTTCACCAAGAACCCGAGCCTCTCCCGTATCTCCTTGAGGATCTGCTTCGCTATGGTCGCCTCGCGTTCGGTCAGTGAAAGGTCCTCGAAGAACTCCCTCGCTTCAGAACACGACATGGCGGTCACTTCCATGATGGACTTGCCGCCGACTTTCACGGCGAGGCTCTCGGGCTTGAGGCGTGCGCCTCGGCACGCCGGGCACGGCCTCGCCGTGATGAACTGCTCTATCTCCATGCGCGCCGCTTCCGAGTGGGCCTCCCTGTAGCGGCGCTCGAGGTACGGCACTACGCCCTCATAACGGCTTTCGTACCAGACGAGGTCCCCAGCGAAGTTGTGATACTGGAACCGGAACCGCTCTCTGCCCGCGCCGTAGAGGAGGACGTGCTGTTGTTCTTTGGTCAGCCGGCCAATGGGCACCGACGGGTCTATCCCCAATCGTTCACACACCGCCATGACCCGACGGGCGAAGTAGTCGCTGCGCGTTCCCTGCCAGGATCTCTCCCACGGCACGATGCCGCCGTCGATTATGCTCCTGTCCAGGTCCAGGGCGAGTTCGGGATCGATTTCTTCCTTGGTACCCAGACCTGCGCACTCAGGGCACGCGCCATACGGGCTGTTGAACGAGAACATCCTCGGCGCGAGGTCCTCAAAACTCACCCCGCAGTCGGGGCAGGCGAACTTCTCGCTGAACACGAGGTCCCGGCCGTTTTCTCCGGTCACCACGTTGACAATGGCTATCCCTTCGCCGCGTTTCATGGCCAGCTCCAGTGAGTCGGCGAGGCGGTTCTCGACGCCGGGACGGATGACGACGCGGTCCACGACTATCTCGATGCTGTGGATCTTGTAGCGCTCGAGGGATATGTCCTCATCCACGCTGTGGACCTGCCCATTGACCCGAACGCGCACGAAACCTTCCTTCCGTATGTCCTCGATCGCCTTCCTGTGTTCACCTTTCTTGCCGCGGATGACCGGAGCGAGGACCTGCACTCTCGTGCCGTCGCCTAGCGCCATGACTTGGTCGACGATCTGCTGCACGGTCTGCTGGGTGATGGGCTTGCCGCACCTCGGGCAGTGGGCCTTCCCTATCCTGGCGAACAGGAGCCTCAAGTAGTCGTATATCTCCGTGACTGTGCCCACCGTGGACCTGGGGTTCCGGCTCCCGCTCTTCTGGTCTATGGCGATTGCGGGCGACAGCCCTTCGATGTAGTCCACGTCCGGCTTGTCCATCTGCCCGAGGAACTGCCGTGCGTACGCCGAGAGCGACTCCACGTAACGACGCTGGCCTTCCGCGTAGATGGTGTCGAAGGCTAGAGAAGACTTGCCCGAGCCGGAGAGGCCGGTGATGACCACCAGCTTGTCTCTGGGGATCTCGAGGTCTATGTTCTTCAAGTTGTGCTGGCGTGCGCCCCTGACGATTATCTCTTGTTTGCTCACCTTTCGTTTCCTCCGACAACACGCCCGAGCGAGGGTGCGTTACTTTCTGCCGGCCCGCCGCACACTCGTGGCGCTTCTCAAGGTGCGAATCGCCGCCTGAGTGCGCGAATCCTGTCGCGTAACTCCGCCGCGCGCTCGAATTCAAGCGCCAGCGCGGCTTTGCGCATCTCGTCCTCGAGGGTGCGGATGAATGCCGCGACTTCCTTGTCGGACATTCCCTCTGCAGCCTCCGCCTCGGCCCCCGGCCCGCGGACTCTCGACCCGGCATGGGTTCCGGCCTCGGCCCGGGCTCCGGCCCCGGCCCGGGACGCAACCCCGTATGCGGGTCTCTCCTCGGCAGCCCTCGCGAACTCCGCGATGTCGTGGACGTCCTTCTTGACGGACTCAGGGGTTATGCCATGGCGTTCGTTGTACTCCATCTGTATCCGGCGCCGCCTGTTGGTCTCGTCAATCGCGCGCCGCATGGACTGGGTGACGGTGTCGGCGTACATGATGACCTTGCCGTGGACGTTGCGCGCGGCCCGTCCGATGGTCTGGATGAGCGACGTCTCGGAGCGCAGATATCCTTCTTTGTCGGCGTCGAGGATTGCCACCAGGGACACCTCGGGCAGGTCAAGACCCTCACGCAACAGGTTTATGCCCACGAGGACGTCGAAGGTCCCGAGGCGCAGGTCCCGCAGGATCTCCACGCGCTCAAGAGTGTCGATCTCCGAGTGAAGGTACCGCGCCTTCACGCCCAGGTCCACGAGGTAGTCGGTGAGATCCTCGGCCGTCTTCTTCGTGAGGGTCGTGACGAGGACGCGTTCGCCGGCGCGCACCCGCGCGTGGATCTCGGTGAGGAGGTCGTCTATCTGGTTCCTGACGGGACGCACCTCTATCTCCGGGTCCACGAGGCCCGTCGGACGTATGATCTGCTCCACCACCTGGCTGCTCACACGGAGCTCGTAGGGCCCGGGCGTCGCCGACGCGAAGATGACTTGGTTCACGCGCTGCTCGAACTCCTCGAACGTGAGCGGGCGATTGTCGAATGCCGATGGCAGCCTGAACCCGTACTCGACGAGGTTTTCCTTGCGTGACCGGTCGCCTGAGTACATCGCGTGCACCTGGGGCAGCGTCACGTGCGACTCGTCGATTATGACCAGGAACTCGTCGGGGAAGTAATCGAGCAGCGTGGCCGGGGGATCGCCCGGCTGCCTCCCCGTGAGATGCCGGGAGTAGTTCTCGATCCCCTGGCAATAGCCTACCTCGGCCAGCATCTCCAGGTCGTAACGGGTGCGCTGCTCGAGTCTCTGGGCCTCGAGCAACTTCCCGGCAGCGCGGAGCTCTGCGAGCCGGTCTTCCAGTTCGCGCTCGATGCTGATGAGGGCTTTCTTCAGTTTCTCGTCGCTCGTGATGAAGTGCGTCGCCGGGAAGATGGTCACAGACTCCCTGTCTCGTACTACCTCGCCGGTGAGCACGTCCACTTCCAGGATGCGATCGACCTCGTCCCCGAAGAACTCTATCCTCATGGCGTTCTCTCCGTAAGCCGGGATTACCTCCACCACGTCGCCCCGGACCCTGAAAGTGCCACGCGTGAATCCGATGTCGTTCCGCGTGTACTGAATGCTCACAAGCTTCCTCAAGACGGCGTCCCTGTCGGCCTCGCCGCCCCTGCGAAGCGCCACGGTGAGGTTCTTGTAGTCTTCGGGCGATCCGAGCCCGTAAATGCATGAGACACTCGCGACGATTATGACGTCGCGCCGCTCGAAGAGGGCGCTCGTCGCGGCGTGCCGGAGCCGGTCTATCTCGTCGTTGATGGAGGAATCTTTCTCGATGTACGTGTCGGTCTGCGGAATGTACGCTTCTGGTTGATAGTAGTCGTAGTAGCTCACGAAATACTCGACGGCGTTCTCTGGGAAAAGCGCCCGAAACTCGCTGCACAGCTGAGCCGCGAGCGTCTTGTTGTGGGCGATCACCAGTGTGGGCTTCTGGACCTCTTGGATCACGAGGGCATCCGTGAACGTCTTTCCGGTGCCCGTCGCTCCGAGAAGCGTCTGACAACGGTAACCTGCCCTTATTCCCTCCGCGAGCTCGCGCGCGGCTCTCGGCTGGTCGCCCTTGGGTCTCAGATCCGTTCTGAGCTTGAACTCCTTCACTTGCAGCGGAGCGCCTCCTCGTGGTGGTTCGTACCGCGAGCGGGCCGTTACCAGCCGCCGGTCATTCCACCGTACAATTCTAAGACACCCGTGCCGCAAGTGCAACGTCACCGGAGCTCCCTGCAGGATGAGTCTGCCCAGCATATGGGGGTGTTTCCTTTTGCAGCACGAACATACATTCGATACGTGCCCCGGGTTTCCTGCCGAACACCTTGTGATTTTCGTACGTCGGGGATTGCGAGAAAGATCCCGCAGACTCGTTGACAGCTAAGTCCAATGGATTTATGATGTTAATATATAGCTTAATGAGATTGAGGAACGACTTGATGATATTGAAGGGTGTGAGACCATGAGACGAAGGGCGCTGGGTAGATGTCCTGTGTGCGGGGACGCCCTCGACGTGACGAGGCTGTCGTGCCCCAGGTGCGACACGTCCATAGAAGGCCGGTTCGAGACGTGCAAGTTCTGTCAGCTTTCCAACGAACAGAAGGACTTCGTGGAGATCTTCATCAAATCCCGCGGCAACATCAAAGAAGTGGAGAGGGAACTCGGAGTGTCATATCCCACGGTCCGGGGCCGGCTCGACGCGATCATCCAAGCCTTAGGGTATCCCTTGGAACGCGAAAAGGAGGACGAGGCGCAAGCCGAAGTGAGGCGCAAGGGGATTCTGGACTCGCTCGCGAAGGGCGAGATCCGTGCTGAGGAAGCGATCAAGCTTCTCAAACAGCGATGATGTTTCGCTGCTCGGCAGCCCAGAGAGGGGAGGGAGAATAGTGCGGGAAGAGCACATGATGATCTTGAAGATGCTCGAAGAGGGCAAGATCACGAGCGAAGAGGCTGCGGCCCTCATAGACGCTCTGGACGAGGCGACGGAGGCCGGGCCGGGCTCCCCGGGTGGCCAGGGTGGAGGTAGCGAGCCTCCCGGCGGACTTGGCGAGGCCGCCGGGGAGACCGCGGGGCCTTCGGACGAAAGGGGGGACTCCGCCGGCGCCGGCGCAGAGGCTGGTGCCGACGGTGAGGACACCGGAGAAACTGAAGGCGGCGGCACCCGCGAGTGCGCCAGGAAGTGGGGGCCTGCCGGACGCGGGCCTGACCTCTCCAAGATTCGAGCCCTGGCGGATAGATTGGCGCATCTCGCTGAGGCCTCCTACGGTCCGGCCCTGGAGAGCCTGGCCGACCGCATCGAGAAGGCCGTGGGGCGGGCCGTCGAAGAGAAGGAGCGTGCGATGAGGCGCGTCAGCCGCGCGAAGGAGCGTGCTGCGGGAGGGCCGGGCGGTGAGAACGACTCCGGACCCCACGGGTGCTTCCGGTGGGGTGAACCGCCCTTCACAGGGGAAGCCTTCACTGAGCCGTTCCTGGGGGCCTTCGCTCCGGGGGTCAGGGTGAAGAAGTCCTTCGAAGGCGCCTTTGACGAGCAGTCTGAGAGGGTGACCGTGGAAGCGGTCACATCCAACGGAGGCATCGCCATAGAACCGTGGGACGGCCCGGGGTTTCGTGTCGAGGTCCGAGCGCGAGTGAGAGGGGTCCCGAGCGATCCCGCGGGCGCTCAGGCCCGGCTTGAAGAGGCCGTCGATTACGAGGCTGGCCCGGGCAAGCTCAGGATCGACTGCAGCGGCGGAAGAGCCGTGAGCGGGGCGTCGCTCACGATTCAGCTTCCGCGGCGCTTCAAGTACGACCTAGACCTCGAGACCTCCAACGGGAAGGTCGAGATAGGTTCGCTCGACTGCGGGACCATCGATGTGGAGACGTCCAACGGTCGGATCGATCTCGACGGCACCAGCACGGCCATCGCCGAGCTCGAGACGTCCAACGGCCGCATCCAGTGCAGGGGGGCGGCGAAGAAGCTAGTTGCCGAGACCTCGAACGGGAGCATATTCCTGGCTTCCGGCAGGCCCTCGGGCGACGCCGTATACGAGCTCGAGACGTCCAACGGGTCCATCGAAGTCCAGCTCGCGGTGGCCGACGACGTCGGCTGCCGTGTGGAAGCCGAGACGTCGCATGGAGGCATTCATGTCGCTCTGCCGGATCTCGTGTACCAGGTCAACACAAAGTCCATGGGACACGAAGAGATCGTGGCCACAACCCCCGACTACGAGGCGAAGGCCAGCAGGGTGCGGATCAAAGCGGAGACGTCCAACGGCTCCATAGCGATCATCAGCGCGGATGCCGGTGCGGGCGGCGCGGGGCGGCACGCGCATCCGCATCCGCATGGGGCGCCGGGGGGACCGGGCGCTTCCGACGCGCCGGGCGCGGGCTCGTCGGAGCGCACGGATGAGCCGGAACCGCGCGGACACCAGTAGCAGAAGTCATGGCCGGAGGGCGGCCGGACCCATTCTCGGGGTTGAGGAGGACAATAACGGTGATTGATGAGAAGAGACAGATACTGACGATGGTTCGGGAAGGGAAGATCTCCGTGGACGAGGGGCTCAAGCTCCTCGAAGCCCTCGAGAGCTCTGCGCCCGGCCAGCCCGGCGGGACAGGCGCGGGAAAGCCCGCCAAGATGCTGCGGGTGCGCGTACTCGACGTCGAGGACAACACCAGAGTGAACGTCAATCTCCCGCTGAGTCTCGTGAAAGTGGCGATGAAGTTCATACCGAAGAACGTGGCCGCCGAGATCAAGGAACAAGACATCGACCTGGAAGGGATCATCGCAAGCATAACCGACGCCACAGTCGGCAAGATCGTGGACATAGACAGCGACGAGGCGAAGGTGGAGGTCTATGTCGACTGAGTTTGAACCGCGAGCCGAAGAGGGCGGGGCAGCCCGCGTTCACGACTCTCTCCCCCGGAACGGCGAAACGCCGTTGGGCGGGGCTCGGGCGAGAGCCGCAGGGTTCCGCCTTCCGTCGCTCTTCCTCCTTGTGACACTGAGACTCCCCGGGTGGAGGCGGGCGGTTCCCATCGCCTTCCCGCTGTTCGTGCTTGAAGATCTTCTAGAGTCGGTAGGCCGGCTCATGTCGGTGTTCTCTTTCCTGTCTCTTGCCTTCTTCCGGAAGACGCAGGTGGATTCGGGGAAGGACCGCCGTTCCATAGGTAACGGTGCAGCCGGGGGCTGCGAGCGTACGTACTCCCGGGGCCCGTGGGTCGATGGATGGTCCCCCGCCTCGGAACGCCGCCGAGAGAGGGAAGGGCGGTTTTCCATCGAATTCTCTAGTGAATGGGGGCCCTCGTGGTTCTTCTTTCTCGCGAGGGTTGTGAGGGCCTTGAGGTTTGAGGGGAGGTTCACGCTGGTTGACGTGGCTGAAGGAGCCAGTGGAACCGAAATCGCGATCCGCCTGGTCTAGGCGCGAGTTGTAGCACCGCCATGGAATACGGCGTCCGCCGGCGACGCCAGGACGAATGATGATCCCGATTAGTCCCAACAAGCGCGGTCGCGCTCTCGGGCAAGTCGCTCGTGGCGCGTGCCGCAAGGAGGATGAAAACCTTGCGTGCCACGGGTTTTCTTACGAGATGCCTCATAAACGCGGTCATACTGCTGCTCATCCCATACGTCATGGGCCCATCCGTCCAAGTGAGCGGCGTTCTGCCGGCGCTCGTCGCGGCGTTCGTGCTTGGGATCGTGAACGCCTTGATACGGCCGGTCCTCATCATCTTGTCGCTGCCGATCCAGCTGCTCACGCTAGGTCTTTTCACGTTCGTCATCAACGGGCTCATGTTGTGGCTGGTCGCGAGGTTGGTGGGCGGCTTCTACATCGCCGGTTTCTGGCCCGCGGTGCTGGCATCTGTCCTGCTTTCCATCGGCAGCAGCGTGCTGAGCTTCGTGGTGCGCGACAGGTCCGACTAGCGGCACGCGGACGGGAGACGGACGGGAAACGAGTCGGGGAATTGACGAGGAATGGACGAGGGGCGAGCCTCACCCGGTGGCTCGCCCCAGGCGGGGTGGTAGAGATCGGAATACGGCTTGCAGCGATCGACGTCGATTTAACTCTTGTAGGAAGCGACCTCAGGATCAGCGACCGCACGAGGGCCGCCGTGCAAGCGGCCACTGAGGCAGGTTGCGTGGTGACCCTTACGAGCGGGCGAATGTTCCGCGCCACCGCTCCCTTCGCGGTGGAACTCGGAATCGACGCGCCTCTCATCACGTACGACGGTGCGCTCATCAAGTCCACCAAGACGCGGGAGATCATAAGCCACAGGCCCGTGCCGTTGGAACAGGCGAGGGAGGTGGCGGCCTATGCGCAGCGGGAGGGCCTCCACTTGAACGTATACGTGGATGACACGCTGTACGTCGAGCGCTACGACGAGGAAACGTCCTCGTACACGAGTCACACAAAGGTCGAGGCCGTGGCCGTCGGAGACCTCGCCGCTTTCGTGAATCGCCCTCCCACAAAGCTCCTCATAGTCGCCTCAAAAGAGGACGTGGACCGGCGCCTGCCCGAGTTCAAGAAGCGCTTCGGCGACCGCCTCCACGTGGTGCGTTCGATGCCGCGCTACGTTGAGTTCACCGCCGAGGGCGTGTCCAAGGGCTCAGGTCTCGCCATCCTCGCCCGGCACCTCGGTGTTCGTCACGATGAGGTGCTGGCTATCGGCGACAGCGAGAACGACATATCCATGCTCGAGTTCGCGGGGATCGGGGTGGCGGTCCGAAATGCCGCCGAGGAGGTCAAGAAGGCCGCGGACTACGTTGCGGACGGCGAGAGCGGCGACGGGGTGGCGGAGGCGCTATCCCGGTTCGTGCTGGGGCGAGGTGCCTAATCGGCGCTCTCTTCCGACCGTAGTCCGCTAGCCTGTCACGGGACGGTGGCGTTCCGGGCGGTGCGGTGCCGGAGGTCTAGACCCCGGAGCGGCTGGCAGGCCGCTAGAGCGCTCTCGCTCCTGACTCCGGAGGGTGTCGGGCAGCGGTCAAGGACCCTGGAGGCTCCCGCCCGTGACCGGTGCGGTGCCGTGCCACGGGCACGCCTCCGTTGGCACGGCTTCCTGCTTGAACAACTCCCACCGGGTGCTGGGGCACCCCGGTGTGGCAAGGAAACCGGTCTCGTGGCAGATCTCTCGGGACACTATCCCCGGGGGCCGCCGAAAAGCGGATTCGGCCTTCCCTGACAGCGCTTCGCCGACGAAGGCGGCCCAGATGGGCGCGGCGGCGGCGCCGCCCGACCTGCCGAGAGGGGTTGCGGGATCGTCGTACCCCACGTACACCGAGCACACTAGATCGGGGGTATATCCTACGAACCACGCGTCGGTATAGCTTTGTGTGGACCCGGTCTTGCCCGCGGCCGGACGGGTGACCTTGTCTGCGATGCCCGCGGCTGTCCCCCACTTACTAATGACTTGCTTGAGGATGTCGGTCACTATGAAGGCCGTCCTCGGGTCCAGAACCTGCCTGACACGCGGAAGGTCTCGGAGGAGTTCGCGGCCGCGCCGGTCCTTGACCGACACGATGAACACGGGCTCGACGCTCTTGCCCCCGTTGGCGAACGGCGCGAACGCCGCGGCCATCTCGAGCGGCGTCACTTCGGACGTCCCGAGGACGAGAGAGAGGTGGGGCCGGAGACGGCTCTTGATGCCTAGTCGTTTCGCGTACTCCGCGCCCTTCTCGGGCCCGATGACGTTTGCAAGCTGGACCGAGGCCACGTTGCACGAGACCACGAGGGCTTCTCTCAACGTGAGCAGGCGAAAGTGATAGTCGAATTCGCCGTAGTCAGTGGGCGTGTAGGGCGTCCCCGCGGACCAGAACGTCAACGGCTCGCAGGCCAGCGTGGTTGCGGCTGTGAAGCCTCCGTCCAACGCAGCCGCGTAGAAGAAGGGCTTGAATGCCGAGCCGGGCTGCCTCTTTGCCTGGGTCGCCCTGTTGAACTGGGTCTCACGAAAGCTTCTTCCCCCGATGAGCGCTCGCACGTGGCCGTTCGTCGGGTCGATGGCGACGAGCGCTCCCTGGGGTTGAACCACCGGCCCGGCGGGCTTCTCCGGGGTGAGGGCGTCGAGCCCCGCGGCGAACGCCTTCTCCGCAGCTCTCTGCATGGACATGTCGAGGGTGGTGTACACCTTCAAGCCGCCCGAGTACAGCAGGTTGCCGCCATCCCCGAGGCGGCGGAGTACCTCCCCCATGACGTAGTCCACGAAGTAAGGCGCCGCACCGATCTCGCGCGTGCCAAGCCCCACGAGCTCGAGAGGCTCTCCCGCCGCCGCCCGGGCCTGGGACCGCGTGATGTACCCTGCCGATACCATCTTGTCCAGCACGACCTCGCGTCTGTCCAGGGCGGCCTCCACGTCCCGGTACGGCGAGTAATAGAACGGCCCCCTTGTGAGGCCCGCGAGCATCGCGGCCTCCCCCAGCGTGACATCCCTGGCGCTCTTGCCGAAGTACAGGCGCGCTCCGGCTTCGACCCCATAGGCTCCGTGCCCGAGGTACACGAGATTGAGGTAGCGCTCGAGGATCTCGTCCTTGGAGAACTTGAGTTCGAGGTAGAACGTGAGGAAAAGCTCCGCGATCTTCCGTGCGATGGTCCGCTCCGGCGGAAGGAACATGTTCTTGGCGAGCTGCTGGGTTATCGTGCTTCCTCCCTCCACGATGCGCCCCGCGCGGATGTTCCTTACGAGCGCCCGGGCGATGCCGATGGGGTCGATGCCGGGGTGTCTGTAGAAGCGCTCGTCTTCCACGGCGACGATCGCCGCGCGCAGGTGGGGTGCGACAGCCGAGAGAGGCACCTCGATGCGGCTGCCCGCCACGGTGGATGTGATCTCCTCACCCCGAATGTCATAGAACACGCTGCCGATTTGCTCGGCTGGCAACGGAAACGCCCGGACGAGCGCGAACGCTGTGAGCAAGGTGACGACGGCCGCGAAGACGACGAAGCGCCACGCGGTGCCCGAGCGCCGTCCGCGCGTCCTTCCGGGTGTATCATGCGGACGACCTGGACCCTGCCGGCCGTTCCGTCCGAGTTTCTTGTGCTGGCTACGCCGTTCCCGCAAGCCCCGCGCCTCGCTCCCGCCGGGCCGGACTAGCGTGCCGGGATTCGGCGACCCCGCGCGGCCCCGGCTTTCGATTCAAAGACAAGTGAGAGTGCAGGAATCCCTCTGATTCACGGGAGGGGTTGCCGGCGACTCGAGGAGAGAGTGCATCACCAGCGGCCTGGCAGTTGATGACGTAGGCAGAGAGACTGGTGAACCCCCACTTAGTATGTCCCCGCATTTTGAGGAGGAAAACCGCGACGTGTATAGAAAGAGCGGTAGATTGACACGTAGTTGTTAGACCCTTACGGAAGGAGAGACTCCGAAATGGTGCAAATCGAAGTCATCAAGGCTCTGGCTCAGAAGACCGAATCCAAGATCGTGATGGCGGTGGTGGACGGCCTGGGCGGTCTTCCACACCCCGACACCGGGCGAACCGCACTGGAGTCGGCGCGTACGCCAAATCTCGACGCCCTCGCTGCAAGGTCCAGTTGCGGCCTGGTTGAGCCGGTCGGGATCGGGATCACACCTGGGAGCGGTCCGTCCCACCTCGCCCTTTTCGGATACGACCCTTTGAAGTACGAGATAGGCAGGGGTGTGTTGGAGGCGCTCGGAGTGGGAGTGGAACTCGAGCGGACCGACGTGGCGGCGCGCGGCAACTTCTGTACTGTAGACGAGTCCGGGGTCATCACAGACAGGCGCGCAGGGCGGATCCCGACGGAGAAAAACCGCGAGCTTGTCGAGATGCTCCGCATGATCCGGGTTGACGGTGCTGACGTCATCCTCGAACCCGGCAAGCTGCACAGGTTCGTGGCGGTGTTCCGGGGCGAAGGGCTGTCCGGAGACATCGAGGACACTGACCCGCAGCATACGGGCGAAAAGCCGAAGCGCGCCGTGCCCCGCAGTCCCGAAGCCGCGCGCACCGCGGCCATCGTCAACCAGTGGCTCGACAAGGCGCGAGACGTGCTGCGCAACGAGCACCCCGCGAATATGGTCCTGCTCAGGGGTTTTGCGAAACACCCCGAAATCCCGACCATGTCGGAAGCCTTCAAGCTCACCCCGGCAGCTATCGCCACCTACCCAATGTATCGAGGCGTGGCGAGGCTGGTTGGAATGGAGGTCCTTGAAACTGGCACAACCATCCAGGACGAGGTGAGGACGCTCCGTGAGAACTTCGGGAGGTTCGACTTCTTCTACCTTCACGTAAAGGAGACCGACAGCGCCGGAGAGGACGGCAACTTCGCCCGCAAGGTCGAGGTTCTCGAGGAGTTCGATCGGAACCTCCCCGCGATTCTGGACCTCATGCCCGATGCCCTGGTGGTCACGGGTGACCATTCCACGCCGGCTACCCTCAAGGCCCACAGCTGGCATCCGGTGCCTTTCCTGATCTCCTCCAAGTGGGTACGGCCGGACCGGGTCTCGGGGTTTGGCGAGACTACCTGCGCTGGAGGCTCCCTCGGCACGTTCCCGTCCCTCGGCGCGTTGCCCCTTGCAATGGCGCACGCTCTCAAGTTGGCCAAGTTCGGAGCGTGACCCTGTGTTCTCGTGCCTCCGCCGCGTTGCGTGGCTTGGATCAGCGACGCGGCGGAGCTTCTCCTCACGGGCGCCATGCAATACCAGACGCCGAGCCTTGCGCCGCCGAACGCAAACGTATAGTATATAGTTGTGGCAGAGGCTGCAAGCAGGACCGGAACCGAGAGCCGAGGGGGAGGCCCATGCCGTTCGACATCGGCCTGGCAAGGTTTGTGGAAGACCTTGCCAAGATAAACGCCAAGCAGGCTGTGAGCGCCGTGGCGGACGTCCTCATAGTGGCGTACGTCATATATAAGATACTTGTGATCATCCGAGGAACGAGGGCGGTGTCCCTGCTGAAGGGCATCGCCATTCTGTTCGTCGCGACCATGCTCAGTAACCTCCTGGGGCTGCAGACAGTGTACTGGTTGTTGCAGAAGACGATTACCATGTTGTTCGTGGCTCTTCCCATAGTCTTCATGCCGGAGATGCGGAGGGCGCTCGAGCAAATCGGCCGCGGCAGCCTTTTCGCGGGGCCCCTCGGATTCCTGGGGAAAGAGGATGCGGCGAAGCTGATCTCCGATGTGGCTCGAGCTGCGGCGATGATGGGCCGGGAGAAGGTAGGGGCGCTCATCGTGATCGAGCGTGAGACCGGCGTGGCGGAACTCATGGAGACTGGGACGAAGATCGACGCCGTGGTGTCGGCGGAGCTTCTCGTCAACATATTCACGCCGAACACGCCTCTCCACGACGGCGCAGCCATCATCAAGGGTAACAGACTCGTGGCGGCCGGGTGCTACTTGCCGCTCACAGAGAACCCGGCCGTGAGCAAGAGGCTCGGGACGAGGCACAGGGCGGCACTGGGCCTCACGGAGCAGTCCGACGCGGCCGTGGTGGTCGTTTCGGAGGAGACCGGGGTCATCTCCCTTGCGTTCAACGGCAAGCTCACACGCTACCTTGATGAAGGGGCGCTGAGAGACAGGCTCGGGGAGTTGCTGGAGCCCGGGCGCGCCCGGCAGGGCATTCCAGGGTGGCTGAGGGGGCATGCGACGTGAGGCTCCCGGTGGCGCGTGACCTGCACCTCAGAATAGCGGCGCTGCTCCTCGCCATTGTCGTATGGTTTGTGGCGGGGGCCGACATCAGACGAAGCCAGGGGGACACGGTGGAGAAGATCGTCACCGTGGGCCTCGAAGTCCGTGGAGTGGCCTCGAGCCTGATAGTCACGTCAAAGCCCAAAGACGTCGAACTCCGCATCCGCGGGGCGAGACAACTCGTGGAACCTTTGGACGGGTCCAAGGTGCGGGCGTACGTCTCTGTGGCGGGACGCGGAGAGGGCGAGCACGGAGTGAGGGTGCAAACGTCCGTGCCCGAAAGCGTGCACGTCATAGAGGTGATGCCTGCGAGCACCAGTGTGACAGTGGAGGCGGTCATCGGGCGGGACATGCCCGTGGCCGTGGCGCTTGTGGGCTTTCCCAGCGAAGGCTACGTTCCGCTTCAACCTAGCTCGACGCCGAGATCCGTGACCATCGCGGGGCCGAGGAGCAAGGTGGAGGCGGTCACGAACGCACTTGCCCAGATAGACGTCTCGGGAGTTGCGGCAGGGGTTTCGCGGGATGTTCCGGTGCTTCCGGTGGACGGCAGCGGGAGCCCGGTGGATGGTGTGAGCGTGTATCCCGCGGCAGCCCGCGTCACCGTGCCGGTTCAAGGCAAGGCGGAGCTCGCGCCGTCGATACCCGCGGGCGCGGACGCCAGCCTTGGCCAGACGTCCGGCCGGGGTACAGGCGAGCTCCCCGGGCAGGTGGCTGGCGCTGACTAGGCTGCCGCCCCTGAGCCTGAGTCTGGGGAGACGCGGTCAAGGGCAAGCCCTAGGAAGATTGAGAGTTCCCGTTGAGGAGAAATGGAGACCGGGGGGACAACGCTGATGGGAAGACTCTTCGGCACGGACGGGGTGCGGGAGGTAGCTAACGGCGCGCTTTCCCCCGAGCTGGCGTTCAGGCTCGGGCGCGCCGGTGCGGCGGTGGTCGCCGCGAAGCGTGGGGCGGGCGACGGCGCTCCGTCCATTGTCATCGGGCGCGACACCAGGTTGTCAGGGGACATGCTCGAGGCCGCTTTGGCGGCGGGCATGATGTCTGCCGGCGCGCGCGTCCTGCGCGTGGGGGTCGTGCCCACGCCAGGGGTGGCATATCTAGTTCGTGACCTGGGCGCGGACGCGGGGGCCGTCATCTCTGCGTCCCACAACCCCGTGGAATACAATGGAATCAAGTTCTTCTCTCACGACGGCTTCAAGCTATCTGACGAGGAGGAAGAGGAGATAGAGCGGCATGTCCTCGATGAGGCGGGCAACGTACGGCTCGATGTGCACGACGGCCTGCCTCGGCCTGCCGGTTGCAGCGTCGGGAGGGGCGTGGACGTCGCCGATGCGCAGGATAGGTACGTCGAGTTCGTGAAAAGGACTTGCGACGTCACCCTGGAGGGCTTGCGGATCGTGGTGGACTGCGCGAACGGCGCGGCGTTCGCGAGCACCCCGAGGCTGCTGAGAGAACTGGGGGCGGACGTCGTTGCCGTGAGCGACGCACCCGATGGTACCAACATCAACGTGGGTTGCGGTTCGACTCACCCCGAAGCGGTTTGCAGAGCCGTGCTGGAGGCGAAGGCCGACATCGGCCTCGCGCACGACGGGGACGCTGACAGGCTCGTCGCTGTCGACGAGAGGGGCCAGTTGGTGGACGGTGACCACATCATGGCCATATGCGGGCTGTACCTCCTCCGCCAGGGAAAGCTGCCCCAGAAGTCCATCGTTGCCACGGTGTACAGTAACCTAGGGCTGGTGAAGGCGTTCGAGCGCGAGGGCGGGTCCGTGGTGCTCGCGAAGGCGGGCGACAGGTACGTCCTCGAGGAGATGCGCAAGAGAGGCATCATTCTGGGCGGGGAGCAATCGGGTCACATCATCTTCCTTGACCGCAGCACAACAGGGGACGGGGCCGTCACGGCGCTCGCGCTCCTTTCGGTGGTCCGCAAGACCGGGCTGCGTCTTTCCCAGTTGGCCGCCTGGATGCAGACATTTCCGCAGGTCCTCGTGAACGTCAGGGTCCGCGACAAGAACGGCCTGGCGGGCAATATGGTCATCGATGATGCCATTGCCCGTGCCGCGGCACGTCTAGGCAGCGACGGGAGGATATTCGTCCGCCCGTCCGGCACGGAGCCGCTCGTCCGGGTGCTCGGGGAGGGACCTGACCGCGCGAGTGTGGAAGAGGTCGTCAGGGATGTCGCCCGGGCGATAAGCAAAGCACTCGCCTGAGTCCTGAGAGATAGTCCGTGTCCGGCGACCGGCCGTGTGAAAGGAGCAAGATCATGTGTGGAATAGTCGGTTACATCGGGCCGCGCCAGGCCACCCCAATCCTGCTTGACAACCTGAAGAAACTCGAGTATAGGGGGTACGATTCGGCAGGCATCGCGGTCCTGGGAAGCGGAGCCATCGAGGTCAGGAAGACCGAGGGCAGGTTGGCGAAGTTGGAGGCTCAGCTGAACAGGGAAGCCCCTGCTGGGTGTGTCGGGATCGGACACACCCGCTGGGCGACTCACGGGAGGCCGTCCGATGTGAACGCCCACCCCCACAGCGACTGCAAAGGGCGGCTTGCCGTGGTCCACAACGGCATCATCGAGAACTACCTCGCCCTGAGGGAGTGGCTCGAGGCGAGGGGTCACGTGTTCAAGTCGGAGACAGACACCGAGGTGCTCCCGCACCTGATCGAGGAGTACTACGACGGGGATCTCGCCGGCGCGGTTCGGCAGGCGCTGTCCCGGGCCCGAGGGTCGTTTGCCATAGCCGTGATATCCCGGCGTGACCCTGACAGAATCGTCGCCGCCCGCAAGGACAGCCCGCTCATCATAGGTCTGGGCAAGGGCGAGAACTTCCTCGCATCGGATATCCCCGCGGTCATGGCGGCGACGAGGGAGATTCTCGTCATGGAGGACGGGGAGGTGGCTGTCGTCACTCGAGACAGCGTGACGGTGCAGGACCTCGAGGGGCAGGCGGTCCAAAAAGAGACCGTCCACGTCAAGTGGGACCCTGTGATGGCTGAGAAAGGCGGATACGAGCATTTCATGCTCAAGGAGATCCATGAGCAGCCGAGGGCTATCCGGGACACGCTCACTGGCCGGATAGACAGGGACTCCAAGACCGTGAGCCTGCACGAAGTGCCCATCGCCGCCGCTGAGCTCGACAACACCGAGAGGGTGTTCATCGTCGCGTGCGGCACCGCCTACCATGCGGGCCTCGTGGGTAAGGCGCTGATAGAGCGGCTCGTGCGGATACCAGTGGAGGTCGACGTTGCGAGCGAGTTCCGCTACAGGAACCCTATGGTTTCCCCGAGGACTCTCACGATAGTGGTGAGCCAGTCGGGAGAGACCGCTGACACGCTCGCGGCGCTCAGGGAGGCGAAGAGACGGGGCTCGCGCGTCGTCGCCATCACGAACGTCGTGGGAAGCTCGGTGGCGCGGGAGGCCGACGACGTGCTGTACACCTGGGCGGGACCGGAGATCGCCGTCGCGTCCACGAAAGCGTACATCACGCAGCTCGTGGCGCTCGCTCTCATTGCCGTGGGATTGGGAAGGCGCCGGGGCACGATGGATGTCGAGGAGGAGCAGGAGATCGTACGCGATATGGAGAAGCTTCCCATGTACGCCGAAGAAATCCTGCTCGGCCAGGACAGCGTCGTGCGAGACCTCGCGCAGCAACTGCACCGGGCGGGGCAGATGTTTTTCATCGGCAGGGGATTGGACTACGCGGTCTCAGTGGAGGGGAGCCTCAAGCTCAAGGAGATCTCGTACATCAACGCCCAGGCCTACCCGGCGGGCGAACTGAAGCATGGCACGCTCGCTCTCGTGGTCGAAGGCGTGCCCGTCATCGCCCTTGCGACCCAGGGCGAGGTGTACGAGAAAATGCTGAGCAACATAAAGGAAGTCAAGGCCCGCGACGCCACTGTCGTCGCCCTGGCCCTCGAAGGAGACGAAGAGATCGGCAAGTCTGTGGACCACGTGATCCGTATCCCGCGGACCAACCCGTGCCTCGCGCCCGTGCTGGCTGTGATCCCGCTCCAGCTCTTTGCGTACTATGCGGCGGTGGCTCGGGGTTGCGACGTGGACAAACCCAGGAATCTCGCGAAGAGTGTGACCGTCGAGTGACTCACGCGGCAGGCGAAGACCGGCGGTTGGGAATGGTGGCAGGACCGATGGCCCACCGGGCGGATGACACACAAGACACGGAACGGAGCCGCGGGATGGCGGAAGCGCGAAGCGCAGACGCGCGCAGTGCGCCGGGTCCCGGCGGAATCCCGGCCTTCGGCAACACCAATACCTTGCGGGTGAAGGGCTTCGAGACACCCGGGACCGGCTGGTGGCCCGGGAGCGGCGCAGCATGCGACGTGCCCGGCGTGACGGGCGTGGGCGTGGACATCGTTGAGGTGGCCCGCATTCGTGAACTCGTGGAGCGCAAGGGCGATAGGCTCGAGGGCCGGGTCTTCACGGCCGACGAGATGAGGGCTTCGGCGGGAGGTCGATATGACAAGCTTGCCGGGCGCTTTGCGGCGAAGGAGGCCGTGGCGAAAGCCCTGGGTACGGGAATACGCGGGTTCGGGTGGAGCGAGATCGCCATCGCGCAGGGGCCCGGCGGAAAGCCGTGCGTTCGTCTCACGGGGCGGGCGGCTGACGAAGCCGCGCGGCGCGGCGTCCTCCGGGTTGAGGTCAGCATCGCGCATACTCGCGACACCGCCATAGCTTTTGCCGTCGCCATCGGGCTCGGAGGTGGGGAATTTGAAAGTCGTGACGTCTGACGGGATGCGCGAGATAGACAGGAAAGCCATCGAAGAGGCGGGCGTCCCCGGCGTGGTGCTCATGGAGAATGCCGGAAGGGCCGTGGCCGACGCAGTCAAGCGGCTTCTCGAGGGCATGCCGGGACGCCGTGTGTGCATCATCGCCGGCAAGGGGAACAATGGTGGAGACGGGTTCGTGGCGGCGCGCCATCTCGTGAACTCCCAGGTCAGGGTGAAGACCTTCCTCGTCGGAAAGGCTGACGAGGTGGGCGGCGACGCCAAGGTCAACCTGGATATCCTGAGGCGCATGGGCGTCGATGTAGAGGAAATCGGCCCCGACGACGTGCACAGGGCGAGAGTCGCCGTATCCGTGTCGGACGTGGTCGTGGACGCGATATTCGGAACAGGGTTCAAGGGCGAGGTCGGTGGGTACGTCGCCCAGGTGATCGACGCAATCAACGAGTCCGGGCGGCCGGTGGTAGCGGTGGACGTGCCGTCCGGCCTCGAGGCCAGTACGGGCAAGGTGTCCTCCAGCTGCGTCAGAGCAAGGTGTACGGTGACCTTCGGACTTCCCAAGATCGGGCTCCTTCTCTACCCAGGCGCGGCTTACGCGGGAGAGCTGGTGGTCGCGGATATCGGCATCCCCCGGACGTTTCTCGTGGACGAACGGCTCACACTCAACCTCTCCACAGCCGATGATGTCAGGCGATACCTTCCTCTCCGTGACCCTGATTCCCACAAGGGCACGTTCGGCAAGGTGCTAGTGGTGGCCGGGTCTCAAGGCATGGCGGGAGCGGCCGTCCTCACCAGCTTGGCGGCCCTCCGTTCGGGTGCGGGCCTTGTGATGCTGGCGGTGCCGAAGAGCCTGCAGGACATCGTGCACTCGAGGTTCACCGAGGTCGTTACCCGGGCGTTACCTGAGACCGAGTCCGGAAGCGTGTCCTTGCAGGCTCAAGCGCTCCTCGACGGTATCCTGAGGGGAGTCGAAGCGCTCGCGATAGGCCCGGGCCTCTCGATGCACAGCGAGACCGCCCAACTCGTGCGGAACATAGTCATGACGACCTCGCTACCGGCGGTCATCGATGCCGACGGGCTCAATGCCGTGGCGCAAGACCCGGGGACATTGAAGACGTCCAAAGCCCCCATCGTGCTTACACCGCATCCCGGGGAGATGGCGAGACTCACGGGTCTTTCCGTGCACGAAATCAAGCGCGACCGCCTTTCGGTGGCGATGAAAGCCGCGGCCCAATGGGGCAAGGTAGTCGTCCTGAAGGGCGCGCGGACCGTGATAGCGGACCCTTCGGGAGAAGCGTACATAAACCCGACCGGGAACTCCGGCATGGCCACGGCCGGAAGTGGAGACGTGCTCACGGGACTCATCGCGGGTCTTCTCGCGCAAGGGATGGGTGCGCTGGCTGCAGCAGTGCTCGGAACGTACGTGCACGGGTTGGCCGGCGACATAGCTGCGGCGAGGCGCGGAGAGATGGGTATGATCGCCGGAGACATCCTGGAGTGCGTGCCCGAGGCGCTGGCCAGGCTGGCGGGCTTCAAAGGCCTGGCAGGCGAGAGGGGTGAGGGGGATGTGGGAGGGCCAGCACGACAGACCCACCGTGGCTGAAGTAGACCTGACGAGCATCAGCCGCAACATAGGGGCGATCCGGCGGAGGGTCGGCCCTGGGCCGGAGATCATGGCTGTGGTGAAAGCCGACGGTTACGGCCACGGAGCCGTCCAGGTAGCGACCACAGCCCTCACGAGCGGCGCCACGTGGCTGGGGGTCGCCCTCGTGGAGGAAGGGGTGGTGCTGCGAAAGAGCGGGATCATAGCCCCGATCCTCGTTTTCGGGCAGCTCTTCCCGAACCAGGCGCGGCGCGCCCTTCACTACAGTCTGTCCTGCACCGTGAGTACGTACGAGTTTGCCGAAGCGCTGTCTGTGGCCGCGACACAGGAGGGCAAGAGGGGGAAGTGCCACGTCAAGGTGGACACGGGGATGGGGCGAATCGGTGTCCCGCCGCGACAGGCGGCGAGCTTCGTCCGCCGCGTCGCCATGCTCCCGAACGTTGAGGTCGAGGGGATTTACACTCACTTCGCCTCCGCCGATGCCGACGACAAGACCTTCGCCTGCGAGCAGCTGTCTCGGTTCATGGGTGTGATAGAGGCTTTGCGCACCGCGGGAGTGCAGATCCAGTTTCGCCATGCGGCGAACAGCGCGGCTTGCGTGGACATTCCCGAAGCCCGGCTTGACATGGTCAGGCCGGGGATTCTGATGTACGGCCTGTCTCCGTTCAGCACTGAGAGGTTCCAGAAGCTGAAGAAGGAGATGGACATCCGCCCCGCCCTGTCGCTCAAGACGCGGGTGAGCTTTCTGAAGAGGGTGCCCGCGGGCACTCCCGTGAGCTACGGGTCGACGTACGTAACCAAGGAAGACACGGTGATCGCCACACTTCCAGTGGGATACGCCGACGGCTACTCGCGGGGCTTGTCCAACCGCGGCGAGGTGCTGATACGAGGGAGGAAGCTTCCGATCGTCGGACGCATCTGCATGGATCAGTGCATGGTGGACGTGGGGAGCCTCGAGGTAGAGGTGGGTGACGAGGCGGTCCTCATAGGGAGGCAGGGAGACCAGGAGATCGCAGCTGAAGAGGTCGCCGACAAACTAGGGACCATCAGCTACGAAGTGGTGTGCGCCATAGGCAAGCGTGTGCCACGGGTATACTCATCGCAATCCTAGGGCACGGGCTCGATGGGGGGAGGCCGGTGCCGGGAGAGAGGTGTCGCGGGTTGGCCGAGTTCGATGTCGTGGTGGTAGGAGGAGGCCCGGGCGGGTACGTGGCGGCCATTAGAGCAGCGCAGCTCGGGCGCTCAGTGTGCCTCGTGGAAAAGGACCAGCTTGGCGGGACATGCCTGAACCGGGGTTGCATCCCCACCAAAGCTCTTGTCGCGAGCACGCAGGCTCTCGAGATGGCGAGGCGCCTTGCCGAGTACGGTGTGGAGGCCGGCGGCGATGGAGAGATACGGGCGCGCTTCGACAAGATGGTGGCGCGCAAGAACCAGGTGGTGGCGAGGCTTCGCGCCGGAGTCAGCTTCCTTCTGAAAAAGAACAAGGTCAATGTGATCGCGGGCACCGGCAGGATCGTCGGCCCGGGCCGCGTCCAGGTGGAAACAGGGGGGACAGAGGGGCCGGCGGAGGTGAGGGCGCGCGACATAATCATCGCGACGGGCTCTAGGCCCGTGGTCTTCCCGACGTTCGGGTACGATGGACGCACCGTCACAACCAGCGATGAAGCCCTCGACTTTCAAGACGTGCCAGAGAGTCTGCTCATCGTCGGCGGCGGCGTGGTCGGGTGTGAGTTCGCTTTCATTTTCTCGAGCCTGGGCAGCAAGGTCACGGTGGTTGACATAATGCCGTCGATATTGCCCATGGAGGACCCGGACGCGGCCGCGGCCGTGGCGGCGTCCTTGAAGAAGCGGGGGGTAGCGGTCCGGACGGGCGTGAAGATTGAGCGAATAGTGGCCGAACGGGGCGAAGCTGTGGCCACCCTCGACACCGGCGAACGCCTGACCGCATCGAGGGCTCTCCTCTCGGTCGGGCGGAAACCCAACTCCGAGGGCATTGGTCTGGAGCATGTCGGTGTTCAGGTGGGGAAGAGGAACGAAGTCGTGGTGAACGACGGCATGGCAACGAACGTCCCGGGCAT
The DNA here is from genome assembly GCA_050261175.1 of Clostridia bacterium. Taxonomy (GTDB): domain Bacteria; phylum Bacillota; class SHA-98; order UBA4971; family UBA4971; genus UBA6256. Next base: position 26,664 of record JBLNDA010000078.1, read on the forward strand.
ATACGCCATCGGCGACGTGGTCGGCAAGGTCATGCTGGCGCACGTGGCGTCGGCGCAGGGGATCGTCGCGGCCCACAACATAGCCGGCGGAGACAGACGCATGTCGTACGGAGCGGTCCCGAGTGCCATCTTTACCTCGCCCGAGGTGGCGAGCGTCGGGCTGAACGAGCGACAGGCCAAGGAAGAGGGATTCGACGTGAGGGTCGGGAAGTTCCCGTTTTCAGCGAGCGGCAAAGCCCTCGCGATGGGCGAGGCGGAAGGCTTCGTGAAGATAGTCGCGGACGGGGGCACCGACAGGATCCTCGGCATCCACATAGTGGGTCCGCACGCCACCGAGCTGATTGCAGAGCCGACGGCGGCGGTGCGGATGAAGATGACCGTCGGGGAGTTCGCGAGGACCATCCACGCGCACCCGACGCTTGCGGAGGCCATAGGCGAGGCCGCCGAGGCCGTCCACAGGATGGCGATCCATGCGTGACGTGAGTCGGAGGACCTGACAGCCTCCATCACACACGGGTCGACCGAAAGAGCGCTGTGAGAACCGGGGTGAGGGGGACTCCACGACCCGTGGCGTTCCCCTGCGGGGCCAGCCCTCCGGCTCTTGCCGGGCTGGCACCGCACGATGCACGAGCCAGCAGAGAAGGAATTCCAAGGGCTTGCACGAAAGATGGTTCCGGTGAGACAACGGGCGTGGGCGTGGGCAGGGACGTTCGCCGTCGCCGCCCGAACGCGGGTCCTTGGACCTACGCGAGGGTACGTCAGTCCCTGCCTCGTTTCCAGTGGTTGCCGGGTCGCCGGTGTCGCGCTCGGGGACTGCGCCCCAAGCGGGTCGCGCTTCGCCAGAATCCGGCCATCAGGCCAGCAGCCGGACTCCGGACGCCCCGCGCGATTACCGGCGCCTCCCCAAGAACCGGAGGCATTTTCGCGCCTCCACCCAGGGGGCGAGCGCCTTGACAGAGGTTACTGGTGGGCGCGTCACGTATTCGGTGGGCGGCAAGCGCAACACGGCGGTTTTCGACGCACTGACCGACTTCAAGGGCCTTGACGTGACGATCCTGCCGCGTGCGCGGCGCGAGGGGAACGGACTCGTCTTCTCGCTGACCATCGAGCCCAGTCGCGAGATGGTCTTGGACGAGGTGTCTCTGGAGACGTCACTGAGGCTTTCGCCCGGTGACACAGTGTACGTGAACGGCTTCCAGAGCTGGACAGAGAGCCGGGAGTTCAGCGCCGCGGAGCGCGTGCGGGGGCTCAGAGCCTTGGCCCGCCCGCTCCTGGGACCCTACGGGGATTACTCGTTCCACGTGCACGGCGGCCGGCCGGGCAACCTCCACGGGTGGACCTACACCTATGTCAGAAGCGGCCGCGAATGCACGCTCGCGGGGTCTCTCTCAGAGGCAGCGGGGTACACCTTTTTCGCGTACGACACGCGTGCTGGAGTCCTGCGTGTCGCGAAGGACTGCGCCGGCCTCAGGGTGAGCTCACCTCTCCTGGTCCTCCAACTGTACATCGCGTCCGGAAGCGAAGACGAGGTGTTCAATGGGTACTTCGAACGACTCGGATCGCTTGACCGCCGCCCCCGTCCCTGCTCAGGATGGACGAGCTGGTACAATTACTACACGCGGATAAACGAGGACATCTTGCTTGCCAACCTCGATGCGCTGGCGCGCCGGGGTATACCCATCGACTATTTCCAGGTGGACGACGGGTACGAGGACGCCGTGGGCGATTGGCTCGTGGCGAACCGCAAGTTCCCTCGCGGCATGAAGCATATCGCGGACGAGGTGAAAGCGCGGGGATACAAGGCCGGCCTCTGGCTTGCGCCGTTCGTCTGCGAGAAGAGGTCAAGCATCTTCCGCGAGCACCCGGAGTGGCTTCTGCGCGACGCGAGGGGCAGATTGGTGAGGGCGGGCTTCAACCCCAAATGGAGCGGGGTGTTCTTCGCCCTCGATTTCTACAATCCCGCTGTCAGGTCCTATCTCACCCGGGTGTTCGACACGGTCTTGAGCGCGTGGGGCTTTGACATGGTCAAGCTGGACTTTCTTTACGCCGTCGCGCTGACCCACCGGGACGGAAAGCCGCGCGGCCAGGTGATGACTGAGGCTTTGGATTTCCTCAGGAAGGCCGTGGGAGACAAGGTGATCCTCGGCTGCGGCGTGCCTCTGGGACCGGCTTTCAGCCGGGTCGACTACTGCAGGGTTGGCAGCGACGTGGCCCTTGGGTGGGAAGACCGCTTCCTAAAGTGGCTCGGCTACCGTGAGAGGGTGTCCACTGCGAACGCCCTCGAGAGCGTCATCGGCCGTCGGCACCTCGACGGGCGCGTGTTCGGAAACGATCCGGACGTCTTCATCTTGAGAAACGAGGGAAACCTGCTCAGCCCGGACCAGCGTCACACGTTGTTCTTGCTGAACCACATATTCGGGACCCTGGTATTCACGTCCGACAACGTGGATACGTACTCCCAGCAGGAGCTGGACATGTACCTCTCGCAGTTTCCGATCGTGGAGAAACGGGTACGGCGTGTCGAGCGCACGGGGACGGTGTGCAGGGTGGAGTTCAGCGTAGATGACAGGGAGTACCAAGCCTTCGCCAACCTCGGCGCGGGCGAGGAAGAGGTCGAACTCGGGCCGGGCGTGTATTTCGGCGGGGGCGGTTTCATTCCGGGCGGGACATGGATCAAGTTGGGGCAGTACCAGTCCAAGTGTTTCTTGAAAGCCGGAAAGGAGGACTTCGCGGTTGTGGGAAGCACGGGTCATCTCTTTCCGGGCTGCGAAGTGTCGAGGATTACAGTAGATGGCAGCGACATCGTGATGGAGTATCACGAGCGGGCGCTGAGGAAGCGGGACGTGTACATCAGGGTGCCTGAGAGCGGGGACAGTTACAGGGTGAACGGTGAGACGGTGGCCCCGGAGCGAGTGCTCGGCATGCGGGTGATAAGAGCGGGCAAGGGAGGAAGCAGGTAGTGTCCAGGAGAGAGAAGTGGACCTTGGCCGTCCTGGTCATGATCTCGGTGTGGCTGTTCGCGGACCAGAACGCCATGAACCCTGTCGTGCGGGAGATCATGGCTGAATACCGGATAGACGAGCGGGAGATCGGGATCATCGGGTCAGCGTTCACGATCCTCGGTGCGCTCGTGAGCATGTTCTTCGGGTACTTCACCGACCGCTTCTCACGCAAGAAGCTGCTCGCCTTCACCGTGCTCCTCGGAGAGATACCTTGTTTCATGACCGGGTTGAGGGCTTTCACGGGCACGTACGAGCAGCTCTTGATCTTGAGAATCCTCACCGGTCTCGGCGTGGGCGGCATCTTTCCGATCACGTTCTCTCTGGTCGGCGATTACTTCAGCGCAGAGCACAGGGCTACGGCGATAGCCTTCGTCAGCACCGCATGGGGCATCGGTGAGATGCTCGGCCAGGTGATGCCCGGGTTCCTGGCGGGGACGTACGGCTGGCGGCTGCCATTCATCATTGCGGCTGCTCCGAACTTCGTCCTCGTTCCCATATTCATGCTCATAGCCAGGGAGCCGAAACGAGGAGCCCGTGAGAAGGAGCTTGCGGACATCCTGAAGCAAGGTTTCGAGTATACCGAAAGGATCAAGTTGCGGGACCTGAAGGCCGTGCTTGCCAACAAGACCAACCTCCTCGGATTCGTGCAGGGGATCCCCGGCTCCATCCCGTGGGGGCTCATCCCGTTCTTCTTGGTCCCCTTCTATGAGGGCAAGGGCTTCACGAAGGAGTTTGCGACCACGCTCACCCTCATTCTGGGGCTCGGGGCGACAGCGGGAGGGCTGCTGGGCGGGTGGGCAGGCGACAAGATATTCCAACGATCGCCGAGGGCGCTCCCCCTTTTCTGTGCCGCCGCCGTGCTCGGCGGGGTGGGGCCCGGCTATGTGATTATGAACATGCAGCTCACGCCTAACATGGGGCTGCGGGCGTTGGCTGTGCCCTTGGTCGCCAGCCTTCTGACAGGGGTGATCGTCACGATTCCCTCCGCGAACATCAAGGCCATGCTCATCAATGTGAACCCGCCCGAGCGCCGGGGATCGGTGTTCGGGATCCACAATATCTCAGACAGCCTGGGGAGGGGGATAGGTCCCTTCCTTGGTGGCATGCTCATCCGCAGCCACGGCTACCTGTACGCGATGCTGTTCGCCATACTGATGTGGATACCGTGCGCCGTGCTGTACGGCGCCATGGCGCTCACCATCGATGGAGACCTGCGCAACCTGGAACGGTACCTGCAGGAGAAACGGGCCAAGATCGTGGGGGCCCATGTCGGAGTCTGACGCACACGCCCCGAGGCGGTGACCCTGTCCCGCGAATAGGGCGGGATGCGCGCCGCTGCAAGGAGGAGTTCTTCGAGCGATGTAGAAAGTACCGCCTGAACAGCGGGGAAGCTTTCCATCACGGGAAGAAGCTCCTCCCCATGGAAAGCCTAGGGAGGATGCGGCGAGCCCATCAGGGGCTGCGAGGGCTGGTCCGGGTGGAGTCTCCCCGGTTCCTCGCAGGTAAAGTGGGGGTTGCTCGAGAGTCGGCGGACCTTTGTTCACAGCATAAATGAAGCTGTGTACGGGTGGGTCGGGACCTTGCGACATCGAGACACACGGCGCCTGGCCCGGTCTGGTTCGGCCCGAGTGACTTCGGCCTGAATGACGGCGTGAATGATGGCCGCGTCGCGACCGGGGCGTGCGTGCCGGAAGGCGGTCCGGCGGAAAGCCGTGCGGAAACGCTTGTTCGGGCGTCGCACACAGAGCGGGGAGATGGAGCGGTTCCCAAAGAGGGAGGTGATGTCAGGCGGGGGACGACAGCCACGGGCGAACCGCGGCAGCGTGGTCCCACGGGCCGGTGGAGTCTCCGAGATTTGTAGGATTCAGGTGGCGTGAACTTGCTCGAGTGTGGAGAGAGGCTTGCTCCCGGATACCATTTCGTCAGGAGGGATAGAGATGAGGACATCGAAGTGGCTCGCTGTTCTGATGGTCTGCGTAACCCTGGTTGCGTGCCTGGGCGCCGCGGCGACTTCAGCTCCTCTCAGCGGCAGCCTCGAGATCTTTTCCTGGTGGGCGGGGGATGAGGGCCCCGCGTTGGAGGCGCTCATCAAGCTCTATGAGAAGCAGTATCCTGGCGTTCAGGTCATCAACTCCACAGTCACGGGTGGAGCCGGGGTGAACGCGAAGGCCGTGCTCAAGACCCGCATGCTGGGCGGCGAGCCGCCGGACACTTTCCAGGTCCATGCGGGCCAGGAACTCATCGGCACGTGGGTCGTGGCCGGGCGTATGGAGGATCTCAGCGGGCTCTACGCTAGCGAGGGCTGGAAGTCGGCGTTCCCCGAGGGACTCCTGAAGCTTCTCAGCACTGACAAGGGCATATGGTCCGTGCCGGTCAACATCCATAGGTCCAATGTGCTCTGGTACGTGCCGGGCAACCTTCAGAAGTGGGGCGTCAAGGTGCCCACCACCTGGGGCGAGTTCCTCGCCATCGCGCCGACGCTAAAGGCGAAGGGCGTTGTGCCGCTCTCGTTGGGCGAGAACTGGACCGTTACCCACCTCTGGGAGAGCGTCGCCCTCGCTTGCCTGGGCAAGGACAAGTGGGAGGCGCTATGGCAGGGTAAGCTTTCGTGGAAGAGCCCTGAGGTAGTGGACGCCTGGAGGACCTTCGGGAAGGTGCTCGAGTACACGAACCAGGACGCTTCGTCCCTGTCGTGGCAGCAGGCCACCGACATGGTGGTGAAAGGTCAGGCCGCATTCAACGTCATGGGCGACTGGGCGGCGGGCTACATGGTCACCACCCTCAAGCTGCAGCCCGGCAAGGACTTCGGCTGGGCGCCCTCACCCGGCACCTCGGGCGTATTCATGATGCTGTCCGACTCCTTCGGGCTGCCGGTGGGAGCCCCGCATCGTGAGAACACCCTTGCATGGCTCAAGATGCTAGGAAGCAAGGAGGCCCAGGACACCTTCAACCCGCTCAAGGGCTCCATCAGCGCTCGTGTGGACAGCGACTTGTCCAAGTACAACGCATACCTGCAGAGCGCTGCGAAAGACTGGAGGACCAACGCCATCGTGGGTAGCCTCGCCCATGGCGTGGTAGCCAATGAGAGGTTCATGAACGACTTCGCGACCGTGATGGAGATCTTCCTGAGCAGCCGCAACCCCGAGGCGGCGGCGAACGCGGCCCAGGCGATCGCCATCCAGGCTGGCATAGCTCGTTAGGAGACACGGGGGCCCGCCGCCTGGTGCCTTGACTTGGCGTGGCGTGACTTCTGAGCGTCGTCGGGGCGGCGGGCCCTCACGGAAGGCCCGGGGTGTGCTGCGTGCCGCGTTCCGGCCCTGCAGTGCTTAAAGGCATATGGCCGCGGGCCGGGCTCGAAAGGGGTGGGGGGTAGGTGCGGTCCAGGCGCGACCATATCATGGCCATGCTTGTCGTATTGCCTTCTCTTGTTCTCCTGGCAGTGTTCGTGTACGGCTTCATCGCGCAGACGGTGTACATCTCGCTCACCGACTGGGGGCAGGGGGCCGCCCTGGCGCTGAGACCCGACACGCACTTCGTCGGAGCCTACAACTACCGGGAGCTCTTCACCGGGTTCCTCAACGTGCGCTTTCGACAGGACCTCGTGAACATGGCATTCTTCACCGTGCTCTTCGTCGCCGCATCGCTTGCGCTGGGCCTCATTCTGGCCACCATTCTCGACCAGCGTATCCGCGGCGAGGCGTTCTTCCGCACGGTTTTCCTGTTTCCCATGTCGCTGTCGTTCATCGTCACCGGCACCATCTGGCGCTGGCTTCTTCAGCCCCGTGGCGGCGTGAACGTGCTTCCCTCGTATGTGGGCCTGCCGCCCGCGAGTTTCCTGTGGCTCAGCAGCCGCGACCAGACCCTGCAGTTCAACTGGCAGACGTTACCTCACTTCGCGGTGGTGGGTGCAGCGGTGGCGCTCGTCGCCTGGGGGCTGTGGTTGGCGGTGCGGCGGCGTGCCCGGGCGGCCGCCTTGGCGGGTTTACCAGGCGTGGCGCTGCTCGCGTGGGCGGTGACGGGAGGTTCGACACGGCTTCAGATCCTGCCGTTTCAGGAGCCACATGGCTTCAACCTCGCGCTCATCGGCGTGGTCATAGCTGCCACGTGGCAGATGTCAGGGTACACCATGGCGTTGTACCTCGCCGGGCTCCGGACCATCCCCGACGAGTTGCGCGAGGCGGCGCGCGTGGATGGCGCGAGTCCCCTGCAGGTCTACAGATACGTGGAGCTTCCGCTGTTGACCCCGATCACGTGGAGCGCCATAATCGTTCTCGGACACATCGCCCTCAAGATCTTCGATCTCGTCTTTGCCATGGCAGGGCCCGACAACGCACCCACGAGTGTCCCGGCCATTCTCATGTTCCTAACGACGTTCCGCGGGAATGAGCTTGCGAAGGGGGCGTCCATCGCGGTCATCTTGCTTGTCATGGTGTCATTCCTGATAGTCCCCTACCTCGTTGCAACGTTCAGGACGGGGAGGGCTTGAGCGGGCTATGTATCAGCGCGGTGCAGGCAGAAGCAGATGGTTCATACAAGCTCTCGTCATCCTTCTTGCGGCGGTTTATCTCATCCCCGTTTACCTTACGATCATCACGAGTTTGAAAGCCCCGGCCGACATAAACCTCATGACCGCATGGAAACCCCCGGCGCGCCCCTATTGGGCCAGCTATGCGACGGCGTTCGCGAAGTTCGCCCCGTCGCTCAAGAACAGCGTCGTCCTTGCCGTCAGCGCCACGCTTCTCTCGGCTGCGCTCGGTTCCATCAATGGGTACGTGCTGTGCAAGTGGAAATTCCCCGGCGCCCGCTTCGTGTTGCCGCTCGTGGTGTTCGGCATGTTCATACCATACCAGAGCATCCTCGTTCCCCTGTTCCAGTTCATGCGCGGGGTCGGTCTCTACGGAGGCGTTCCCGGTCTCGTGCTCGTGCACGTCGTGTACGGCTTGCCCATCACCACCCTTCTATTCCGCAGTTTCTACGAGGAGATCCCCGACGAGCTTCTCGGCGCCGCATTCATTGACGGGGCGGACTTCTTTCGCATATACAGGTGGCTCATCCTGCCGCTTTCCGGCCCTCCGTTCCTGGTGGTAGCCATTTGGCAGTTCACGCAGATTTGGAACGAATTCCTCTTCGCCGTGACCCTGGCGAGGCCGGCGTTTCAGCCGATTACCGTGGCCCTGGCGAACCTGGCGGGTGGGCAGGCCGTATCATGGAACCTGCCCATGGCGGGGTCGGTTCTGGCCGCCCTACCCACCGTCGTGGTGTACGTGCTGCTGGGCCGCTACTTCATCCGCGGGCTTCTCGCCGGCGCGCTCAAAGGGTGAGTGCGTGGCTGGGTGAGTGCGTGGCGCCGTCTCCAAGGTAGCAGGGCGGTTTTGCGTGAGAACGGCGGATTTGGATGGGGTATGCTGATGGCGCGTGTGGCAGGCGCCGCTGGAGGCCGCCTCCGCCTGCATGCATTGCCGGGGGTGCGATTCCGCGATGGGAGGCGGGTGACATTATCACAGACCGATAGCACGGGCGGTCCCGCGATCTTGACGCCGCAGGGTTTCTGTGGTATCCTCTGAGTGACCCTGGCGGGGCGCAAACACCCTGGTCGGCGGCGTGAGCCGGCGCGGGGACGGGCCGGGGACGCGCTGGAACGGAATAGACGCGTTGTGGTGGATGTAGCTCAATGGTGAGAGCGCTGGACTGTGGCTCCAGAGGCTGTGGGTTCGAATCCCATCATCCACCCCATTCTATTGTTATATGGCCTGT
>JBLNDA010000079.1:0-20603 GCA_050261175.1 Clostridia bacterium
CTCTTCTTCATTAACCCCAAACCCGCCTACGAAAACTTTACACTACCGGGCGTGTGTGTCGTCGGTCTGTGACAATCTCACCTTGCAAGCGGTCTCAGGAAACGTCGCCCCGCGGTAGTACGCCTGGATGCAAGCGCGCCATAGCCGATGGCCATGAGGCTGAAATCCTCTTGCCCCACCTGCAGGGACGTAACAAGAAAACTTTCCTCGCCATGAAGGAATATGTCATCCTGTGTGGTATAAATTGAGGTGAAAGATTCCTCCGCATTGGACTTGACAAAAGTGTGAACAAAGTTCCACATACGACAAACTACGTCCGGGCGGGACGTACGGCGGGACGTGCTTCGAACGAGGACTATCGGCTTCTCGTTCAGAGTCAGGTCCAAGGCCACCGTAACCCGCGCAAGCACGCCACCACTCTTGGTTTTCGAAGTCGTATGGCACGGTGGCCCGGTACAGACAGACGGTCCAGACGGACTCAGAAGGGAGGGAGATCGAGTCCTCGGAAGGCGACGCGGTGATCACCGCTATGGAGGCGCAGGGGTCTGGCATGGTGTGACTTGGAGCACTTGGAGCATAGGACACAACAGCATGGCGTCGTGGGTTCGCTTCCGTTCCAGGGACGTATGTTGGAGACTGCCAGACAGCAACTGGAATGGGAATGAGAAAGGGAACGGACTATGAGATCAGCCCATACTTGTACTATCGCAGTGAGGAGGTCGTCAACGTGAACAAGCGGCATGCTGTTCTATTGAGCGGGCTAATGATTTGCCTGGTATTGCTGACCGTCTTGGGTTCAGTGTCAACTGCCGCACCCTCCAGTACGTCGCTCCAACCGTTCCTTAGTGCAAAGATCGACTGGAAGCAGTTCAAGGGAACGACCCTGAACGTGCTCGCCCTTCCACACGCCTATACTCTTGCCCTGGAGAAGTACGTGCCCATATTCGAGGAGCTCACTGGCATAAAGGTAAACTACGAGATGCTCGGCGAGCAAGAGATGCGGCAGAAACTCATGCAGGACCTGGCTTCCGGCAGTGGGCTATACGATGTCGTTCCAGTCGGGGTAATACACATGGAGCAGCTCACCCGCCCAGGGTGGCTAGCCCCGCTCGACCCGTTCATCGAGGACACTCGCATCACTGACAACTCCTGGTACCGCCTGGAGGATATCGGCGAGGGCCTGCGCGACATGCTCACTCTGCGCGGCAAGCTCTACGCGATTCCTGTGGGACCCTCAACGCCAATCTTCTGGTACCGCGAAGACCTGTTCAAGAAGTATGGGATCTCGGTCCCCGACACATGGGAAGAGATCATACCGATGAAGCAGAAGCTCCAGGCGGCCCTGGATGCCGACGGCCAGAAGGGTGTATACGCCTTCACCACTCGAGCCAAGCGTGGAGCGGGAGAGAACGACTGGATAACGACGGCCATGATTCAGGGCTATGGAGCACAGTGGCTTGATGAGAACTTCGAACCCGCGTTCAACCGGCCGGAAGCAGTGAAGGCAATAGAGCTGTACAAGCAGCTCATAACGGGGTATGGATGTCCTCCTGGCAGTGAGTCCCTGAGCTTCTACGAGTTCGTGGAGATGTTTGCCGCGGGACACCTGGCGTCCATGGTCACCGGAGTCGACCACGTCGTGTTCATCAACGACCCGACTCGCTCCAAGGTCGCGGACAAATGGAACGCAAGCTATATACCTCGCGGCCCCAAGGGCAGGTTTACAAGTCCATGGGCGTGGGCCCTGGCTATGTCGGCCAAAGCTCGAAACCCCAAGGCAGCTTGGCTCTTCATGGAATGGGCGTCGAGCGAGCCCATAATGAAGATGATGGGGACTTCCATCTCGCCTTCGCGCCTCGCATTGTGGGAGTCTGAACCTTTCAAGGCACTAGGCAGACCGAATTACATCAAGGCCGCAGTGTGGTCCTACAAGGAAGGCAAGATAGAGAGATTCCGGGGAGGCCTACCCAACTATCAAGAGGCTTCGGAGAGGCTATCTGTTGCCCTGAGCGAGATCTTCATGGGGGCTCCTGCACAAGAGACACTCGACAAGGCGGCAGCAGACCTAAAGAAGATAATCAGAAAGCCCTAACCACGCCGTACTAGTCCGCAGCCGGGGTGTGCAAACCCACCCCGGCTGCACCCCGGATTCTTGTGCGCAGAGCAGTCTGTAGCCGGAGGACCCAAGCATGAGCGCGAGAAGATTGAACGGAACCTGGTACGTAGTTCCCTGTGTGGTATTCCTGCTCATACTCACGCTGTTTCCGTTTCTCTTCACCATCTTCGCAAGCCTCAGGGACTGGTACCTGCCCGAGGGATTGGGGCAGTTTGTGTGGCTGAGGAACTACATTGACATCCTCCGGGACGGTGAGTTCTGGCGGGCGGTAGGCGTGTCACTGACGTTCGCTGTGTCTGCCCTTCTTGCGGAGCACCTCCTAGGTTTCCTGCTGGCCTTCGGGATAAGCAGGACGATGAGGCTCAGGGGGTTCCTGACCGTCGGCTTCATGCTCCCTATGATGCTGCCACCGATATTGGTGGCGCTCATCTGGAGGCTAATGATGAATCCAACGACGGGTGTGCTCAACTACTTCCTGCAGGCCGTTGGCCTTCCACGAAGCCTGTGGCTACACTCTCCCCGAACGGTGGTCGCGTCGCTGGTCCTCATCGACGTGTGGCAGTGGACGCCGTTTGTGATGCTGGTGCTGCTAGGAGGGATAAACGCCATCCCGAAGGAGTTCTCCGAGGCGATGGCCATAGACGGAGCAGACTTGAGGAGCGAGCTGAGGCATTTGATCCTGCCTCTCCTGAAACCGTTCTTCGCGGTAACCATCCTCCTGAGATTCGTCTTCGTCTTCACCACCTTTGACGTGATTATGGCTTTGACCCGAGGCGGACCAGGGGGAGCGTCGACAACCGCGTATTTGCAGGCATACCTGACCAGCTTCGCCTACCTCAAGATGGGAAGCGGTGGGGCCATGAGCATACTCATCTTTCTCATAACGATCTCCGTGAGCACGTTTCTTCTGCGGAGGGTGATCGGCATCAGGGAGAATCGGGGTTCTCTAGGTGCCTACTGAATGCTGCGAAAGACTGTGAAGAGTTCGTGAAGAGTCCGGGAGAACCATGGGGGGCGACCGCATGCGGGCAGTGAGACTCGTAGATGTGAGACAGCTGGAGTACGTGGAAGTACCGATCCCGCAGCCGCCGGCGGGATGGGTGAGAATAAAGGTCATGGCCGTCGGATTGTGCGGCTCAGATCAGCACGCATTCAGCGGCGAGCATCCCTTCGTAAAACCGCCGATCATACTAGGACACGAAGTTGGCGGAGTAGTGGATGCTGTGGGCGAGAATGTGTCCTCTGTGCAGGTGGGCCAGCATGTCACGTTCGAACCACAGGTCCCTTGCTGGCACTGCACAAACTGCCTACAGGGACGCTACAACATCTGCGACAATCTCCGGGTGATCGGGTGTGTCGGCTACGATGGAGGCTACGCCGACTACGTAGTAGTACCCGAGCGTTCAGTGTTTCCGGTGCCTGAAGACTGGACGTTTGGGCGGGCGGCCATGTTGGAGCCTGCCGCGGTCGCCGTACACGCCGTTGACGTAGGGCAGGTAAGGCCGGGGACGAGGGTGATAGTGATCGGAGGGGGCACGATCGGTCTCCTCGTTGCCCAGGTGGCTACGTGTGCCGGAGCGTCTCATTTAGTCGTGATTGAGCCTATGGAGTCGCGCGCCCGTTTCGCCGAGGAGATGGGTGTTGGCTTTGTGATATCAGCTGTGGGGGAACCCGCCACCGAGAAGGCGCTCTCTGTACTGGGTTCCGGCAGGTTCGATGTCGTGTTCGATTGCGTCGCAAACGAAATGACGTTGAGCCAGAGTCTTGAGCTCGTGAACAAGGGAGGCCGGATAGTCGTAGTAGGTGTTCCTGCAGGTGTCGTCGCTACCAACTTCGCATACATCCAAGATCGCGAAATCCAGGTGGCGGGTACCCTCATGTATACGAGGACAGACTTCATCCGTACGGCCCGTATGATCGAGAGGCACCAAATCGATGTAGACCGCCTCGTGACCCACCGCTTTCCGCTCTCCGAGGCGCACCGCGCCTTCGAGGCGGCGTCTCGGGGGGTCGGCGTCATGAAAGTGCAGCTGATACCAATGCCGTAGGATGGGAGGGCGGATTAGTGCTGTGAAGGCAGTCGTGTTCTCGCGAGTAGGCGGTTGGTGCATAAAGGAGATAGAGGCTGCGCCGCTTCGGGAGGGCGAAGTAAGGCTGAGCATCGCCAGATGCGGTGTGTGCATGACGGACCTCCACATCTACCGGGGAGACTTCCCAGCTGCGTTCCCCGTGGTTCCCGGGCACGAATTCGCAGGGACCGTCCTTGAACTCGGTCCCGGGGTCGAAGGTTATGCCCAGGGAGACAGAGTCGTGGTAGATCCGAACATATCGTGCCTTGAATGCACCATGTGTCGCTCCGGGCGCCCCAACTTGTGTCCTCAGTTGAGGGGCTACGGAACCTCGCTTCCTGGTGGGTTTCAAGAGGTAGTGTCGGTGAGGGCGGAGAACATCTACCGTATCGGGGACCTACCGTTTTCGCGTGCAGTCTTCGCGGAACCCCTGGCATGCATCCTCCACGGCCTCGATGAAATCGGCGCACGACCGGGAGAGACGGCCTTATTGGTGGGGGCGGGCCCTATAGGCTTGATGTTCCTCGAGGTGCTCAAGGCAGTCGGTATCCCGGAAGTCACTGTTGTTGATATGGACGTGGAACGGTTGGCGCGGGCCGAACGCCTTGGGGCAAGCTCATGCGTGCTTGGTCGGTGTGGTGGACACGACCTAGAGAGCTTGTCCCGCGAGTACGACGTGGCGATAGACGCCACTGGGAACCCAGCGGTAGTCGAGTGGCTGGTAGAGTCGGCTTTACCGGGGCGCCGCGTCCTGGTGTTCGGCGTTCATCCCCAGGGAGCCCGGGTTTCTGTCTCGCCGTATCACATATACCGCCATGAGATAGAAATCAAGGGCTGCTTTGCGGCGTGCAACACGATGCACCGTGCCGTGCGCATGCTGCAACAGAATACGATCGCCGTTGACCGGCTGATCAGCCATGAACTTGCACTTGACGAGTTCGGCAGCGCCTTGTCGCTCGTTGGTAAACCCAAGACCATGAAGGTGCATGTGATCACCAGCGACGCGGAGTGACGCGTAGTGGCGAGGCATGAGGTACGGCATGAGGCCAGGTATGAGGCGCAGCATGAGGCGTGGCACGGGGCAAGGCATTGGGCGCGGCATGAGGCAATGCGAGATCGGCACCAGGGTGAAGTAGGGGCCCTTCGCCGTCGCCGGGGCGGCTGGGCATCAGTCTCCCCGGCGAGGTGGGGTTTTCGTGAAGGGGGACGTGTATGAGCTACTTGCTAGGGATAGATCTCGGGACTTCTAGCTGCAAGGCTCTGCTCATGGACCCGTCGGGCAGGAAGATCTCAACCGGGACGGCGGGGTACTCCATAGAGACCCCTCGGCCGAGCTGGGCGGAACAGGACCCGGCAGCCTGGTGGTCTGCGGTTCAATGCTCAGTCCGTTGCGCGCTGAAAGAGGGAGGCGTTGCGCCTCAGGATGTGGCGGCCATAGGCCTTTCAGGCCAGATGCACGGGATCGTGTTGCTGGACGAGCGACTACGCGTTCTCAGGCCAGCGATCATATGGGCGGACGGACGAAGCGCAGCTGAATGCGGGGAGATGGAGCAAGCGCTCGGCGGCCCGCTGCTCAGGGATGTAGCCTGCAACAAGCCGTCGACGGGCTTCAGCGCGTCGAAGGTGTTGTGGGTCAAGAAGCACGAACCTAGGACGTTCGAGCAGGTCAGATACATACTCTTCCCCAAGGACTTCGTCCGGCTGCAGATGACGGGCAACATCCAGAGCGAACCTTCGGATGCTTCCGGGTCCCTTCTGTTTGATGTTCCCCATAGACGGTGGTCTTGCGAGATCCTGGCGAGTATAGGCGTGGACCCAGGGTTGCTGCCCGAGATTGTCGAGTCCACCTGTGTTGTTGGTGGGTTGACGCAGGACGCCGCCGATGTCCTCGGCCTGCGCTTAGGTACTCCGGTGGTTGCGGGGGCGGGCGATCAAGCCGCGGCAGCGGTGGGCAATGGCCTCGCCGACGGGTGCGAGACTATGGTGGCCATAGGCACCGGCGGCCAGATCATCACCTGCATTTCATCACCCGTTCGTGATGAGCATCTGCGGGTTCACACGTTGTGTCACGCCCTTCCCGGGAAGTGGTACATCATGGGTGCAATTCAGTCCGCGGGGTTGGCCTTGGATTGGTTCAGGAAAGCGTCAGGGAGCACTTTGAGCTTTGGCGAGCTCTGTTCGGAGGCGTCCACGGTCGGCCCGGGTGCTCAAGGATTGATGTTCCTTCCGCACCTCACGGGAGAGAGGTCCCCCTACATGGACCCGATGTCCCGCGGTGCCTTCGTCGGATTGACGCTGCAGCACGGCCGTGCTCACCTGGTGAGAGCAGTGCTGGAGGGGGTGACATTCGCCCTGAGGCAGTCGCTGGAGATCATGCAGGAGATCGGAATTGCCACTCGCGAAGTGATCGCGTCCGCGAGTGGAGGCACGAATGATACCTGGAGGTCGATACTGGGCGACGTCTTGAAGGTGCCGACAAGGGTGAATGGTCTGGAGCCGGCGTCTGCATACGGCGCTGCCTTCCTCGCGGGACTCGGAGTAGGATACTACAGCAGCTTTGATGACGTAAGGAGCATTGTCAGGCCGAAACGGAGCCCCCGGCTCCTGCCGGATCCCGCCAACTTCGAGGTGTACGACAGGTGTTTCGACCTGTTCTGCCGTTTGTACCCTGCGCTGTACGATGTCAACCGCGGGCTCTCACGACTCACGTAGTAGTACCGCCTCATTGCGAGGCTAAGTCTACGTAGTACGACACGTTGCAGGTGAATGTTAGTCCTGGGGGAAGGCGAAATGCGAGCTCTAAGGGATGCATACGGCCAGGCGCTGGCCGAGCTAGGCGAGCGGTTCCAGCAAGTCGTAGTCTTGGACGCCGACGTTGCTACATCGACACGCAGTGTGGAGTTCGCCAAACGCTGGCCTGACCGCTTCTTCAACATGGGGATCTCTGAACAGAACATGGTGGCCGTGGCGGCGGGTATGGCTCTCGGGGGCAAAGTACCATTCGTGAACGGGTTCTCAGCCTTCTTGATTGAGCGAGCGTTCAATCAGATTAGACAGTCGATTGCATATCCCAACTTGAGTGTGAAGTTGTGCGGTTCACACGCTGGCCTCTCGTCCTCAGAAGATGGTGCGAGTCATCAGATGTTCATTGACATCTGTCTTGTGAGAGCCCTTCCGAACATGACTGTGGTCGCCCCGGCGGACGACATCGAACTCGAGCGGGCTCTACCCGTGTTGGCTCTTCATCAGGGGCCGTGTTACTTGCGACTTGGGAAGATACCTGTACCGCGCATATATCAAGAGGACTACCAGTTCCGTCTCGGCAAGGCCGTGGAGATGAAAGAGGGAGCCGACATCACAATACTCACATATGGGACCATGGTGGCGGAATCGCTGGAGGCGTCCGTACAGCTTCACGAGGCCGGCATATCAGCGGGCGTGGTGAACGTGCATACTCTCAAGCCCCTGGACGCTGCAGGAATAGTCGACGTGTGCCGGCGAACCGGAGTTGTCTTGACGGTGGAGGAACACAGCATAATCGGGGGACTTGGGAGTGCGGTGGCCGAATTGCTGGCGCCTTACCCCGACGTGCGACATAGAATCATTGGATTGCCCGATGCCTTCGGCAAGTCCGGGTCCGCCTCCGACTTGCTCCATCGGTTCGGCCTTACCAGGGACAGAATCGCGCGGGAGGCCAGAGACCTACTGGGGGCAAGGTGATATGCTGGCAATCTCGAGGCGGGAGGGTGGTCCATTGGAGCCCCACAACAACGAAATGAGAGCAGTGTTGCAGTACGATGTCGGCAAGGTTAGGTTCGGGCGGGTACCAATCCCGGAAGTGAAGAACGACGAGGTCCTGATCAGGGTCAGCGCCGCCGGGCTGTGTGGTTCGGATCTGCACAGGAGGATGTCGCGCTATCCCTTGACTCCCGGCCATGAGATCTCGGGCGAGGTATGGAAGGTGGGCTGTGACGTCTCCTCTCTCGCCGTCGGGGACCACGTGGTAGTGGCTCCGCTCATGCCATGTTACCGCTGCGAGTACTGTCGGCGCGGCCAGTACGTTCATTGCAGGCAGTATCGATACGTTGGGTCGAGCTGGTCCGGAGGGTTCGCTGAATACTGTGTGGTTCCCGCACAGAACGCACTGAAGATAGACGGACGGACGCCATGGCACATTGCGGCTCTGGTGGAACCAGCAACCGTCGCCTTTCACGCCGTAGAGCGGAGCGGCATGAGACCGGGAGATACGGTGGTGATTCTGGGGGCGGGGACGATAGGTCTCCTCCTCACCAAGTGGGCCAGGCTCCTTGGCGCGGGAACGATTGTCACCACGGACACCGTTGACGAGAGACTCGGGGTGGCCAAGGGGTTTGGGGCGAGCATCTGCATCAACGTGCGCGAGAGTGACGCCCGCGCTCAGATACAGAGTGAATTGGGGGCGGACGGAGCCGACGTAGTGTTCGAGGCTGTAGGAGCACAGGCTACCCAAAGGGACAGCCTTGAGTACGTGCGACACCTCGGACGAGTAATCTGGGTGGGCATGCCCGACGACGAACTCGTGCTGCCGGCACGGTTGGTGCAACTCAGCTTGAGGAAGGAAATCATGCTCACCACATCATGGGGCCCTTATTCAAACCCGTTCCCGGGCAGAGAATGGCAGGTGGTGCTCAGCTTCATCGAGACCGGGCGCCTGCAACTGGACGACTTCCCCGTAGCCGGTGCGGCGCTCGAAGGAGCGGAATTGGTATACGAATTGGCTCAATCTGGAAAGGTATCGAAACCCAAGATCCTGTTCCGGCCGGATTTATCAGCCGAGGAATCTGAAGTGTAGCGGAAGAGGGACCTTGTCATGAGCAACCAGCATGCTACTCAAACGATGACGAGTCTGGTAAGCCGTATAGCCACGACTGAACACACCCTCAAGGGGGGCGCGCGCAAGATATACGAGTTCATTTCGGCACACCCGGAGCTCGTCATAAACTCCTCGATTGACGTGCTTGCCAAGCGGATCGGCGTGTCCGAATCATCGGTCGTGCGATTCTGCCGCCAGCTAGGCTATGAGGGGTTTCGACATCTCAAAGTCGTCCTCGCCCAGGAAACCGCCGTCAGCGATAAGTACATCTATGAGGAATTGACTCCCGGTGAGAGCATGTACGAGATAAGGATGAAAGTCTGCCGCGCGGCTCTAGCCACGATAGAGTCAACCTTGCGGGGCTTGTCCGATTCAAGCCTGGAGGCAGCGGCGGAAGCCATCATCGCAGCCCGGAGGATTCTCGTGCTTGGTGCCGGAGCCTCGTCGATCTCCGCTCTGGACGCTGCCCACAAGCTGATGACACTCGGCCTTCCGTGCGTCCACTACGGTGACAACCACCTGCAGGCGGTGGCAGCGTCCCACTTGGGGAGGGAGGATGTGGTAATAGCCTTCTCCCACAGCGGACGCACCAAGGATGTCATGGACAGCCTGCAGTTGGCGAGACGGTGCGGCGCCAGGATAGTCGGAGTGACCAATTCGCCGTCCTCGCCGATGGGACGGCTGTGCGACATAGTGCTGCCCACGTCCGCTCGCGAGACGCTCTTCCGAAGCGACGACCGCCTGGCGCAGCTCAGCGTGATCGACGTCTTGTACGTAACGGTGCTGCTCAAGAACTACAACAAGCTGTCCCGGGGTCTCAAGTCTTCGGAGCTGGCAGTGGCCGACAAGAAGGTTCACCCAAAGAGGGATTTCGCAGAGACCTCTGAGGATGCGGAGGCAAAGTAGCGGGCTGCAAGTCACCGGAGAGGAATTTGCCGGGTGACGCTGGTCATGCGGGGCGACCAAAGGACTAGCGAAGGCCAAGACGGGCACGGCTGGTGCACACGCCGGGCGACAAGCCGGGCGAATGCGCTACGGTCGTCCGTGGATATATCAGGGGGGTACGCTGTATGGCCAAGGATCTATCGGAGCAGTTGATGCGACACGCGAACAACATCCGCAGGCACGTAATAGAGATGGGTCGCGGCGGCAAGGCCATACATCTTGGAGGAGCGATGTCGGCAGCCGATATCCTCAGTTGCCTGTACTTCGCCGTCCTTAACCATAGACCTGGCTCTCCCTATTGGCCCGGACGCGACAGGTTCATACTGAGCAAGGGACACGCAGCCGTTGCCCTGTACGCTACACTAGCCGAAGCAGGCTATTTCCCCGCAGAACTCTTGTCTTCCTTCAAGAACCCGAACAGCCCTCTTCAGGGGCACCCCGACATGACGCTCTTGCCGGGGGTGGAAATGTCCACAGGGTCTCTCGGTCAAGGCCTGTCTGTAGCGGTCGGCTTGGGCATCGCCGGGAGACTCGATAACGCAAGGTATCGTGTTTACGTCATGTTGGGTGATGGGGAACTAGACGAGGGTCAGGTATGGGAAGCGGCCCTTGCCGCATCCCACTTCAAGCTCGACAATATCACAGCCGTGATCGACCGCAACGGCCTGCAACTGGATGGGGTCACAGAGGACATCATGGGAATCGAGCCGCTCGGCGAAAAGTGGCGGGCCTTTGGATGGTCCGTCATTGAGGCGGATGGTCACGACCTTCATCAGTTGCTGGATGCCTTTGCAGAAGCCAAGGGAGTCCATGGACGACCTGCTGTCATTGTCGCCCGGACGGTCAAAGGCAGGGGCGTACCGTTTGCCGAGGGCAAGGTGGGGTCCCACAGCATGAAGCTGTCCGAAGCCCAAATAGCTGAGGCTCTTGCTGCGCTCGAGCCTTCAGGTGGGGGTATCTGACGTGGGCGTATCTGACGTGGGCTCAGAAGTCGTCGTCGCCGTTGACCTTGGAACTTCATGTATCAAGGCTGGCGTCATTGACGAGGAAGGAAACGTCCTCGCGACGGCGGTTGAGAACGCTGTGTTGTATCATCGTGGTGAGGGTTGGGTTGAACAGGATCCGGAGCAGCTTTACGTTTCGACCCTGAGTGTCATCAAGCGGCTGGTCTCGAAGTCCGAGATTCCGGCGGACCGTGTAGCGTGCGTATCCATAGACGCACAGATGGCTGGCCTGATCGGGATTGACTCTTCGTGGAACGCTCTGACACCGTATGATTCGTGGCTGGATACCCGCTGTACGCCTTACATCCTACAGATGGAGCGAGAATGTGGCAGAGACGTAGTGGAATCGTCCGGGTGTCCCCCGACGATTGCCTATGGTCCCAAGGTGCTTTGGTGGAAGAACGAGCATCCTGCGACGTTCCAACAGGTGGCCAAGTTCCTGCCCCTTACATCATACATATCCGGCAGGCTCTGCGGCCTCACGGCGAAAGACGCTTTCATGGATTTCACGCATCTCCATTTCACCAGCCTAGCTTGCCTAGGGGAGGGAGTGTGGTCGTCTCGCCTCTGCGCGGCTCTGGGAATAAAGGAAGACAAGCTGCCCGAGATCGTGAAGCCGTGGGATATGGTTGGGCGGTTGGGCAAGGGTGCTGCCAACGAGTGCGGGCTTGCCGAAGGCACTCCCGTTACAGCCGGCATCGGGGACACCGCGGCAAGCGTGCTTGGAGCAGGGGTCGTGCAGAGCGGAATGGTGCTTGACATGGCGGGAACGGCGTGCTCCCTTCTGACGTGCACGGAGGACTTCACACCAGACACTGAGCATAGAGTCTTCATGGTGAGTCGCTCTGCGGTCCCCGGTCTGTATCACGTGTCCGCCTACGTGAACGGCGGTGGAGAGTGCCTGAGGTGGCTTGCTGGTGACGTCTATCAGGGCGATCGCACGTCCGCGCCACGGGAGAGCGCAGGGGTTTCCCTGGCCGAGCTGGACCTGGCGGCTGCAAAGGTGCCGCCTGGGGCCGGGTCTTTGTTGTTCCTGCCCTACTTCGGAGGCCGCATTGCTCCGCCCCAGCCTTTCATGAGAGGAGCATATCTCGGATTGACCTGGAGTCACGGGAGAGAGCACCTCTATCGGTCAGTGCTCGAGGGCATCGCTTATGAATACAGCATCTACATTGACCTCGAGAGGACCCTCTTCCCTTCACTAGCCTTTCGAGAGATACGCGTGGCTGGTGGCGGCGCCCGCAGTCAGGTATGGAACCAGATGAAGGCGGATATTCTCGGAATCCCTTACGCCACCCTGGACAAGGACGAGATCGCTCTCATTGGGAGCGCCCTGATCGGTGCCTATTCCGTTGGACTCATCCAGGATCTCCAGAAGACCGCGCTGAGATGGACGCGTGTGAACCAAAGGCTCGCGCCTCGTCCCGAGATCGGCCGCGAGTACTCGCGGTACGCGATAGCCTATAGAAAAGCCGTCGAGGCCTTGATCCCAGTATTCGCTGAGCTCTCGGAGTTGCGTAAAGCCCCGTAGTTGCAGGCGACCGAAGACATCGGGGAAGTTGAGCGGTCGACATCAGGGGAGTTGAGCGGTCGTGATAGCTGCAGTATACAGGGGGCCGAGGAACATCGAAGTGTCGAGATCCTGGCCCGTTCCACCCGTAGGCCCAGGCGATGTGCTGGTAGGAGTTAGGTATACCGCTGTTTGCGGGGGCGACCTGAGGGTCTTCAAGTATGGCGACGCAAGGATCAGCGATGGGCGAATACTCGGACACGAGATTGCCGGCGACATAGTAGAGGTCGGCAGCTCGGTCTCTCGCCTTGAGCCCGGACAGCGAGTGGCCATAGCACCCAATTTCTTCTGCGGCTCATGCGTGTTCTGCGCCCAGGGGAAGACCAATCACTGCACCAAGTTCAGCGCGGGTTTAGGCATAATTGCAGATGGTGGATTCGCGGAATATGTGTTGATTCCAGAGGTGGCTGTATCTTCCGGAAATGTCGTGCCACTTCCTGACAGCGTCTCCTATCAGGACGGAGCGCTGATTGAGCCGCTTTCCTGCGTTCTGACAGCCGTCACCAGGCTTCATCCCGGTCCGGGAGATTTCTGCGTGGTATTCGGTGCCGGTCCGATGGGCTTGTTGCACATGAAGTTACTGAAGCTGTATGGAGTGGACAGAGTGGCCGTGGTAGACACCCACGAGGAACGGCTGAGACGCGCGGAGGTCCTCGGGGCTGACATCATCGTGAACAGCGCACGTGAGGACGTATCGGCCGTGGTATCGAGGGAGACTCGCGGGCTTGGGGCGAACATAGTGGTTACCGCGCGCTCGAGTGGTGAGGCCCAGGCCAAGGCGCTGGAGATCGCGGGCAGCTTCGGGCGCGTGTGCTTCTTCGCTGGGGTGCCCCAGCAGAACCAGGTTCCGCTGAATCCTAATCTCATCCACTATAAGTCGCTCGCGGTGGTGGGCTCGACTCGTTCGACGAACTGGGATTTCCGTAAGTGCCTCAGCTTCGTAGCAGGCCAGAGGATAGTCGTCCGAGATCTTGTCACAGGAGCCTTTCCACTAGTGGAAATAGGCGAGGCGTTCAGGAGGGCGGCAACGGGGGATGAGCTGAAGGTCCTCATAGATCCGTGCTCTTAGGTGCGTTCTCGCGGATCCGCTGGCACGTTCGCTGGCAGGTGCGCCGGCAGATCCGATGCGAGGCCCACTGGCAGACCCGATGCGCGGCGCTGTGCCAGACCCGTGCCAGGCCCCTGGCGGGTCCGACACCAGGTCCCGTGGCAGGCCCGCGGCAGGGCCGACGCCGGGTCTCATGCCAGATCCGGCGGAGGGCCGGCCGGCAGGCATGCTGGCAGGCCCAGGATACTCCGGTAACTCCCCGGGGATCGAGGAAGGGACGGGACACATTCACCTCGTCCGCACACCAGAGAAAGGGAGGCGCAGACGCAAATGAGGTACTCGGTGAGCATGTGGATTTACGGGAGAGAACCCATGAGGAAATCCATCGAACGTCTCGTGCGTTACGGCTATGACAGCCTGGAGGTCAGGGGTGAACCCGCAGAGTGCGACGTCCACGAGTTGAAGGGGATGTTGAAGGAGTATGGCCTTGCCGTCTCCTCTGTGTGCGGAAGGTTTCCCGGGCCGAACTCAACCAGGGATCTATCCAACCCCGACAAGGCGGTCCGAGAGGATGGCATAACGTATATCAGGAGTGCCGTCGATTTGGCCGTCGAGCTCAGCGCGCCTCTCCTCATAGTCGCCCCTACCCCGCTCGGAAAGACAAAGCCAATCGGGAAGCTCGAAGACGAGCGGCGGTGGGCCATAGAGTCCCTCCAGATCGCCGGTGAATATGCCGAGAGCGCCGGGGTGTATCTGGCAGTCGAGCCCATCAACCGCTACGAAGTGTACATGATAAACAGCGGTATTCAAGCAAGGGACCTCGTCAGAGCCGTGGGGTGTCCCGCCGTGAAGATGATGCTTGACACGTTCCATATGAACATCGAGGAGGCGGACCCGGCCCAGACGGTTCGAGCTTGCGCAGCTGAGCTGATACACCTGCACATCGCCGACAGCAACAGACAGTCCGTAGGACGGGGCCACACGGATTTCAAGGCGATAGTCAGAGCTCTGAAGGACATCAACTATGATGGGGCCCTCGCCATGGAGCCACTCCCGCCCCTCGCCAACCCCTATGACGCTGACGAGGTGGCAACGCCGAGTGAGATTCACGACAAGTTCGCGGAGGAATGCATAACGGCACTCCGCTACATGGAGCGCGTGGTGGAATAGGGCGGCGGGCGCCAGACTAGGGCGAGTATCGGCACGAGTGCCGGATTGGCGCGAGTGCCGGGTTCGAGCGGATATCGGGTGTTCGACTAAGGAATGGGGCCGCGCGCTGACGCAGCGATGCCGTTTCCACGTCGCGGGCTAGTGAGGGCGGATCGTCCTTACTCTGTCATGCACGGACGGCCAAGGGGGGTACGCTCGGTGAGGATTCCCAAGAGAGTGGCTCAAAGCAGTCTTGAGTCTGTTCTGTTTCTCGTGTTGTGTGCTTACTGGTTCCCCGTCCTATGGATATTCCTGACATCGATTCGCGACATAGCGGACACTCTTGCGTGGCCGCCGGTTTTCATCTTCCGTCCAACACTGGATCATTTTCGGGCTGTGATATACGGGTCCGACTTCGGTCACGCGCTCCTGAACAGCCTCATCGTGGGTGTCGTGTCAACCGCAACGATGCTCCTGCTCGGGGTTCCTGCTGCGTACGGCCTTGCCAGACTGCGTCTCAAGAAGCGTGAGGACCTGTCGTTTTACATTATCTCCACGAAGATGACCCCGCCCATCGTCGTTCTGTTCGCTTACTTCATTGTGCTTTCGCGGATGTCCCTCCTGAACACGAGGTTCTCCCTCATCCTGCTTCACATGGCCGTCAATCTGCCCCTCGCGGTATGGCTGCTCAGGGGCTTCTTTGAGGGCATACCCAAGGAGATCGATGAGGCGGCGGAAATCGACGGCTGCACGACCTTCGGAGTGATGACCAGAATGGCCGTTCCGATTTGTCTCACCGGCATCGTCGTCACCGCCACCCTGTGTTTCATGTTCTCGTGGATGGAGTTCCTTTTCGCGGCGACGGTATCGGGAAGAGAGTCAGCCACAGTACCTGTGATAGTGTACAGATGGATGTCCTATACCCAAATAGACTGGGGTGCGCTGTCTGCGGCGGGTGTGCTGTACTCGATACCCATGTTCGTCTTGACGTTCCTACTCAGAAACCATCTGGTAAGGGGGATAACGTTCGGGCTGTACCGGTAAATCGGGCGATTACGCCGGACGAGCAATCAAGTCTCGGGCGATGGGCAGGGAGGACGCGCCTGGAGCGGACGCTGGGGGAGATACGGTAGGCAGCCGGGCAGTTCATGTCTGCTGTACCGGGGCGGCCTGCCGGGCACCCAACGAAGAGGCAGGCCCGGAGTCAAGCCCTGGGCACGGACTTGTCGCTTAAACAAAGCGCTCGCGGATGATCGTGTCCGCCTGCCTGCTGAGGTTCACCGATTCCTCGGTCACGATGAGCCGGCCAGGGAAGAAGCGGTCATACCAGGCGCGTTTCTTCTCCCAGTGAGCCCGGTACTCAGGCCGGCTTAGTAGGCCTACGTGCTCCCAGTAATAATCGCTTCCCCTCCAAGTGATAGTGAAATCAGGCAGGTAGAAGCTACCATCCGGACCGTACAAGGGCTCCTCATACTTAAACGGAATGCCACGCTCGTGCAACATGTTGGCGATAATGACCTCTGATTTCGACCGGACCATCACTTCAGCAAGAGTGCCGTGCACGCGTCCGTCCTCACGCCCACGCCATTCCTGTGCTGCCATCAACCCGTCAGGGACGGGGCGAAAAGCGAACAGCGAGGAGTTGATGCGCTCGAGATGGGAGTACTCCCGCCGTCGCATCTTGAGCAACATGGATACGTCCCTCTCGACCAGCAGCGTGCAGTGCTTTCTTGCTCGCGTCAAGGCGGTATAGAGCAACTCAGGAGAGAGCAGACCCTGCTTGCTCGCTGGAACCACCAGGTACACCCGATCGAAATCGCTGCCCTGGGCCTTGTGCACCGCCAGCGCATACGCCAGCTCGAGGTTTTCACCCACAGATTCGTCAGGGCACCCATCGCCGAGATTGCGGCCGTAGCCCACCAGTAGGCCTTCTCGGCGAGCGAACACGACACAGAACCGCTCGAGGCGGAGACTTCGTGACAGCTCCTTGTCGCGATCAAACGGGTGTCGCACGACGAAACCGATTTGTCCGTTGGACACCTCGACGGATTCGGTCTTGCGTTTTTCGCAGTTATAGGCCTTAATCGGCCTGGAGCGCGGGCGGTTGATCACCTGGATCACCTTGTCGAAGAGCGTGATACCGTCGATCGATCCGGCTGTACTGAGGAGGCTCTTGCGGAGCCCCTCCTGGCAGATTCGATTGATCTCCTCCGTTCCGAAGAACTGGCCCCTGTAGGGAGTAATGATCTGAAGATAGTCGGGACGCCTGTCGAATGCTTGGCTCCAGAGTACCCACGGTTTATCTTCGTCCTCCACTGGCTTGCTCTTGCCGCGAGGCGGTCTATGTTCCAGGTCAGTCCTCATGCCCTGTTCGATCTGGCTGATGAGGAGGTCGTTCAGCTCTGCCTGGCTGCTCCAGTACAGAACGCGGAGGTCGCGGTCGATGTCGCCCCCTTCCTGGACCCGCTGGAGCATGATCTCCGCTGCCGTGCTGGCATCCTCGTTCTTGGCATCGCGGAGCGCCGTACGCAGGTAGCACTTCGCCAGGTCGATGATCCCGGTGCCGCCCCCGGTCAGCCCCCCTTGCGCCTGACGTAGATTCTCAGTGAGCACCGCGACATTCTCCGGATAGTCCTTCTGGAGGTACTTGATGATGTCGCCGAATACACGCCCACGGCCGATCGGGGGAAGCTGGTTCGGATCGCCAACGAGAATCAAACGCTGTACGGACGACCATCTCACGGACCGGAAGAAGGCCGCTGCGAGCGAGAGGTCTAGCATCGAGCATTCATCGAGGATATACGTGGAGTACTGGTCTTCGATTTGTCCTCCCTGTCAGCGCCGTCCGGTTGAATCGTTCCAAACCACTACTACCGAAACCACCGCCGCGCCCGACCTAAACCACCGGCTGCCGGTGAGGTCCGAGGGCTTCATTATTGATAACCGCCGACGAGGCTCAGTGCCGCTCTTCCTCCCAGGCAGCCGTACGCCACCTGCCGCGAGCGCGCGATGGCTGCGTGAACCAGAGTCTTGCTGTCCCTCGGAACGGAGCACTACTACCGCATCTGTGACAAACCGACAAAGCCAATTAGCGCATCATGTCTTCCGGCTTACCCTCACGAACCAGGCATGCTGCGAAAACGGCAATCGTGCGACCTTCTCGATGCCTAGATAAGGACCTGTTGGGAGCGCTGCCCCTGAAGCAGGCATAAGCAGTCCGGGGGGAGAATCGATTCTGGCAGCCAGCCCCGCGTTGATGGCCGCTTGCACCCCTGGATCATTGAGCTAAGCCTCACCACGGAGCTCGCGCAGAACGGCGTAGCTGACACTATTCGGACTCGTGACAGGCTCGGGGGCGCTCTGTGTCTCATGGGGGCGAGCGTCGGGCTCGTGGTCTGACCTTGAGACTGAAGACTCGACTTCGTCCTTGGGCTCGATTTCGTCCTTGTCAGGGTGTTCGTCTTCGTCGGGACCGGCATTCGAGACGTCGCTTGCGTTAGCATCGGATTCCCGCCTCGATGGCTCGACGCCGCTTTCGATCTGCGCGATAACCGTGGCCAGGCTGCGCTCCTTATCGGGCGACAGCGCCTCGGCCTCGATGGATTCGAACCACTCGGGTCGCCCGCCGAGGACAGTGAGTATTGCCCGTGCGCGAGACATCCCAGTGTACAGAAGAGCGGTCCTCACGGGCGCATCCCAGCCCCAGCCGCCTAGAACCTCGATCTCGGCCAGGACAACCCCAGGTCGCTCAAGCCCCTTGAATCTCCAGATGGACGATACGAGCACATGCCGGCCGTTTTCTTTTACATTGCGTGGGTCCCACGTAAGGATGTAATTGCCGACCCGCCTTCCCTCGGAGAGCTGAGACTTCCCCGCCAACGGCGTCAAAATGACGAAATCTCGAGGGCTCAAATGCCTCTCCACGAAGAACTCATGCAAAACCTGACTCAATAGCTTCGGATTCTCGCTAATTCCGCCTCCCAAGTATATCCGGGGCTCGGGTCCCGGCACGTCTGGAGGGTTAGGAGTACGGCCTTGATAGAGTTTGACTACCATATCATGAATTGGGCTGGTAAAGCGCACGCTTTGAGGTAGGAGGTATGACGGGCCGTCAATAGGCCAGCAGCGCTTTGCCGAGTACAGCCGTTGGTTGTCGTCATAGAAGATGTAGAACGCCCCATTCTTCCCGCGAAGCAAATCCAGGGGCACCCACCAGAGTTCGTCGAAGTCCTGACCCTCGTCCACGATGATTGCATCGAATTGCGGACCCAGGCGCTCGGCTGCCTTCGTAAGAGCCGCGGCCCATTGCGGGTCGTCTCGTCCGAATCTACGTGGGTCAAGCTGACTAGCGATCTCGTTGAGGCCTGCTCTCGCAGCTAAAGACCGCCAAAGGCTATGAAAGGTCCCCACTTCCAGTCTCAGTAAGCCCGGAAGATTGCCCGTGCTGTTTCTGATCCTGGTGTGGAATTCCGGCTTGATCCAATCGGCAAGCGGTCTATTAAAGCACGTCAACAGGACACTGAGACCCTGCTCGTAGAATTGCTGAGCCTTTATCATCGCTAGGAAGGTCTTCCCGGAGCCTGCACACCCACTTATAAGCGCCTCTTTCTGCTGCTCAAGGGCGGTGAGTATATTGACCTGGGCTTCCGTGAGACGTGAGATGCCTCCCTCAATCTCGTCAATGACTCGCGACAAATCAACCGGCAGCCGCACAGCGGGGCAGAGGACTTCAACAAGCGCGTCAACAGCTCGAATTCGATCTCACCACCCTTTACCTCCACGACCAAGTAGCCCCAGGTCGTGTCGCCGATCACCACGTCGGCCTCGGCTTCGGATCCTGCTCTCGGGAAAAGGGACAATCCGAACATGGCCACGAAATTGTCCGGTAAGCGTCTGCATTCTTCATGGAAGCGGCGTTCAGCCATACTCTTGAAGTGGTTTCCGAGCTTTGCGGGATACAGCTTAGCCACAATCCCACCCCCAGAGTCGCTGAAAGTATACTTGCGGCAGGAACCGCCGACGATTCAGGTGTGTCGGATGTGAAGGCGACCTGTGATACCGCGCCATCCCCCGCGACGCGCCCACGCCCCCCCGCATACCCCCCGCGCTCCTTCGGCAAGGCCTCCATGGTGGTACCGGTGGTGGGCTCTCGACACGACCGGTCGCACCAACGCAGCGTCATGCGTTCTGGCGTCATGTCTTCTCATTTCGCTTATTTCGCGAAGGGTTGTTGCTCTCCCTCGTAGGATAGCTCGTAAGGTGGGGCGCAGGACGGCGCATGAGATGCCGCTGGAACCAGTTTGCCTTGGCGGCCCCCTGCAGTCCGCCTCGCATCCCTCCGTACAGTCCGCAGCGACCTTGACCTTCTCTGAGCGGTCCGTAGCTTCCCTCATCTCCGCCGACAGTCCCGGATACAAGGCATTACTGAGCACGCACGCAACATCCATGCGTTCGCATGCCTTCCTGCCGAACTCCTCCGCCTTTCTATCGAGACCATCGCGGCCCTCGGCTTCCGTGACCGCAATGCTGCTCCACCCATTGTTTCTCGGCACTCAGCAGGATCAAGCGGTATCATGTCGAAACCGTCGATTGATCACGAATGGATCGAGTTCTCTGTCCTGCCGATTCTTGGCGGCTGGTCGTGTGTCAGTACTCGGGGCCCAGGAGCCTGTGCGAGTATGACGTCGTCGTCTCGTGGGGAAACGAGCCGGTCCGATGTAACGGGGGCGGCTTCCGAGATGCAGGCACGTCACGGTCAACTGCTGCCGCTGTCAGTACCGGCACCTGTTTCCCTCGGTTCACAGGCTTCTAGCCCGTAGCCAGTGAGCTCATGTACAGCTTCCTCATGTT
>JBLNDA010000080.1:0-16009 GCA_050261175.1 Clostridia bacterium
CATCCGACCCAGGACTGCGCTTCTTCCAGCCTTCATGGGTAAGCCCGACCTTGACTTCGCCCAGCTTCTGCTCCTCTCTCTGTAGGTGCACCATTGTGCCGTCAGTCTCGTTGAACAAATAGCTTACTCTCTTCTTCTCCCCGGGAAGCTCCTCCCCATACTCGAATACGGCCCGCCGCTCCTCCTCTTGCTCCCGAGCCACCATCTCACCAAGTTCCTTCGTAATACTGTGCACTGTGGTATGACTCGGCGTGGACAGCCCCGCCCCCTCGCGCCTTTCCACCACCTGACGAAATGGCTCCTCCACCGCCGCTTCTACTAGAGCCCCCGCCAAACCAGGCGAGACCCTGTCGTCCGGAGGAAGCCCCAGCGCCTCATCCAGCAGATACCGATACGCCCCTTTCTTTAGCTTCCCATCTACGCGTATCTCCTCCCGGTACCTGCGCCTCCTTATCCTCAGTTCACCGAAAACCGTCTGAATCGTCCGCTCACCAATTCCCTTGTTCCTCAGCCTGCCATCCCTGCCCCTGGCAAGCTCCTCATCAAGACAGGCAAGCACACCCTCGAATATCTGCGCCGCCAGCGCCATCCCCACACCAAAACACTTCTGCTCAAGGGCCTTGAAATCGCGCGCCCCATCCAATATACTTACAATTGCCTCAAGGCTGGTTTCACCGGTACTTGCTGGCATAGAGACCTCGCCTTCGTAACGGGAAGTTCGAGGTCTCCATTTTTCTACCCCAAGACCCCGGTCTCCTGCCCCACTAGATTTTACACGAACAAGCCCTAGGATTCGGACAACCGTGATCCGGGTGCAGCGATTCAGCTCCGCGTGTATGTGTGACGGCGCTGTGTTGAGGAGACCAGGCAAGATGGGTTTGTGAATGATGCCACAAAGTGCTAGAATGAAAGAGGTCGGGCCCAAGTCTGCTCAACAAGTCGGGGATGACCACCGCGCGGTGTCCTCGCGATTCTGCCTGTCAGCTATCGCGTGTGATTCCACGACTATTCTCTTGAGCTGGACCAGCCCTGGGGCTCGAAGGGAGGCCGGGCTCATGGTTTCGGGTGAGCGGGTGAGGACTGCGAGAAAGGCAAGGGGGTTCACGCTCGTTGAGCTTGCTTCGAGGGCCAGGCTCTCCTATTCATACTTGAGTGAGATAGAACGCGGCGCCAAGACGCCATCCTCTGACGCGCTGGCGCGGCTTGCAGAAGCGCTCAACCTCAATAGGTCGGATCTCCTGGAGGTATCTGAGGAGGAAGGCGCTCGGGGCATTGGGCCTGGCGACAAGCTGCGCATTGCCCGGGAGGACCGCGGTATGACTCTGCGTGAGGTCGCGTCAGCAGCTGGGATATCCAGCACGTACCTGAGCGAGATAGAGCGCGGCAACGTGCAGCCTGCCGTTTCTGTCTTGAAGAAGCTCGCCCGCGTGCTGCACATGCCTCTCTCGGCGCTTATGTCGCCTGCCGAGCGTAAGGGGTTCCTGGGCGAGAAGCTGAAGAGGTTGAGGGAAAAACTGGGCATGACGCAGGCGGAGGTGTCGGCTCGAGCTGGGGTTTCAGCCGCTCTCATCGGCCAGATCGAGCTCGGGCGCGTCTCGCCATCGCTCAAGACCGTCAACAAGATAGCCTCGGCCTTGGGTGTGTCACCCTGTTACTTGGTCCTGGACAGCGAGGGCATCGACGAGCTCATCCCGAGCATGACCAAAGACCTCCGCGACCTACTGCAGGACCCTAACGTCCAGATGCTCTTGAGCGCGGTGTGTACCCTAAATCAGAAGGAGATGAGGTTCATCTTCGAGGTCATCGCGCTCCTCAAGCGATCAGGGATCGGCTGGCCCTGAGTGGCCCTGAGCCGCCCGGGCTGAGCCGCCGCGCGCGGCAGCGAGCTGCGGGCCGATGGTGGTCATCTCCCCGCCCTGGCTCACTCCCCCAGGTACGCCTTGCGGACGTCCTCGTTCTCGAGGAGTTCCTGTCCTGGTCCCTCCATCGTGATGGTTCCTGTCTCCAGCACGTAAGCGTAGTCTGCGAGTTTCAAGGCAGCTTTGGCGTTCTGTTCGATGAGGAGGATCGTGCATCCCTCTTCGTGTATCTTGGCAAGCGCCCTGAAGACCTCGCGCATGAGGACAGGCGCGAGCCCGAGCGACGGCTCGTCAAGGCAGAGGAGCCTTGGTCGCGACATGAGGGCGCGGCCCACCGCCAGCATCTGCTGCTCACCGCCGGAGAGGGTGCCACCCTTCTGCGAGAAGCGCTCCTTGAGCCTTGGGAAGAGCGTTGTGACCCATTCGAGGTCCTGTTGTATGCCCGCGGTGTCCTGCCTGGGGTACGCGCCCATCATCAAATTCTCGAGCACGGTGAGGTTTCGGAATATCTTCCGGCCCTCGGGCACCATCGCGACGCCGGAGCGGACGATATGGTGGCTGGGCTTGCCTGCGATGTTCTCCCCCTTGAGCTCGATGGACCCATGCCGGGCTTTCACGAGGCCGGTTATGGTGCGGAGAGTGGTGCTCTTTCCGGCTCCGTTCGCTCCGATCAGCGTGACTATCTTGCCTTCGGGCACGTCCATGGAGATCCCCTTGAGCGCATGAATGCCGCCGTAGTATACATGGAGGTCACTTATCTTGAGCATCCTAGTCCTCCTCCTCACCCAGGTAAGCCGCTATGACTCGGGGGTCCGACTGGATCTGCTGCGGAGTGCCTTCGGCGATTGAGACCCCGTAGTCGATCACGCGGATCCTCTCACAGATTCCCATCACCAGCCGCATGTCGTGCTCTATTAGGAGAATCGTCAAGCCGAACTCGTCCCGGATGCGGCAGATGAACTTCATGAGCTGTGTTGTCTCTTCGGGGTTCATGCCCGCCGCCGGTTCGTCCAGAAGGAGGAGACGGGGGTTTGTCGCAAGCGCCCGCGCGATTTCGAGGCGGCGCTGCTGGCCGTACGGGAGGCCGCCGGCCTGCTCCTTCGCGAGGTCCGCAAGCCCAACTCGCTCCAGGAGTTCCATCCCGCGTGCCCTGGTCTCCTGGTCTTCCTTGACGTAGCTCGGCAGTTGACACGCTGCTGAGAGGAAAGACGACTTCACCCGCAAGTGCTGCGATACGAGCACGTTGTCGAGCACTGTGAGGCCTGTGAAAAGGCGCACATTCTGGAAGGTTCTGGCAATACCTGCAGCAGCGATGAGGTCCGGACGCCATCCGGTGATATCCCGTCCTTCGAATGTCACCCGGCCTTTGGTTGGCGTGTACTGACCTGTGACTATGTTGAAGACGGTCGTCTTTCCAGCGCCGTTGGGACCTATGAGCCCGACGAGCTCGCCTTTCCTCATGTCGAGCGAGAAGTCGTTAACGGCCACAAGCCCGCCGAACTTGATGGTCACGTGATCGAGAGTCAGGACGACTCCGTTTTGCGTTCGCGCTTCCACTCTCGCACCCCCCTGGTAACTCTGAGCACGGACAGGACCCAATCCCACGACAGCTCGAACTGGCCGAAGAGTCCCCGCCGGTAGAAGATCATGAGCAGGACGAGCAACACGGAGAAGACGACCATTCTCATGCCCGGGATGCCCGGGATGTGCAGCGACCCGATGTTTATGGGTGCCTCCACTACTCGCAACACCTCGGACATGAGGGCGAACCCGAACCCCGTGATGACCGACCCGGTTATGCTCCCAAGGCCTCCGAGCACGATGATGATGAGGAGGTTGAACGTCATTCCGAAGGTGAACAACGTCGGGGAGATGGTCGTGATGAGCGAAACCAGAAGCCCTCCCGCCACTCCTCCGAAGAAGCCGCTCGTCACGAAGGACAGCATCTTCGTGCGAAACACGTTGACGCCCATGGCTTCCGCGGCTATCTCGTCATCCCTCACGGCCTTCATGGCCCGCCCGTAGCTCGAGTTTGCGATGTTGCTGACCACCAGCGTCGCCACTACAGCAGCCCCGAAACACCAGTACACGTTGGCATACTCGGGTATTCCCTTCATCCCGAGAGGGCCGTTGGTCAAGGGGATGAGGTTGTTGGCGAGCACGAATATGATCTCACCGAAACCGAACGTGGCGATGGCCAGATAGTCGCCGCGCAGCCGGAAGGATGGAATCCCCACGAGAAGCGCTCCCAGAGCGCCAATGACCCCTCCGAGCAGGACGGCGAGACCGAACATGTATCCCGGGAGAGAAAACGAGTTGAATGGCCACATGAGCGGCTCGAGGAACCACACGAACTGCTTCTGTTGAAGCGGCAATATGAGGAGCGCCGTGGTGTACCCACCGAGTGCCATGAACCCGTTGGGGCCCAACGAAAACTGGCCTGTGATACCGTTCACGAGGTTGTACGCGACGGCCGCAACCACGTAAATCGCGCCGGTGCGCGCCACTCGCAACGGGAACTCCCCGAGGTGTGTGTCGGCCCACCAGAGGGCGAGAAAGATCACCGCGATGAGCGCAAGCGTCAAGACGAGGTGCAGACGTCTTCTCTCCATGTCACACCTTCTCCTTTAGGGGCTCACCAAGGATCCCGTTTGGCCGGAGGAGCAAAAAGATCAGCAGTAGCGTGAAGATGATGCCGTCCCGGTAGCCTGAGAGGCCAGGTAAGACCGCGACAGTCATGATCTCGACGAGCCCGATGAGAAAACCCCCGAGCATCGCCCCTGTGATATTGCCAATACCCCCCACCACTGCAGCGGTGAAGGCCTTCCATCCGGGGTATATTCCCATGAGCGGGTTGATCTGAGGGTACTTGTAAGCCCACATTATGCCTCCCGCTGCTGCCAGAGCGGAGCCGATGGCGAACGTGTACGATATGACTCTGTCCACGTCCACTCCCATGAGGCGGGTGGTCTCGATGTCGGTTGACACGGATCTCATCGCCATGCCGACCTTAGTGCGGTACACAATGAACAGCAACAGCGCTAGCAAGGCGAGGCTGAGGATGGGCACCCAGATGGACACGCCTGACACGGCGGCCGGCCCTATCGGTATCACCCTCGCCATGATGTCCGGCCTCTGAAAGGCTTTCGGCCGGGCGCCCACAGTCACCAGGCCCAGGTTCTCCAGGAAGAACGACACGCCTACGGCGGTTATGAGAGCTGATATGCGCGGAGCATTCCTGACAGGCCGGTAAGCCGCTCTGTCCACGATCATGCCGACGAGGGCGGTCAGAATGACGGCAAGGATAGCGGATGCCCCCCACGGCAGGCGGAATACGGCCACGAGGAAAAACGCGAAATACGCACCCACCATGAAGATGTCGCTGTGGGCGAAGTTTATGAGCCGCAGAATCCCATAGACCATCGTGTAGCCGATGGCAATGAGGGCATACAAGCTTCCAAGGGAGATACCGTTCATCAGCTGCTGAATGAAGGTCTCGAGCGTCATTCACATCTACTCCTTGAAAAGACGGCGTTCCAACCGTCGGGAATCTCGCCTCGTCGGGAGGTTCCACCTTGGTGTGCGCGCTCGTGCGCCGGAGACCAGCGAGGAGCGGCGCACCGCCGGGGTCACTTTCCACTCTCGTGATTTGCGTCTTGCCTCTCGCGATGCACCGGCCAGCGATGCATCGGCCGCCGGCCGGGAGGGCTTGTAAAACACCCAACGGGGGCAAAGAGGAAGCCCGCCGTTTCCATAGGTATGGCCCTCTTTGCCCCCTGTGATGTACTGGGACTTCCTCCGCCCGTCACGGCGCCCCGGGGTGCACCCGGCTCACCCTATCACCCTCGTCGGCGGCAACGCCGCGCCGGCCGGGCCTGCCTGACGTCCCTTCTCAGGCAGGGCAGGGGCATGCCTGAACCAACAGGCAGCTCATTACGGGTACACGATCGACTGGTACTCCCACTTGCCGTTCTTCACGGCTCTGAAGACCACGGGCTTTATGGCGTCGCCGTTCTCGATCGTGACAGGCCCGGTTACCACCTGCAGGTTTTTCGTGTCCTCTATGGCCACAGCGACCTTCTTGGGATCGGCCGAGCCAGCCCTCTTGATGGCGTCGAGGACGATGAGATAGCAGTCGGCAGCGAGAGCGCCGAACACGTTGACCTCGCTATCGGCTCCGAATTTCTTCTTGTAGAGCTCGACGTACTTCTTGCCGATGTCGTTCACCGCCGCCTTCTCGTGCCAGAACGTGGTGTGCTGGACTCCTTCCACGGCCTTGCCGCCAATGGACAGGAACTCTTCGGTGGCTATGCCGTCAGCTCCGAAGACAGGCTGAGTGAGGCCGAGATCTCTTGCTTGCCGTACGGCAAGGGCGGTCTCTTGGTAGTAGTTGGGTATGTAAATGACATCCGGCTTCTTGTTCTTGATCTCCGTGAGCTGGGCGCTGAAGTCTTGGTCACCATACTTGCACTTCTGGTGGGTGACCACTTTGCCACCCAGCTTGGTGAACTCCTTCTCGAACATGGTTCCGAGGGCGATGCAATAGTCGTTGGCTATGTCGGAGAGGATCGCCGCAGTCTTGGCCTTCAAGTCTCTGTAGCAATAGGTTGCTGCAATCGATGCCTGGAACGGGTCGATGAAGCACGCGCGGAATACGTACTTCTTACCTTGAGTGCACAGGGGGTTTGTGGTGGTCGGCCCTATGATCGGGACCTCTTTCTTCTCGCAGATCTCACCGGCCGCAAGCATGTTGCCGCTGATAGTGGGCCCGATTATGGCGACGGCCTTGTCGTTCTCAATGAGACGAGAGGCCACGTTGGCTGCCTCAACCTTGTCCGACTTGTTATCGAGGAGCTTGAATATAACCGGTCTGCCGAGGACCTCGGGCTTGACAAGGTCGTCGATGAGGTTGACGCCTTCCCACGCCGCCTGGCCGTATGCGGCCACCTGGCCCGTCATCTCGAGGTTGAACCCGATGACGATTGGCTCGGCCGAATAGGCCACCGCTCCCAACGAAACAAGAGCGACAACCAAAACCAGACTCAGTATGAACCTCCTCACTGCTCAATACCTCCTCGCTTTGTGCAATTCGTGCTTTTCTCCACCTTCTCGGTTGCGAAGTCTTCAGATTGGTCTATGTCTGTCTGTGGCTCACCCGTCACCTCCCCCGTGGCAAGAGAGCATCGCCCTCTTCCACTGTCTCAAATCTGCTCCCGACTTGGCTTGACGGCTGTCTCGCAACAGAGGGCGAACCCCAAGCGTGCGAACCACTCCGCCAAGAGCGTCTTCGGGCAACCTATGCCAGCTCGTCCGGATCTTCCCGCTAATCGGGGCGGAGCTGGCATCACTTGTTTCAGCCACTATATCATGGTAAGCCCGCACAGTCAAGCGGTAGCTTCACGGATCGCATCCCCAGGTAAATGCAAGCAGTAGTATTACGCGCCGTTCGGTACAATCTCCTATTCTCCGCTAGAGAGCCAATTCCCTCTTTCAAAACGCACCTACCCCAGTATTTTTCTTACAGGAGCCCGCGTCCGGCCTCGTTCTCCGTCATTCGGGCAGGAACGGGCATCTTCGTGGAGGAGAATGGAGGAGAAAGGTCGCCGGCGCCGAACACCAGCAGGAAAGGCTAGCAAGACCTCCTTGCGGTGTCCGGCTTCCGGCGCCCGGCGCCGCCGGAATGCCTGCGAGCTGCCGGGAGGGGCAGGACGTGGACCCAGTGAGCGGGAGGCTGTCATCTGATGAAAAGCGTGAAAAGCATGGAGATCAGGGTGACTGTCGATAGGATTGAAGAGGGCAAGGCCGTGCTTCTCGTGAGCGGGCAGGAGGTTGAAGCGATCCTCTGGCCTGTACAGGCCTTGCCCGAGGGTGTCCGCGAGGGAACTGCCCTGAGAATCTTCATCCACCCCGACGAGGAAGCGACCCAGGCTGCCAAGGCGCGCGTGGAGAACCTCCTTAAGAAGCTGGTCGCCAAGGACTCGTAAGGGGCAAATCGGGCGCGGGCGTCGCGTCCTCAGTCCTCGTGCCACACTTGCAGCATCAACTTGATCATGGCATAGAAGACAAGGATGACTCCGAATATGGTCACCATGCCGATACCTAATATCTGCCAGCTTTGAACCGCTGCGCTCATGCTCTCAAGTCGCGGCCGACGACGTCATCGTCCTCAGGTGATCGACTGCTTCTGCTTTCACCCGCGCGTCCGCCCGCTGATCCGCCCGCTGAGAGGGTCTCTTCTCGGGCAGACCACGCTCAAAAAGCAGTCGGGAAGCCGCCCGCGGAGCGGGCTGACCGCCGGAACGGGCGCTTCGACCCGTCCGTCTGCGGGCTTCGTCTGCCGCTTCCTTTTCCTCCTCTCCTTGCCACGTGCCTCTGTCTGCTTTCCGCTGCCTTCACACCTACTGGTGCAGCGCTCGACTGCTACCTCCTCTTCCCGGTCCGGGCGCGCCCACTATCCGGCCGCGGCCGGTGCGTTGTTCCCGTTCCTTGGCGCCCGCCGGAGCTCGTGTGCCGCGCGGCGCAAGCGCGAAGCCCTGCGCGGACGCTCTACGACACGAGCGCGAGTATCAGGCTGCCCGCTACGATGGATGCGATCTGGCCGGCAACGTTCGCCCCCACGGCGTGCATCACGATGTAGTTAGTGGGGTCTTCTTTGAGTGCCATCTTCGCGATCACCCGCGCGGACATGGGGAATGCGGAAATCCCGCACGCCCCGATCATCGGGTTGATCTTGCGGCGCAACACGAGGTTCAGGGCTTTCGCGAACAGGACGCCCCCTCCGGTATCGAAGACGAAAGCGAGCAGGCCCATGCCCATTATGAGGAGTGTCCTGTAGTTCAAGAA
The DNA here is from genome assembly GCA_050261175.1 of Clostridia bacterium. GTDB lineage: Bacteria > Bacillota > SHA-98 > UBA4971 > UBA4971 > UBA6256. Next base: position 8,703 of record JBLNDA010000080.1, read on the forward strand.
GGACTCCGCCCGCATCGAGGAGCCGATGGTGATGCCGAGGAGGAGCGTGACCAGGTTGGCAAGCTCGTTCTGCGCCGCCTTCGATAACCTTTCCAGCACTCCGCTCTCTCTGATCAGGTTGCCGAACATGAGCATGCCGACCAGGGCGACGCTGATGGGAGCGATGACTCCCGCCACAAGGGTCACGCCTATGGGGAACAGGACCCGCACGATCCGGGGTACCGTGACTTCCTTCGTATCCATGCGGATGCGCCGCTCGGCCGGGGTCGTGAGGGCCGTCACGACCGGGGGCTGGATGATCGGCACGAGCGCCATGTACGAGTATGCGGCGACTGATATCGGCGCGAGCAGGTGGCTTGCGAACTTGGTGGCGACGTAGATTGATGTGGGCCCGTCCGCCGCCCCTATGATGCCTATGGACGCCGCCTCCTTCAAACTGAACCCAAGGTACGACGCAACCACCATGGTGGCGAACACTCCGAACTGCGCCGCGGCCCCGAAAAGGAGCGTTTCCGGCCTCTGCAGGAGGGGCGTGAAGTCCACCATCGCTCCCACGGCCACGAATATGAGGATGGGGAAGAGTTCGGTCTTGATCCCCGCGTTGTAAAGCAGTTCGAGCACGCCGTGTTCGCCCAGGACCGACGTGAACGGGATGTTCGCGAGGATGGCGCCGAACCCGATGGGGAGCAGCAGCATGGGCTCGTAGTCGCGCTTCACCGCAAGGTATATGAGGAATCCACCTATGGTGAACATGACGATGTTCCCGAAGCTCAGCCCTCGAATACCCGCCAGAAGCTCGTTCAGGTTCACCAACTCCCTTCGGAAGAGCGCTCCGTCCGGGCGCGGCGGCCGCTCCGTGCCCGTACACCCATCGGAGGGGAGACACTGCGCCGCCGAGCCCTCCGCGACCCGCTCCGCTATCCAACGAGGAGCGCCACCAGGCGAGACATTCGCTGTCACGCGCCGTTTTCCTCCTTCATGCCTTCCCTGCAGACGCGGCCCGGCCCGCGGGCCCGCCGGGTTAGTTTGAAGCCTCTGGGAAGGAACATCGCCGGGCGCGTCGAATGACTATGAAACGGCTAGTCAAGCGGTTTCGAAATCTCCGCGCGTGAGGAGGCAGAAGAGAGGATGAGAAGAGTCGTATTGGCCGCTGTCACCTTGTGTCTCGTGCTTGCCATCGCGTCCACATCGTTTGCTGCCGTGGCGCAGCTCGTCATGGCCACCGGGGGAACGGCGGGCACCTATTATCCTCTGGGTGGGGCCATGGCCCAACTCATCAGCGAGAAGGTGAAGGGCGTCAACATCACCGTCCAGAGCACGGGTGCTTCCATTGCAAACCTGAGGATGATTCACTCGAGGGAAGTCGATCTTGCGCTGGTTCAGACCGATACGGCGGACTACGCATGGAACGGAACGGAGTTCTTCGAGAAAGACGGAAAGATGCGGAGCTTCGGCGTGGTGGCGTCGCTTTATCCGGAGCTCATCCAGATCGTCGCGTCCGCCGACTCCGGTATAAACTCCGTGGCCGATCTGAAGGGGAAGAGAGTGTCAGTGGGCGCGCCCGGCAGCGGTACCGAGGCGAATGCCAGGCAGATTCTGGAGGCATACGGGCTGAGCTACAAAGACCTCGCTCAAGTACAGTACCTGAGCTTCGCCGAGTCCGCGGAGGCGTTCAAGGACAAGCACATCGACGCGTTCTTCGTCACGGCGGGCATACCGAACGCGGGGATCCAGGACGTAGCGACTCAGCACAAGATCAAGATCGTCGAGGTCCCGGACGACATGTACAAGAAACTGCACGATAAATACGGCTTCTATGGCCAAGCGGTCATTCCGGCCGGCACGTATATCAACCAGACCAAGGACGCAAAGACCGTTGCCGTGCAGGCCATGCTCATCGTCCGGTCGGATCTGGACGCGGGCCTCGTATACGAGATGACCCGGGCGCTCTTCGAGAACCTGCCGGAGCTTGCCATGGCCCACGCCAAGGGCAAGGAGATCAGCCTTGCCGGTGCTCTTGCGGGTGTCAGCACGCCGCTGCATCCCGGGACCGAGAAGTACTTCAAGGAGAAAGGCATTATCAAAAAGTAGCAAAGAAGACGGGCCAGGTGGACGGATGGGCGTGTGTGTTCGGATCGGACCTGCGGCGAGTCTCACCGGTCGCCAGGGCGGCGCTCTGACCGCCCTGGCGCTTGGTGCTCTCCTGGCGGCGGCGGCAGCGCTCGTTCCCGTGTTCGGGGCTCTTGAGGTGAGAGAGGGGCGGACCGGTCGGCTGGTTTACCTTGCCCCCATGCCCGCCGGGAACAGGTTCGAGGTGAGGTTCGTCCATTCGGTGGAGCGGACGCCGGTTTGCGAGGTATTCGCGGTCGAGCCCGGCCTCGTCATCTACCTTGTGGAGACGAGGTACGAGTCTTTCGGGGCCGGGCTGCCGACAACCGCCGACGAAGGTGCCCGGTTCGTCCTGGGAGACGGGGAGGTGCGGATCACCGGTCTCCATCGGCGTATTGGCGCGCTGGATCTGGCGGTGAGCCCGGTGCCGGGGCATGCGCTCGTGGTCTCGGGCAAGACGGTGGCCCTCGCGGATCTCGCGAGGCCCGGGACGGCGCTCAGCGTTAAGGCGGTTCGAGCACCTATGGCGGCGTTTCTGTTCAGGGGGAGATGCTGGTGGACGAAAGGACAGACGATGTTCGGAAAGACGTCACCCCAGGCTCAGGTGACGTCTCGGGTGGGCTCGAAAGCGAGTCCGTAAGCCAGGCAGAGATCGAAGACATCTTGATGAAGTATGACAGGGAGTCCGCCTATCGGAGGATTCCCGGATTCTACTCCATTGTCATCAGTGTCATCGCCATCGCGTTCTCCCTGTTTCAACTGTACACCGCGGCGTTCGGCGTGCTCCCGGCGCAGATACAACGGGCTGTCCACCTGGGGTTTGGAGTGCTCCTGGCGTTCCTCCTCTATCCCGCGTCGCGAAGGGGCATTCGCAGACTGGCGTGGTACGACGTTGTGCTAGCAGTAGCCGGGGCCTTCGTCATGAGCTATCTCGTCTGGAACTTCAGAGAGCTCTTGGTGCGCGCCGGAGCTTACACCACCGTTGACATAATCATCGGCGGCATCGGTATCCTGTTGGTGCTCGAAGCCACCAGGCGCGTGGTGGGGGTTCCCATCCTGGTGGTGGTATGCAGTTTCCTTGCGTACGCCTACCTCGGGCGATATGTGCCAGGGTTCTTCCAGCATCGCGGCGCGTCCTTCGAGAGGCTCGTCGGACACATGTTCTTCACTACCGAGGGGATGTTCGGCATCCCGCTGGGTGTGTCGTCCACGTTCATATTCCTTTTCATCCTCTTTGGCGCGTTTCTCGAGAAAACAGGCATAGGCCAGTTCTTCATCGACATCGCCAACTCCATAGCCGGCCACGCCGCGGGGGGCCCGGCAAAGGTGGCCGTCATAACGAGCGCGCTGGAGGGCACCGTCTCCGGAAGCTCCGTTGCGAACACCGTCGGTTCCGGCAGCTTCACGATTCCCATGATGAAAAGGCTCGGCTATCGACCGGAGTTCGCGGGGGCAGTCGAGGCATCGGCGTCCACCGGCGGCCAGATCATGCCCCCAATCATGGGAGCGGCGGCATTCCTCATGGCTGAGTTCATCGGGGTGCCGTATCTTCAGGTGGCGAAGTCGGCGGTCATCCCCGCCATCCTGTATTTCACCGGTGTGTTCATCGTAGTGCATCTCGAGGCGAAGAAAACGGGACTGCGCGGACTACCCCGGGAGCGCCTGCCGCGGTTCTGGACCATCATGCGTGAGCGCGGTCAGCTCTTCCTCCCACTCGTTGCCATCATATACCTGCTTGTCGAGGGCAGCACGCCGATGAAGGCGGCCCTGTGGGGCCTTGTGGTGGCTGTCTTGGCCAGCTGCTTTTCCAAGGCGACCAGGATGAAGCCTGCGGATCTCCTCGCCGCGCTCGAGCAGGGCGCCCGCAACGCCCTTGGGGTCGTGATAGCCTGCGCCGCGGCGGGCATGATCGTCGGAACGGTCACCCTCACAGGCCTCGGCCTGAAGCTGGCCAACGGGCTCATCTTGCTGGCTCGAGGGCAGCTCCTTCCGACCCTTTTCTTCACTATGCTAACGTCCCTGGTGCTTGGGATGGGGGCGCCGACGACGGCCAACTACGTCATCACGTCGACGATAGCCGCGCCGGCTCTCTTGAAGCTGGGTGTCCCCGTCATGGCGGCGCACATGTTCGCGTTCTATTTCGGCATCGTGGCCGACGTAACCCCACCCGTCGCTCTCGCGGCTTTCGCGGGGGCGGGGATAGCGAAGTCGAACCCGATCAGGACTGGGGTCGAGGCCACGAAGCTCTCGATAGCCGCTTTCCTCATCCCGTACTTCTTTGTGTACGCCCCCTCGCTGCTCCTCATCGGCACCATGTCCTGGCTCGATATGGTGAGAGTCGTTGCGGGAGCCGTCGTCGGGATGATCGCTGTAGGCGCGGCTGTTGAAGGTTGGCTCCTGACATCGACGCGCAACGTCGAGAGGCCGCTTCTGTTCGTCGGAGGCCTTCTGCTCATCCATCCGCACGTCTCCACAGATCTCCTCGGGATCTTGCTGATAGGCGCCGTCTGGTTCGCCCAGATGGCGAGAGTGAGGCGGAAAGGAGTCTCCCGTGGAGTTTCCGCGTGAAAACCGCGAACCATGGACACCGACGGAGGGTGGCGGAGAAGGATTCTGTGAACACTGTGTCGAAGGAAAACCGCGTGACGCGGCGAACAATGTTCTTCGGCGGGTACGCGAAGCTGCCCACCGGAATCACAGCAGAGGAGCTGTACAAGGTGGTGGGGGTGGGCCTGGAGATCGAGCCCGTGACCGGCGAGATCGTTGACGCGGATTGCACCCTTGCTACTTCGACCGCCAAGAAGGTCTTCAGGCAGATCGTCACCGGGCGCAGAATCGACGCTGACATGGGAGCCATCGTGGAGGATCTGAGGGCGTACTACCATGGCGCTGCGCAGAGAGCGCTCCTGACAGCTCTCAGGGCCATCCGCGAGAAATACCGGGCGACGTGCCTCGACCCGGCCAGGCGGCTGGCGGGCGAGGTCGGCGGCGCCACGGATGAGGGAAAAGAAGGCTGATGATAGCCAAACACAAGTGCTGGCAGGGACACGCTTGCGACCGCCGCTCGCGTGGAAGTGCCGGCTGCCACCCTGGCCGCGGCGCGCGGGGGAGTACCCCGGGCCGCAAAGCGGACATGGCCTGGCTTCGAGCGGTCCGGTGAGGCCGTCGGACCACGCGGGGTCAGGTTTTGTTTTTGTCCGCTGCTGAGGGCGGCTCACGATCTTGCTGGCTACGGCCGGAGCCGCCGGGTTCGCCCGGCGGGCGAGACTCGTGGCGATACGGGAGAAGGAGGTATTGGGAGGCATGGGCCGGAAAGAAGAGCTTGTTGCTAGGGCGAAGAAGCCCGCAGAAGACGCCCTCAGACTTCACCCGTTCTACCGGGGAAAGATCGAGACGGTGCCCAAGTGTGAGATTCGTGACTTCCAGGACTTCGCTGTGTGGTACTCGCCGGGCGTTGCGGCTCCGTGCAAAGAGATCGCTCAGAACAGGGAGCTCGTATACTCGTATACGAACAAATGGAACACCGTCGCGGTGGTGTCGGACGGCACGAGAGTGCTCGGGCTGGGCGACATCGGGCCCGAAGCCGGCTTGCCCGTGATGGAGGGGAAAGCCCTGCTCTTCAAGTACCTGGGCGGAGTGGACGCATTCCCGATTTGCCTTGCGACCAAGGACCCTGATGAGATAATCTCCGCCGTGAAGTGGATCCAGCCTTCGTTCGGCGGGGTGAACCTCGAGGACATCGAGCAGCCCAAGTGCTTCTATGTGCTGGAGCGATTGCGCGAGGAAGCCGAGATTCCCGTCTGGCACGACGACCAGCAAGGGACGGCGGCCGTGACGGTGGCGGGCCTGGTGAACGCTCTCAAGCTGGTGGGCAAGGACATCGGCAAGGTGAACATCGCCATGATCGGAGCGGGCGCCGCCAACATCCGTACGGCATGGCTCATAATCGCGGCAGGCGCGGACCCCGGAAAGATAGTCATGTGTGATACCAAGGGCACCCTCCACAAAGGCCGTACCGAGCTCGCGAAGACCCACAAGGAGAAGTGGGAGCTCGCGCAGCGGACCAACGAGCGGGGCATCGACGGCCAGATCCCCGACGCCATGCGGGGGGCGGACGTCGTGATAGCGCTCTCGAAGCCCGGTCCCGACGTCATGCACCCAGAATGGGTCAAGTCAATGGCGAAGGAGCCCATCGTGTTCGCGTGCGCGAACCCAGTTCCTGAGATATGGCCGTGGGACGCTGCGGAAGCTGGGGCGGCTGTCGTGGCCACCGGGCGCTCGGACTTTCCGAACCAAGTAAACAACTCGCTCGGCTTCCCGGCTGTTTTCAGGGGCACCCTGGATGTCAGGGCGAAGACCATCACCGACGAGATGTGCCTCGCCGCCGCTCTCGAGCTCGCGAGGTGCGCGGAAGACAAAGGGCTCTCGCGCGACTACATCATTCCCACGATGGATGAATGGGAGGTATACCCGAGGGAAGCGGCGGCCGTGGGGAGGAAGGCCGTCGAGCAGGGAGTCGCGAGGCTCACCCTGACTTGGGACGAACTATACAAGAACGCCGAGGCCATGATCTCCCGGTCACGGGAGACCGCCAGGCTGCTGATGGAGAACGGGATCATTCCGAAAGCGGCGAGGGGTTGAGCGCGCGGGCGCGGGCCCCCGGCGCCCGTCGCGGGAGGCCGCGCGTGGGGGCCGGCTCGGGGGCCGGCTCGGAACGTTCAGCGGACCAGCTCGGTCTCGGCACGGTTCGGCGAGGGAGAGATCGGCTTTGAGGCTCACGCGAGACGTGGTGAGCGGCGAGAACAGACGTAAACTGCTGGACATCAGCGGCGAGGACGTCGCGTCGTGTTACCAGTGCGGCAAATGCTCCGCTGGCTGCGCGATGGGGGCGACGATGGATCTCCTTCCTCACCAGGTGATTAGGCTCGTCCAGCTCGGGCAGGTCGAAGAGGCGCTCGCGTCCCGGACGATTTGGATGTGTGCCTCTTGCCTTGCGTGCAGTGCGCGCTGTCCGAGGGGCGTGAGCCTGCCGCACGTCATGGAGGCGCTGAGAGTGACGCTCCTGCGCCCGGGCGGGCGGCACCTGGACCTTTCACGTCTCCCGGCAGACGTCCTCGAGAACGCCCCGGAGCAGGCTTTTGTGGCCGGTCTCCGGAAATACACGTGACCTGCGTCGCGGCGTCAAGGAGTTGCGGCCT
>JBLNDA010000081.1:0-6516 GCA_050261175.1 Clostridia bacterium
GCGCCGTGAGCATGGTAATTTACCAAGTACGGGATATGACTGACCGGTCAGTCGGCATCCGCGAAATGCGAGCAGTGGTCGTCGGTGGCCGGCCGGCGGTCCATTGGTGGCCGGCGGTCCATTGGTGGCTGGTGGGTCGTGGGTGGCTGGTCTGTGGCCGGTCGCTGCCAGGTCTCCAGCCGATCGCCGGCATGCATCGGGCGGTGGCGTGCCGGCCGGTGGCTTGCGTCGCGCGGTGGCCTCCGCCGCCCCGCGGCTCGCACCACCGTTAACCTGCGGGATCGCCCTCCGGGCCACATCATGCTGCGGCCGGCGTCGCGCTGTGGCGTCACGCTGTGATCCGCGTCACGACGGAAGAAGGCCGCAGGAGCGGCAGAGAAGGAGTGCCGTGTGGATGGACATGGAGGGAGGCCAACTCGGCGGTGAAACCAAAGAGGCGGGAAAGCGAAACCTCATCTTGGACGCGGCCCAGCAGGTATTCTCGAAGAAAGGCTTTCACCAGGCCACTGTCGAGGAAATAGCGGACGCGGCAGGCGTGGGGAAGGGCACGGTTTATCTCTATTTCCCCAGCAAGAAAGAGGTCCTCGTCGCCCTCATCGAGGAGCGGCTTAGAGAGCTCACCAGAGAGCTCAAAGAACGCGTGGAAGCGGTTGCGGCCGGCCTGCGGAGCTGCACCGAGAAGCTGCGCCAGGCGATCTCGTTTCAAATGGAAGTCCTCCGGAAGTCGCAGGACTTCCTTACCGTGATGTCCGGCGACATAGGCGAGCTCGGGCAAGAGCTCGACAAACGCACTAGAGAGGCGCGCCGGGCGTTCCTCGCCGTGATGGAGGCCATCATCAGTGAGGGAACGGGCAGTGGCGAATTCCGGGACATAGACCCCCGCTTGGCTTCATATGCCGTAGAGGGGATGATCATACACGGCGCTGTGGGCTTGACCATAGGAGAAGGCACGCAGATATCGGACGAGCATGTCGAGCAGGTGGTCGACTTCTGCCTCCACGGCATCGTCCGCGGAGAGAGCTGCGCCCGCGCCTGAGGCAGTTCGCGGTATTGCTCGCGGTACTGCTCGCGGTACTGCTTGCGGAACCGCCCGCGGAACCGCCCGCCGAACTGCTCGCGGAACTGCTCGCGGCTCACAGGGCGCGCGGCGGAAGCGGGGCTACGGAAGCAAGGTTAGTGAAGCCGGGTTAATGGAGCGGGGTTCAGGGGGTACGTGACTGTGGAGCGACTTGCTAGAGCCACTGTGAAACATCCCGGGATGGTCGTGACCGTTCTTTGCGGGCTGACGCTCGTTCTTGCATGCTTCCTACCGCGTGTGCAGCTCAAGACGGATACCGCCTCGTTCGCTCCCGACGACGACCCTGTGATCAAGGAGCTTGCGGAGACCGTCGAGGACTTCGGTTCGCAGGACATCATCATGGTTGTCTTCAAAGGAGACGTTTTCACACCAGAGACCCTGGCCAAGGTGCGCCGACTGGCGGACGGCATTTCGGGCCTGGCGGGAGTGGACAGGGTGATGAGCCCGCTCGACGTCGAGCTCGTGCGCGGAGACGAGTTCGGCCTTCAGATCGCGCGCGTCGCGGAGCGCGTGCCTGAAACGCCCGAGGAGGCGGAGGCTTTTCGGCTGGCCCTCAAGTCCACACGCCAGGGTTCCGCCATGGTCGCCTCGAACGACGAGGCCATGGCCATCTTCATCACCCTTGAGCCCGATGTCATGGCTTCCACTAAGGCTCAAGATCTCGCCGGAGAGATCGAGAGCCTCGCGCGCCGGGAGGAGAGCCCGGGGCAGAAGATCTACATAGTCGGCGAGGCGTACATGGGCTATTGGGCTTCCCGGAACATGCGTCGCGACCTCAGGTTCTTGTTCCCGCTTGCCATCGCCGTCGTGATTGGCGCCCTCTACGTCAGTTTCGGGAGCTTGTCCGATGTCGGCGCGCTGCTCGGGGGCATCGTGATGAGCGTCGTCTGGACCGTGGGTCTCATGGCGGGTCTGGGTTACGACATTACTATCGTGTCCATGATGCTGCCTACCATCCTCGTTTCCATGGGAAGCGCCGCGGGAATCCACATCCTCAACCGTTTCCACGAGGAAACGAGGGCCGGCGGGAACGTGGAGGACTCCATCGTAAAGATAGTGGTCCAGCTCACAAGCCCAATATCGATGACGACCCTCACCACCGCGGCGGGATTCGCGTCTTTCCTCACGTCTTTCGTCCCTCCTGTGAGGGAGTTCGGCGCGCTCGCCGCAGTGGGCATCATCCTCAACATGTTGATCTCGCTCACTTGGATACCGTCGGTTCTAGCGATACGCGCAAAGCGCAGGGCTGCCCTCGCGTCCGGTCGGGCCCACCACACCGCGGGCGCGGCATGGGAAGCGGGTGACTCGCCAGAGCGGGACGGCGCCCCGCCGGAGGGCGGCGGCGGCCTGCGGCGCTCTCCTCTCGAGAAGCTGCTCGATGCCACCGGGAAGCTCGTGGTCTCGCACCCGCGCGCGATCATAGTGGGGGCGGTTGTCGTGACCGCCGTCTTCGCCGCCGGGATTCCAGGGCTTGTGGTGGAAACGAACTTCCTTCGGTACTTCAGGGAAGACAGTCCCGTCGTTCAAGGCACGAAGGCCGTGGAGGACTATTTTGGCGGGACGCTCGGCCTGTCCGTGCTTGTCGATACTGGCGAGCCGGACGGCATCAAGGACCCTTCGGTACTGAACCGCATGGTCGAGTTGGAGGATAAGCTCAAGGGCCTGAGCGAGGTAAGCGACCCGACTTCCGTGGCCGGCCTCATCCGTGAAGTGAACCAGGCCCTGAACGGCAACGATCCTGCACACTACAGGATCCCGGACAGCCGGGAGGCGGTGGCTCAGGAGCTCTTGCTCTTCACGATGCAGGGCGGCTCGGGCCTGGACACGATGGTGAGCTATGACCTCCAGAAGGCGCTTGTGAGTACGAGAATCGTCAATCTTCCCACTTCCGAGCTTCATCGCGTGATTCAGGCGGTCGAGGACGTTGCGGGCGAAGTGTTCGGCGGCACCGGCGTCAAGACGACCGTGGTGGGCCTGCCCAAGGTAATGCTGTTGCTCATGGACAGGTTCATGGACAGCCAGATCAAGAGCCTTGTCGTATCCATGGTGGGTGTGTGGGCCGTCGTCGCCCTCATCACGGGTTCAGCGTGGCTCGGCCTCCTGTGCCTCGTGGCGCTTTTCATCAGCGTCATCGTGAACTTCGGGTTCATGTCGTTCATCGGCATACCCCTTGACGTGGTGACGATAATGATATCCGGCGTGGCCATCGGGATCGGCGTCGACTACTCGATCCACGTCCTCAGCAGGTACCGTCTGGAGCTGAGGCGCGGGAAGGACAGGGAGGCTGCGCTAGCGAGCGTCGTCGGGTCCACGGGACGAGGCGTGTTCTTCAACGCCGCCACCTTGGTCCTCGGGTTCGGCCTCCTCATGTTCTCGAGCTTCAAGGCGATCTCCATATTCGGTCTCCTCGTGGCGGCCACAATGTGCACGAGCGCGCTCGGGGCCCTGCTCGTGCTGCCCGCGGTCTTGAGGCTCGTGTCCGCGGACCGCGTGCGCGACGCGGGATTCGGCGGAGGGCGAAGGCGCCCGATCCCCGGCGCGGGACACGCGGCGTACCGGGGGCCCGTGCATCCGCACGGAGTGGAGGAGGGACCCTCCCGGGCTACATGAGTCCTCGGGAGAGCTGCGGGAGAGCTGTGGCATAGCCTGGCTCTATGGTGTGCAATGCGGCATAGCGGACACAATACAGCGCGTCGCGGGGCGCCGCCGCTCGCTGCGGCTCGCCACGCCGCGGCTCATTGCGGTGCACTGCAGCTCACTCCGACTGCGGCGTACCGCAGCTCACTGCGTCTGCGGCGCACCGCGGCGCATCACAGGAAGGTGACTTCTGATGGTGGTGGTGATCCATGGTGCGGTGTGACATGCGGCAACAGGTAGCGTCGACCCAGGCGACGCTGACAGGCGTTGCGGCCCGCGTCGTTTTGGCCTTGCTGCTCGCGGCGGCGTCGTGCGCGCCCCTTGCCTCCGGACGGGCGGGGGCGGCGGATCTGACCGCCGAGCAGATCTTGGACAAGATCGAGGGCACGACCATGCTGACAGGGAGCGGGTCCGCCACGATCGAGCTCATCACAGAGAACAAGCGTGGCCAGCAGCGAAGCAACAAGCTCAAGGTTTACCGAACCAAGGCTGCTGACGGAACTGAGAAGCAGCTTCTTGAATACTTGTCTCCGGCGGATGTCGCCGGGACCAAGCTCCTCAGCATAACCGGGGGCGGCCAGGAGAGCCAAATCTGGCTGTTCATGCCCGCCCTGGGCAGGGAGAGGAGAATCGCGGGCACCGAGACGCGCTCGAAGTTCATGGGGACGGACTTCACGTACGAGGAAATATCCGGGGGCTCGACGTACAAGGACGACTACAAGGCGGAGAAGCTCAAAGACGAGGGCCTAGACGGGCGCAATTGCTACGTGCTGCGCCTCACGCCGGCGAAAGAAGGCGATTACGCCTTCGTCAAGATGTGGGTCTGGCGGGATGAGTTCATCCCCTTGAAGATCGAGTTCTACAACAAGGATGGCAAGGTGCGCAAAGTCCTTTCGAACTCGGACTTGAAACAGAACAGCAAGGGCAAGTGGGAGCCTTCCACCATCGCCATGAGCGACGTTGCGGCAGGGACGAAGACAATAATCAAGATCCTCGAGGTGTCGGAGGAGGCTGTGCCCGATGATTACTTCACCGTCCGCTATCTGAGGCGGCGCTAAGTGGGGGAGCGGAAACGCTTCCCGCTTTCGGGAGGGGTCGCCGGTGTCGCACTCGGGGACGGCTCCCAGGCGGTGCGCCTTGACGCGACCCGGCCCGTCAAGCCGGCGGGCGAAGGAGGCTCTCTGTCTCAAGGAGGTTGAAGGATCATGAGGCGACACGGAAAGGCCGGATGGGCCAAGTGGTCAGGCATCAGCAGCTTGATGCTCGCCGCGGTGCTGGCACTTTGTGGCGCATGGACAGGGACCGCGTATGGCGAGGAATCCGGGCCCGAGATCAAGGTGTCCGGGGAGGTCCAGCACGATCTCGCGATCTCTTTGCGTGGGGACGGCGTGACTGCGAACGTGGTGAGCTACGCTCTATCGCTTTCGGCGGAGTTTGGTGGGACGGGACGGGCCGCATCCGGGGATGTGTACATATCGATCAAGGGTGAATACGATCTGCAGTCTGAATCGGGAAAACTCGTGGACCTCGACGAGGCGTACGTCGATCTCTACCTCAGCGGCGCGGACCTGCGCCTCGGGCAGCAGGTCGTCAGCTGGGGCACGGCTTACGGGCTGAATCCCACGAGCTACGTGAACCCGGTGCCAAGTGCCGCCTTGTCAGCAAGTGGCTCCGGTATCCCAGGTATCGGGGGAGTGGGAGGGCTCGAGCTTGCCGGGCTTCCCGTGCCGGCCGTGAGCGCGACGATATACCCGTCCTGGGGGGACGCGGGGCTGGTGGCAGTCGTGAACCCGAGGCTTCAAGGGGTGCCCCTACCCGCGGATACGCAGGCGGCGATCCTCCAAGGCGTCGCCTCTCAGGTCGCCAAGCCTCTGGAGCGGTTCGGCGGAAAGGCCGTGCCGTCCTCGGACCGCTTCTCGGTAGAGCCGCCCGAATCCCTGTCTGACCGGCTGGAGTACGCGGCGCGCGTGGGAACCAGGATGGGCAACTGGGACCTGTACGTCAGCGCGTTCAGGGGATGGGATGACTACCCGGTCCTATGGGTGAGCACGACGCTGGTCTCACCCACAGAACTGCGCGTGGACCCAAAGGCGGCTTACCGGAAGGTGACGGAGGCCGGGGCCGCCGTGAGCTGCACCTGGGGCCCGTATACGCTCTGGGGCGAAGGCAGCTATGCTTGGCCTGAGTACGTGCCCGAACTCGATGACCCGAACAACATCGCCTTTTCGTCCAACGAGCCGCACTGGCGGGCCGTCATGGGAGGAGACAGGACCTTCGGAGACTCGAACGACGTCTACCTGATGGCGGAGTACATATACAACTCGAACGGTTCGATCTTGGTGCCGTACGAGTTCGTGCCCGGCGGGGCGCAGGCGAGGCACTACGCGGTCGGCGCGGTTCGGTGGCAGCCCGGGGCGGACCACCAGTTCGAGGTGTCCGGCATCTACTGCGCGAACGACGGGAGCTACGTCGCCATGCCGCGCTACACTTACCAGGTGGACGAATGCACCAGCCTGTGGCTCGGGCTCGCGCTTCCGGGCGGCGGTGAGGAGACCGAGTTCGGGAGCTTCAACGACGCCCGCTCGGCGATGGTTGGCTTGAAGCTGGCGTTCTGATTCACGGGCCGTTCTGATTCGCGGGCCGGTGTCGTGGCAGGTCCTCCTCGATCCTCTCGAGGTCGGGGAGGGCTTGCTGCGTTTCACGGCCGCGACGTCCTCCACCATGTCATTTCATGTCATTCCAAGACCGCGTATGGCCGGTCACTCTGGCTACCCGCGTTTCAGCACCGCCGCTCTCAACGC
>JBLNDA010000082.1:0-4046 GCA_050261175.1 Clostridia bacterium
GAGACGAGGTATCTGTGAAGGTCATAAGCGTCAGGCCGCGGGACCACCGCATCGGGCTGAGCCTGAGAGAGGCCCAGGCTGAGGGGGACAGGCAGGCGTTCAAGAAGTACGCCGACAAGGAGGACGAGGCCGGGCCCACCCTCGGAGACGTGTTCGGGGATCTCCTGAAGAACTCCAGGGAGGAGTAGTTGAATCTCAAGCTTCTCCGTCTTCGGAAAAATCGACAACCTCTCGCAAGGGCCGAAGACGCCCGGGCGACCCCATGTGGGTGGCCGGTGATGGCGCGTATGGCCGGCGGCTGGATGGAGCCGCCGGCCTTTTCGTCGCGAATAAGCCTCGGCGTTTCAGGTTACGCTACCTTCCAGAGTGTGGCAGAATCGTCCTTCGCGCGTATGAGCGTATGAGAGAGTCCCACACCGGGAAGGGAGGCGACGGCAGGACATGACCGTAGGACTCGTCCTTCTGCTCGGTACGAGCGTCTTGGTTTTCCTCGGAGTGACCCACCGGGTTCTGGACAGGATGCACCTCACAGACAGGCAAGCCCTTGCGGCGCTCGGGCTGATGCTTGTGGGGAGTTTCGTGGACGTGCCGGTGTCCCGCGGCGTCCAGTCCGTGACCATCAACCTCGGGGGCGCGGCTGTACCCATTGTACTCGCCGTATACGTTCTAGCACGTGCCGACACTCCCACGGAGACGGGCAGGGGAGTCGTCGCAGCCATCATAACTGGGGTCGCCCTTTTCGCCCTCACCAAGCTCTTCACCTTCGAAGAGGGCCGTGCCATCATGGATCCCCTGTACGCTTTCGGTCTCGTGGCCGGAGTCATTGCGTATCTCGCAGGGAGGTCGAGGCGGGCGGCGTTTGCGGGGGCTGTGTTGGGCGTGGTGCTCCTCGACGTGGCCCATCTCGTGGAAGTAACGGCCAGGCGGATGCCGGCCACGGTGCACTTGGGTGGAGCGGGGGTGTTCGACGCTGTAGTGATTGCGGCGGTGGTCGCGGTGGGCCTTGCGGAGGTATTCGGTGAAGCCATGGAGAGGATACAGGGAGGCCCTGTCTCGAACGTCGAGCGCAGGATGAGGGTGGACTCGCCCTTACCGGCGGAGAGTCCCGAACCGGGCGCGTCCGGCGGGCGTCGCGAGGGTGCGCCTGCGCGTGAGGGCGGCGCAGGGAGGGATGAGAGTGACCAGGTTTGACGTGGGTCCGAATGCTGCCGGAGTCAGGCACCGGCGCAGGCTCGTCGCAATGGCCCTCGCCATGCTGGCGGGCGCAACGGCGGCGGCCATGGCAGCCATCCCGCTCCCGGCGTCTGCTCACGAGGAGCGCAGCGAGGGGTACTACACGGTGGTCGACGAGGAGAAGCGGGAGATCTTCATGACCGCCATCATGGTCGCTCCGGGCGACATCTTCATCGCCGAGGACGACCGCGCGTACGAGATCACCTACGTGCAAGGAGACACGGCGCATGCCGTGCGCCTAGGAACCATGGGGCCTGACGAAGAGCCCCGGAGCGGTGCGCAGGGAGCGTTGGGACGCGCGTTCTCGGCGGCCGTCTCCGCGTTGCGCGACGTGTTCCTGGCGCAGGGCACGGCGCGCCGGGGCCGGACCGTGGTGCTGTACAACACGCACAGCGACGAGTCATACGAGCCCACGAGCGGGACACCCACCAAGGACTGGGGCGACGTCTACAAAGTCGCGGCCGCCTTTGAGGACGCTCTCGAGAGGCAAGGTTTCCACGTGGTGAGGTCCACAGACAACCACAACCCCCACGACGGAGGTGCGTACGCCAGATCCAGGCGAACAATGGCCCAGCTCATGAAGGAGAATCCTGTAGCCGCCTTCGACATCCACAGGGACGCCGTGCCGCCCCAGGCGTACAGGGCGACCGTGGAGGGCGAGGACGTCACCAGGATTACCCTGGTGGTTGGTCAGCAGAACCAGACCAGCGGCCAGAACATCCAGTTCGCAAAACAACTCAAAGCCGCCGCCGACCGGCGAGCACCCGGTCTCGTCAAAGGCATCTTGTGGGCGCAAGGCGACTACAACCAGGACATGCTGGGCCGCTCTGTGCTAATGGAGGTCGGCGCACACACCAACCGGCTTGACGAGGCCGAGAGAGCGGTGAACCTGTTCGCGTCGTCCGTGGGCCCAGTGCTGGGCGCCGCGGCGCCTGGGGTTGGAGCGGTAAGAGGCGGCGTGGGGCGCGCCCTGGTCTGGATGGTCGGCCTCGTGGTCGTCGCGGGGGGAGCTTACCTCATTGCGAACTCCGACAACTGGCGGAAGGTCAGGGCGAGGCTTGCAGGGGTGGGGGCGCGAGGGCTGCTCAATCTCCTCGGTCTGCGCCGCAAGAGGAAGCAGTGATTACCGGTGGGTGAGGGGCACTTCCTGCGAATCGCTGCGGCCGTCGCGGTCGGCACCTTCGCCCGTCTCGTCGTGCTCCGGTCCGACTACAGGCAGTATCCGAGCTACCCACACGCGTACGTGGTTCACCTCGGTCTGGGGTTCATCGCGGCCAGCCTCGGAGCCCTGGCCGTCCCCGCGATAGTCACGCGCGACTTCATGGCTGTGAGCATCCTCGCCCTCGCGGGGCAGCAGTTCCGCGAGGTGCGGGACATGGAGCGGAGGAGCCTCGAAAAACTTGAGGACACGGAGCTCGTGCCTAGGGGCACCGCGTACATCGAGGGCATAGCCCGTGTATTCGAAGCCAGGAACTACCTGGCCATGGCCGCGGCCCTCGCTACCAGCGTCGCGTCTTACGCGCTTCCCCTCCCGCGAGGAATGGCTGTCGTCGCGGGCTCCGCTTGCGGGCTCTTCACCGCGGCCGTCATCAGCGGCGTCTTCGGGCGCAGGGTCGTCGGGGACATCGCGGTCGTGCGGGAGGGGCGCATCCGGTTTGACGGACCGCTCCTTTTCGTGGACGGGATCGTGCTCGCCAACATCGGCCTTGCGGAGGCGCGGTCGGTCATCGAGGCGGACGGGATAGGGGTGGTGGTGGAGCCCAAGGACGACAACGCCAGGGCGACGCTGGCGAACGTCGGTCAGAGGCAGGCCATAGTGCATGACGCCGCGAGCATAATGGGTGTGAGACTCGACGTGAGCGAGCGCGACTTAACCCCGCTCATGCGCCTCGACACCGCCACGGGAAGGGCGGGCATGGTCATCGTGCCGATAGAGAGGGACGTCGGAGCACTTCTGGAGGTAGTGAGGAGGGTGCCCGTCATCGAGACGTCGGTCCGCAAGCCTCTCGCCACCCGGGCGGGGCGCGCCGCCGCGGACTGAATTGACACGGTGGCGGGTTCCGCGGGTTCCGAGACTCCTCGTGCGGTCGGGGGCAACTCCTTCCACAAGTCGGGGGCGTCCACGCACCCTCGCTCAGGACACGGGAAAACCCGAGAATGCACACGGGCTGGGCTGCAACCATGGACGTGACGCTGGAACACGTGATCGCGGCGATCATCACAACCAGGCGCGACCGGGCTGGGGGCGGGGCTCCCATATTCTTCGCCGACGACGAAGAGGATCTGCACAGGACCGCCGTGTACCTAGCCAAGATCCTCGACGGCGTGGTGCACGATCTCGGCGGCAGCACGCTCATCGTGGTCAAACACTAAGTGAGGTGGCGTTAGTCCTTGCCCCATTGCCAGTAGATGCCGGGTTGCCGGTGTTGCACTGGGGGACGGCGCCCCAAGCGGGGCGCGGTTCGCCAAAATCCGGCCCGTCAGGCCAGTGGCCGGAGGTTGACACCCCGCGTGCAATCACCGGCAACCCCTGCCAATAGTCGGAAGCATTTCTGCACCCCCACTTAGAAGCCCCAATTCTGATCGCGTCCCAGGCTGGAGCGCGCCTCATTTCACCGAGACCACCGGAACCGCGGCAGGCCGGCTCAGACTCCCGAAGCCGCGCGCCGGCCTGATGCTCGCCCGGTGTGTAAGGCCGCAACTCCTTGACGCCGCGACGCAGGTCACGTGTATTTCCGGAGACCGGCCACAAAAGCCTGCTCCGGGGCGTTCTCGAGGACGTCTGCCGGGAGACGTGAAAGGTCCAGGTGCCG
>JBLNDA010000083.1:0-22371 GCA_050261175.1 Clostridia bacterium
TGAGCCGATCGAATTCCTCAAGCGTGCGGCCGAATCTGAAGAGTCCCCGGTCTCCAGAGATCAGCGCCAGGGGAATCCCCCCTGCTTCGAGTTGTGCAAACACGTCGGAGACAAGCCTTCCCGCCAGTCCGCGACCACGGCGTTCAGGCGGTGCTCAAGCTTCGTGCATACAGACCGGACCGACCCAACCGGTAGCGGGTGTTGGGCCGCGAGGCACCTCAAGTGTTGCGGCGTCTCCGTTCCAGGAGCGTACCACAGCTTACCGCCTCATTTGCTAAGTTCGTGGACGCCGTGCGCACTGAGCGCCCTGACCTCCTTGGGATGTCGGCGCTTCTCACGACGACCATGCCGACAATGAAGGCCACCATCGAGGCGCTCAAGGAGGCCGGGCTGGACGCGATGAACGAGCGCGGACGCCTACCGTGAGGCGCTTCGGCTCGCTCGCAAGATCGAGCACGTCGAGCTTGGAATGCATGCGAGGTTCCAGGAAGTATTCGCCGAGTCCGTGACCCTGGATGCCCGGTGATGCTCCGTGCGGTGCGCCCGGAACCTTGACGACTGCGGGGGTCGTTCAGGCGTCTTCAGTGCGAGTGTCCCGCACGCATCCAGGGGCGTCGTGAAACGCTCCCTCCTCTATACACGCAGCGTGCCGCCCAAGCGGGGACCTCCCTCGTGCGAGCGCCCCGCACCCCGCCAGACCTAGCATGACGGAATTCTGTGAAAGTGTCGACCAAGACCATCAAAGGCTCGACGACAGTGCAGATTATCCATTATACTGTTATACTGTATAGTGTCGGTGAACAGGCCGAAGGAGTCGATGGGACACTCTCTTGTCTCTCCGCACGCTCGTCAGCCGCGACTGTGCGGCACAGAGGGGGTTGTTCTGGCAAGTCATCCGCTCAATGCCTTCCATTCAAGTCCGGGCCGGAGAGTTCACTCGTGTTCAGGTGGGCTGGTAACCGAACACCCGCCGGGGTTCGAGTAATCGGTGAGGGCCCTCGGAGGGGGCAACAATATGAGGCTGCGAAACAGGATCCTGAGCATAATAGGCCCAACTGTCGCAGGTCTGATCGTGATCCTATACGTCACTTCGCGGGTCATTCTGCTGGGTGGTTTCGCAAGGTTGGAGGAGCGTGAGGTACGCCGGAACGTCGGACAAGCCCTCAGCGCCCTGAACGACCGCCTTTCCTCCCTAGGCGACCTGGTCGAGGACTGGGCCACGTGGGACGACACGTACAACTTCATGGAGGACAGGAACCCGGAGTACGTCGAGTCCAACCTGGGAGATCTCACCTTCTCGAACCTTGGGCTCAACGTCGTGCTTTACGTAGACACGTCCGGTCACACAGTGTTCGGGAAGGGGTTCGACCTCAACGAGAACAAGGCGATTGCGGTTCCGAGAGGGTTGTGGGCGTACGTCGGTCAGCACGAGCGCGCCGGACTCCGCGGCACGACATGGGGCGGCGCGACAGGGATCGTAGTCCTCCCCGAAGGCCCCATGTTCCTCGCCGCAAGGCCTATCTTGACGAGTGAAGGGAAAGGTCCGGCTCGCGGAACGCTTATCATGGGACGTTACCTCGATTCCGCCGTGGTTCAGCAACTGACGGAGGCCGTCCATCTGCCGGTCTTCATCCAAAGGCTTGACAGCCCCGAAGTCCCGCCAGATCTGCAGCGAGGGCTCACATCCCAGCCTGATCCCGACCCTGTCCACGTGCGAGTGCTCGGGACAGGGCTCGTCCAGGGGTATCAGTTGATCGAGGACATTTCGGGAAACCCCGGCATCCTGCTGAAAGTGCAAGTGCCGAGGAGCATCTACAAGCAAGGTCGCACGAGCGTTCTGTACTTCCTTGCGTGGCTCGTGGCAGCCGGCGTGGTGTTGGGCGCGATGACCGCCGTGTCCCTGGAAAAGACGGTCCTGTCCCGGCTCGGTCTCCTGAGCAAGAGCGTGAGCGCCATCGGTGCCACGGGTGACCTCTCAGCAAGGGTGCCGGCGACGGGGCGCGACGAGCTCTCTGACTTGTCCCGGGCGATCAACCGGATGCTCGAGGCGCTCCAACGGTACCAGGACGAACTGCGGGCAAGCGAAGAACGTTATCGCTATCTCAGCGTCACCGATTCCCTCACGGGGCTCCGGAACCGCACGTACTTCGAACAGGAGATGCACCGTTTCGAGGAGGAGAATCGTGCGCCTGTCGGAATTGTCCTCTGTGACGTGGACGGCCTCAAACTCGTAAACGATACCTTCGGACACGACGCAGGCGACCAGCTGCTTCTTGCCGCCGCCCGTGTGTTTACGGAGACGTTCCCCGGAGGAGGCACCGTAGCCAGGATCGGAGGCGACGAGTTCGCCATGTTGCTCCCGGACAGCGACGAAACCGCAACGGAGCGCGTGTGCTGCAGTCTCCGCAGCGCGGTTCAAAGGTACAACGCGGCAAATCCGGAGCTACCCCTCAGCGCCTCGATAGGATTCGCCGCCCGGGGCGACACTTGCAAGAGCATGATCGGCCTGTTCAAAGAGGCGGATGACAACATGTACCGCGAGAAACTGCACCGAAGCCGGAGCACTCGCAGCGTCGTCGTTCAAACCCTCATGAAAGCGATGGAGGCAAGGGACTTCATCACCGAGGGCCGCCTGGACCGGTTGGAGAACCTGGTAGCGCGGGTCGCGGCAGCCATCGGCCTGCCGGAACACAGCATAGCCGACCTGCGACTCCTCGCGAGGTTCCACAACATAGGCAAGGTCGGCATTCCCGACCGCATTTTGATGAAGCCGGGTTCGCTGACGCCCGAGGAGACCGAGGAGATGAGGCTTCACTGCACGATAGGCCTCCGCATCGCGCAGTCCGTGCCCGACCTGATCTCGATATCCGACTGGATCTTGAAACACCACGAATGGTGGAATGGTCAGGGCTACCCGCTCGGGCTGAGAGGTGAGGAGATTCCGCTCGAGTGCCGCATCCTTGCTGTGGTCGACGCCTATGATGCAATGACCAGCGATCGTCCCTACCGCAAGGCGCTGACTCACGAGGAAGCTGTATGCGAGCTGAAACGCTGCGCGGGCACTCAGTTCGATCCTGACTTGGTGCACAGAATACTGCAGATACTGCCAACGGGCGGTGCAAAGGCCGGCTCCAAAGCCGGCTCCGCCGACAGCTTGGCTCCGCGCGCGTCTTGAGCGGATCCTCCTCACTGCCCTAGATCGCGACGCGAACGGGCGGCCCCGCGTCGTCGGTCTGTGATAATGTCCGTTGACACTGGAAGAGGCCAACGGCCACGACAGCGAACACCGTCGTGGCCGTAAGCGCAAACCCCTGGTACGGCTGCACTAGTTTTCACGCCTGTTGTGCTGGGTCTACGCTTTCCCCGCAAGCCACTGGATAGCCTGTCTCCAGAACTGACCGTAGTAGTCCCATTTCACGAAGTCAACGCCCCAGTGAGGCGAGCAGTCCGTAGTGAAGGCCATGGAACGCCCTTTGCCGTATTCCCACACAACAATGAATGGGTCGTCGTTTATCGTTGCCAGTACTCTGGCACCGGGTTTCACCTTCACTTTGTTGTAACCCAACATGATGGGCCATTCTCTCGCAACGCCTTTGAAGATGGGATGATCCGGCTCTAGCACTTTGACCACTCCACCCTCTGGACATTCCACACGGTCATCCATGCCAGCAAGGCACTCCACGGGCAGCGCCTCCTCAATAGGAGTCCCATAGTAGGCTGCCTTGCCATAGCGACCCGAGAAAGAGGTCCACCCGCCTACCATGAGGAACCCGCCACCGTTTTCCACATACTTCCGCGTTGTCTCAAGCCTGTTCGGCCCCATGGGAGCCTTCGTCCACACTGGGTAAAGTACCAGTACGTCCTTCTCGACATCGCTCACTATGACCACGTCGTACGCGGCCATTTCCTCGGGTGTCTTCGGGTAAGAACCGTATGCTTGCCAGCTGGGTTGATGGGTTACCTCAATCTCACCGGTAGCCTGAAGCCCGTCAATGAGAGGCTGTCCCCACACGTGGACGTTGAACCCCTTCACCTCGACCTCGAACGGCGAGGCCACAAAGACAGGCCCAACCACCCCTGCAGAATCCCCGACATAGAGCACTCGAGTCTTGTGAGTCTTGTCCATTTCAAACCCTCCCTGCATTGCTGTATCCTATTACCAAGTGCAAAGCAGCCAGACACATTACAACTGCACTGGCTGGTTCCGGTCGATTGACTCCGCACAGGCCTCGATGATCCGCACAGCTGCGAGAGCATCCGAATTGCTCACCGCGTATTCCCGTCCGTCTAGCGTGCGGTCTACGAAGTGAGCTATCTCATCTCGCAAATCACCCACGATTTGCCCGTTTACCTCCGGCCAATGCAGAGTGTCTGGGTATTTGATCCCCTCCGCGGTGCATATGCACAAGCCCTGGTCTAGGATGTTCACATAGCCTGCCCCTTTTGTCCCTACCACCTCCGCGGAAGCATAAATGCCGGAGGGGAAATTGTGGGGAAGCGCCCAGCTCAGTTCGATCGTTCCGATTGCCCCGTTCTTGAACGTCAAGAGGGCGATAATGGCGTCCTCGGCACTAGGACGACTGTTGGACTTGGAGACTCTCTGCGCGTACACTCGCTCGACATCGCTTGATGCATACCAACGGATAAGGTCGGCATCATGGACGCCGAGGTACTGCAGTATCGGAACAGAGCCACCCAGTCTTCGAGCTGTCAGCGCCGGGTTCTGCCGCCTCAAGCGAAGGTGAATCGGCTCTCCAATCTCCCCGGATGTGAGAGCGTCATGAAGCTGCACGTACCTGGGGTCGAAACGCAGTATGTGGGCGACCATCATCCGAACTCCGGTGGCACGAACCGCCTCTATGATCTCAATCGCCTCGGCGGTGGTCGCAGCAAGCGGCTTCTCAAGCAGAATGTGCTTGCCGGACAAGGCCGCTGCGACACTCACCTCACGATGGTACGTATCGGGAACACATATCGAGACAGCGTCGATATCCCTCCTTGCAAGCAGTTCGCGATAGTCCGAATATGAGCAGCACTGCTGCTCTTCACTGATCGCACGAGCTCTCACCGGATTGGCATCCACCACTGCCACAAGGCGCACGTTGGGGAGCTGGCGCATGACCCTCACATGCAGGGAACCGATGAGACCCAGCCCAATCACGCCCACATTCAGAGTTCTCTCCATTATGACACCCCCGCTCGGAATCAATCGCGCCACAAACCTACTTAGAAATCGTCGTCAGAAGACCCCTTGTGATATACTGCCTGAGAAGAAGAGCCAGGATCACAGGCGGAATTATCGCCAGCGTTATGCAAACGCAAAGCAAGGCATAGCTCACGTCCGGGTTCGTTGAAATGCCTGCTACGAGCACAGGCATAGTTCTGCTTCTGATGGTCTGGGTGAGCATAAGCCCGAAAAGGAATTCGTTGTAGACCGCCATGAACGCAAACGCGGCGGCTGCTGTTATCCCTGGCGCTGCGACTGGAGCCAGTACGAGCCTCAGAGCCTGAAGGCGTGTGCACCCGTCTACAAGGCCAGCCTCCTCCATACTGGCTGGCACGCTCCGGAAGTACAATGTGAGATACCACACGGAAAACGGAAGGGTTATGGCGCTGTACACCAAGATTAGTCCAAGGTACGTGTCGAGCAGGCCCGCCCACTTGATGATGAGGTAGTACGGAATCGCGATAGCAACTGCAGGAAGCAGTCGGCTCATGAGGATGAACTGGTACGTTCTCAAGGATCCTCGGAACCTCATCCTCGCAAAAACGTAGGCGGCCGGCGTTCCGAAAATGAGATTCGCCAGGGTTACGCATACCGCAACGACTGTGCTATTCTTGAGGGCGCTCAGAATGTACCGGGTCTCTTGAGAGATTCTGCTCCTCATGAGGCCCTTGACCTCATAGCTCGTGGGTATCTGGCCAGTGAAGACGTACCTGTAGTTGTCCAGGGTGGGGTGTGGCGTGAACCACACAATTGGCCGCGAGAAGAGGTCCTCCTCGCCCATGAGGCTGCTACGAATCACCCAGTAGAAAGGAAACACGATAAACGCGAAAAGAAGAATCGACACACCATAGAGAAACGCGAGCCGCAGACGCCTAGCCCTCAGCATGACTTCGAACACCCCCGGAAAACCGCCTATCTCCGAGGCAAGACGAGGGGAACGCCGCCAGGTCCTCACGCGGGCCTCATCATGAGACCAACTGGGACAAGCTATCGGAATACCCCTAGTTGAGCCCCTACCGATATTGCACTTCACCGCGCTGGGCGTAGATTCATGGCCAACGCGTCAGTACACTTCTTCTGTCCGGAGCGCCCTCAGGTACATCAGTATCATTACCAGGATGACCGCTGCAATCGTGAACGATAGCGCAGCGCCGTGCCCGAAATTGAGGAACCTGAACGACTCGACATACGCGTACCAGGAGACTAAGGCTGTCGCGTTCCCGGGTCCTCCTCCGGTCATCACGTAGACAAGGTCAAATGTCAGAATGGCAATCATAGTCTCGTAGATCGCTATCACAAGTAAGGTGGGCTTCAGGAACGGGATAACAACATGCCTAAAATACGTCCACGGCCCACCACCATCACAAAAGACAGCGTCGTGGAGTTCCCGAGGGATCGTCTGCAGTCCCGCAAGGACCAACACCGCTGCGAGCGAGCCTTCCTTCCAAACGTGAGCAATGACAAGGCAGATCCTTGCCGTGGAAGGCGTGCTGAGCCACGGGAAGTAGTCCTTCAGCAGCCCGAGTTGGACAAGAACTCCGTTGACCGCACCATAATCGGCATGGAATATCCATTTCCACATGATGCCTGCAATCGCCGGCGGGATCGCCCACGGCAGCAGAATGAAAACCTGAAGCCAACGCGAGGTCCAGAGTTTTGTGTCGAGGAGGAGGCCGACCGAACCGCCGTACACCAGAACGCCGATGACCGCGAGAGCCGCGAATTTGAAAGTGCTTGCGATAGAGGCGCGGAAATAGTCGCTGGTGATGACCTCCCAATAGTTCCGCAAGCCCACGAACGAAGTATCCCAAGGCTGCGTGAGCAGGAAATGCCTCAGGCTCAGAACGAGAGCGTACCCGATGGGGAAAACCGTAAAACACAGGACAACTGCCAGCGTCGGGACGACGAGAAAAAACGGCCTTTCACCACGCACTCGGCCGATGCCAGTCTTCGAAGCAAACCAACCCTGTCTAGTCGCAACCCGAGCAGGACTCATCCAAATACCCCCCAGCCAGTGCAAAGCCAGTGCAAAAGAGGCGAACAGCCAGACCTTTTACCCGTCCATTGGTCCTATTGGTTGTCTATCCCTCGCGAATCCTCGGGGGAGGGCGGGCTCCAAGCAGGAATGCCCGTTCTTGGAGCCGCCCTGTGGACCCGAGGACTTGTTGCAGCAACCAAATGGCCCGACTAATGCGATGCGCGGTCGATGGACTCGACCCGCAGGCCTTCGTTGTCTACTTCTTTCTCATTTCATTCCATTTCTTGGCGCAGCTATCCAATACCTGCTGAGGTGACTGCTGACCGAGGTAAGCTTTGTGAAGCTCCGTCCTTACGAAAAGATCCCACGTTCCGTAGAAGGGGCTCAGTCCTTCCTTTGCCCTCGCGAGTTTCGACTGCTCAAGCTCAAGCTTGACGTCTCCCCACGAGTTGATAGCCTTGATGACTTCTGGGTCATCGTACAAAGGAAGCTGGGCGAAACCGAGTCCCTTCTCCACCGCCCACCGCTTCTCAACAACGTACTTGCCGTTGGTCTTGCCGCCGAAGTACTGGATGAACTTGCCCACTGCATCGATGACGTCTTTGCCCCGGTCCACGGCCATTTTGGTCATGGCATAGAACCTAACATAGCCGACCGTTTCGTGAGTGTCGCCCGGCATGAGTGCCATCTTGAATTTCCCAGCCAGCTTCGATGAGGCGGGGTTGTTAAGCTCAGCCAGGTTGTACTTGGGCAGAATGGTAAACGCGTGCTGCCCGGACTGCATGCTTTTGACTAGCTCGATCTCGGCCATCGTGAGCGAGGACGGGTCAATGATCTTCGAGTTCTGCATCCCATCGGTTATCCACTCCACAGTCTTGAGAGCAGCCGAGCCAGGTGCGTTGAACACAGGTTCCAGTCCGTTGAACATGTGCCCGCCTTTTCGAGAGTACACCATGGATATGAAAACCTCGTTGGCGGCGGCTTCTTGCTGGCCGAACTCAAAGATGATTGGGTACTTGCAGATGCCTTTGGCCTTCATGACCTTGGCCTGCTCGGCAAGCTCGTCCCATGTCGTGGGCGGGTGATTGAAACCGGCCTTCTTCAGCATGTCTTCGTTGTAAATGAAGATCATCAGATCCGCGTAATACGGGACCCCGTAGAGTCGCCCCTGGTAGGTCATGCCTTCGACGGCGTACTTGGCAAATTCGCTCTTGGATTCACGAACCCATGGGAAATAGTCCTCGAGAGGCACGATCCATCCGGCGGCAGCCCACTCCTGAAGCCAGTGGTCCGAGCTGTAGCATACATCGGTAGGGGTCTTGGAGAAGAACCTTGTCGCCATGATGTCATGGTAATCAAACCAAGAGAAGTCGGAAAAGGACACGTTTATTCCCGGATACATCTGTTCAAACTTGGCGATATTATCGTTGACCGTCTCAACCCCGTATGACCACGCCGTAAAGGTAAGCTCGACATTCCCAGAGGCATATCCCGTACCTGCAACAAAGCAACAAGCCAACGCAAGCACTGCGGTCAACAACACTGCGGACCTTCTGAACATGCGTTTCAACTCCGACGACCTCCTTCGATAGTTGCTTGCGGGCCGCCTTGGCATGGGCGACGCTCCCTGCCGCCTGGGCGACTCGCTCCGCTAATCACAACCTGCCCCCATACCCAGAACCCCGCAGTTGCGCCCGTTCACTTGTCTCCACCGCCATCGCATCACCTGCCTCTCTGCCGAACCCTGTCTGCTGGTCCGTCTCGATCAGAGTACTCGGAACAGCCTTGCGGGCAGTCCCGGAGAAGTTATGTTCCAGCCGGAGTTGCCCTAACTGCCCCGAACGCGTTCGTCTGTGTCGTCGCGTGTGTGCAACTGCCGCGGACAACGAGTGAACATGGAACCACTTGCCTCTTGAGAAAGCGCTTGCCCGACCGCTTGGATAGTTTGCCAAGGAGCATTCTAGTCGCGATCTCACCCAGTTCCAAGTACGATTGTCTGACGGTGGTAAGGTTGATTCTCGTGAGAGAACTCAGCATAGTATCGTCAAACCCAACCAGCGATATGTCTTTAGGAATCCCGAGACCGGCCTCGAGAGTTGCATCCATTACGCCAATAGCCATCATGTCGTTGGCTGCGAATACAGCCGTGGGTCTATCAGCCAACGCCAGTAAATACTTTGCCGCTTCGTAGCCGCCTGAGTACTTAAGATAACCGTACCGGATGATATCATTGTCGACCGGTATGCCTGCCTTGGCGAGCCCGCGCAGGTAACCATCAAGCCGCTCGCGGCTCGGAAGCGAGTCACGCGCCCCTGCGACGAACGCGATACGCCTATGACCGAGAGAAACGAGGTAGTCCATCACCTGCAGAGCCCCGCCAACGTTGTCACTTACCACACAATCGGCTTCCACGCCTTCAAGCCGCCTGTTAATGAGGACAACCGGGTACCCGTCAGCGACAAGCTTTTCAATGACCTCGTTACCGGTACCGGTCGAGGCGACGATTATGCCGTCAACCTGTCTGTCTCTCAAGACTTGAACGTGCTTTGCCTCGGCGTTCTTGTCATCACCTGTGGTGCAGAGCAACACGGTGTATCCGCGCCTGGAGCAAATTCGTACAACTCCAGCCGCGATCTCAGAGAAGTAGGGGTTCAACATGTCCGAGATGACGAGCCCGACGGTGAACGTGCGGCTCACTCTAAGCCCTCTTGCCAGGACGTTCGGGCGATACCCAAGTTCCTCTATGGCCCTCGTCACCGATTCCACGAGCGCGGGGCTGACATTCCCCTTCTGATTGATTACGTTCGAGACGGTGGCAGGCGACACGCCAGCCCGTCTGGCAACGTCCTTGACCGTGGGCATAGGAAGACTCACCCGTAACTCTCTAGAAATGTGCTATACGTATGGCTCCCACAGCACGTTTCGTCCCGTGCAATCTCGGAGGCTTAAATCGTTTCATTAATCGATTTAATCATTTCGACGCGACCTCGATAACTCCTCTTGAGACTGTGAGAAAACATGGATGAACCACGTTGGCACGGCGGGGCCGGACCGGGACCATCGCTTTTTGTGGGTCCGAGGAGACGCGGAGTCCGCCTCGATCTCAGACGGGCTCCCGAGACGCCGTGAGGCATGTGCCCGCCGAGTCAAGCTCGTACTCGCTGCCGTAGATCGCGACGCGAACGGGCGGCCCCGCGACCACCTTCGCCGTCACTGTCCGCTCGTCGACGGTGATGGCGATGACCGACCCCCGGTACGAGACGCGGAAGCTGTAGGCGGTCCACGCCTTCGGCAGGGAGGGGCTGAAGGCGAGGATGTCGCCGTCGGAGCGCATGCCGCCGAACCCGTACACCACGTTCATCCAGGCCGCGGCGATGGACGTCACGTGCAATCCTTCGCCGGTATTGCGGTTGTAGTTGTCGAGGTCCATTCGAGTCGCGAACCTGAAGAACTCGAAGGCCTCATCGTGCTTGCCGAGTTCGGCCGCTAGAATGGAATGAACTGAGGGCGAAAGCGAGGATTCATGGATGCACCTTGGCTCGTAGTACTCGTAATTGACCCTTTTCACCTCAGCGGTGAACCGCCGGTTGTACAGGAACATGAACATGAGCACGTCGGGCTGCTTGATCATGTCGTTCCGGAAGATCCTGTCGTAAGACCAATGTTGATAGAGCGGGAAGTCCGTGACCGGGATGGAATCGACATCGATGTGGGGCAGATCGAAATACCCATCGTGCTGCTCATAGATGCCGGTGCTTTCGTCACGGGGGATCTTCATCTCGTCGGCCATCCTCCGCCAAGTGGCGAGCTCCGTCTCCGTGAGGAGCGCCTTGCCGAGGAGTTCCGTGTGCCGCTCCGGCGCCTCCACGCGCATCTCGTCCAAGACCTTCAGCGTGTACCGGAAGGTCTGTTGTGCCATGTAATTCGTGTAGCAGTTGTTGTTCACCATCATCTGAAATTCGTCCGGCCCCATCACGCAGTAGTACCCGAATTTCCCCGACCTTTGTCCCCATTGCCCACGGGAGGCCAGGAACCGGCAGATCTGAACGAGCAGCTCCGCACCTTTCGTGTACAGGAAATCCCGGTCCCCCGTCACATTCACGTAGTGCCATATCCCGTACGCCACCCCGGTGGTAGGCTGCAGCTGGAGGCTAGCGTGTTGCCATAGGCCGCAACTCTCCGTGCCGTCTAAGGTGGCCACGGGATAGCACGCCCCCTGGCAATCGAGCATCCTGGCACGCTCCATGGCTTGCGGCAACGTGCGATACCTGAACTCGAGAAGATTGCGCGCGGCTTTGGCGTTGTTGAACAAGTAGAACGGCAAGCAGTAGGTCTCCGTGTCCCAGAAGGTGTGGCCGTTATAGGCCTCTCCGGTGAGGCCCTTCGCCCCGATGTTGAGGGCGGGGTCCGCACCGTGGTAAGTCTGGTGAAGCTGGAATATGCAGTACCGTATGCCCTGCTGGTTTTCGGGGTCGCCCTCGATTGCGATGTCCGAGTTCCGCCATATTCCCTCCCAGTATGCACTGTTCTTCGAAAGTGCCTCCTCATAGGAGACCGCGAGGTGTTGCCTTGCGCCCTTTAGCCCCGCTTCCCAGACCTCGTCGATAGTCTTCTCGGGGCGCTTCTCAGCATGGAGAAAGGCCGCCCGATCTATTCGAGAGCACACGCCTCGTTGCAAGGTCAAGCTCAGGTCCACGCCAATGTACTTTTCCTTCACCACGACCCGGGATTCGCCGGGCTCCCGCCGGCCCGGAAGCCAGAAGCCCGCAAACACCATGTGGCCGCTTCTTTGGGTGCGGCCTACAATCCCCACGACCCCGTCCTCGACGGCTTGTCTCGGGCACGACCAGAAGCTCGCCCCGGCCGACTCGTGCGTCACAGAGAAATCGAGACCCATCCGAACGTCGATGGTTCCGCTGAAATTCAGCGGTTTCAGGGCTACGCGCTGGAATCCCATTTTCGGCTCGACCATGCTGAGAAACCGGGTGAAAGTCACCTGCAAGAGCCGGCCCGCTTCGGTGCGCCACGTAAACGACCGCTCCAAGACGCCGTTCCGCAGGTCGAGCACGCGCCGGAAGCCCTCGACTCGGGATTGCGCGAGGTCGAGCTCCTCTCCTTCGAGGACGATCCGGGTATGGAGCCAGTCGAGGGTGTTCACCATGAAGCAGAACCGGTCTGAGATGCCCTTGTACTGGGGCTTCGGAGTCACTTGCTCTTCGTGAACCCCGTTGATGTAACTCCCGACCAAGCGGTCCCCGCCGTATCCTTCCTCGAAGTACCCCCGCACTCCCATGTACTCGTTCGCGAGGGAAAACACTGATTCCGAGACGCGCCCTCGCGCGGGATCGAAGCCTTCTTCGATGACCCGCCACGGGTCGACCCGGTAGTACCTATCCGCGATCTTTGCCAAGCCGATCCCGTCCTTTCCGCCCCGCCGGCCACGTCACGCGACCGCCCCACGCAATCGCCTGACACGGTCACCCTCGCTCAAGGTCTCGCTGCCCACTGGCCGGCGCTTCGATTGGCTCCGCACGACCCGCGCACGACCAGCCGGTTGTTGGAGATGCAGACACGCGTCTCCACCTTCTCCCGCCTGCACTGGGCCAGCAGCATCTCCGCGGCTTTCTCGCCCAGCTCACGGATGGGATAGTGGATGGTGGTCAAACCCGGTTCCACGTAGGCTGCCAGCTCGATGTCGTCTATCCCCATGACGGCGATGTCGTCCGGTACCCGTATACCCAGCATCCTGGCGGCGCGCATCGCACCGATGGCCATACGGTCATTGGCAGCGATGAGCGCTGTGGGAAGCTTCTTCCGCTTGAACATCTCGACGAAGGCTTCGTGTCCGCTGCTCTCCTCGTAGTTGCCTCTCAGGACAAGGGATGGTGACAACCCCCTGCTCTCCATGGCTTCTTTGAAGCCGCGCAAGCGTTCCGGGCCGCTGAAGAGCTGATCCGACCCGGTGATGAACCCGATCTCCGTGTGCCCCAGGTTGGTCAGGTGAGCCACCGCACGCGCCGCGGCGTCCACGTTGTCAGCCCAAATGGTGGGCATTTCGAGGTCGGGGATCACGAGCTCCGTGAGCACGAAGGGATAGTCCTGGAACCCGCGCGTCTGCCGGAATTCCTCTATCACCCGATCATCCAGACGGGCCACGTTGATCACCGCGCCCTCGATCCGGTGCGCCCGCACCAGTTGAACGATCTCCGCCAAGCCGCCTTCTATCACCGAAACCAGCAGCCTCCAGCCGTTCGCCCGAAACCTCTCCTCCACTGTAGCCAGAAGGATCTGAGTGAACGGGTCAGCGAGGAGGTTCCGCAAGGGGCATTCGAGGCGCCTGGGGTTCACCACGAGGAACCCGAGGGTGTCGACCTTTCGTGAGGCCAGCGCCCTCGCAGCCGCATCGGGCGCATACCCGAACTCCTCGATGGCCTTCAGGACCCTTGCCCGCGTCTTCTCGCTGACCAAGGGGCTGTTGTTCAGGACGCGAGAGACCGTGGCTTGTGAAAGGTTCAGGGCCCTAGCCAACTCCGCGCTGGTGAGCTTCTGCTGCACTTCAATCCCCTCCTCGTTCCGCCCCGCCGCGCTCAATCCTGCACCCAGTCTTGTCGACCACCACGTTCATCGGCTGTCCTTCGTCCGGAATGTCTATCTCGATAACCCCGCCTCTCACCTGAGCTTCACCGTTAGCCCCGCCATTCGCGGCGCCCTCGCCCGCCTCGGCGCGACGAGGGCCCCCGCCCAGCTCCGGCGCCGCGCCGTGGAAACGGAGGTGGTAGCGCTTCCGGCCGGAACGGTATCCCGACACGACGGGCCTGATTTGAAAGACGATCCCTTCCTCCGCGGTGCTGCAATGGAACTCCGTGATATTGTACGCCCCGTCCCGGTACCTCTGGGTGATGCCGTCATCCTCGTAGAGGGTGTACCGGGCCTCCGCCCCCAGGTACACGTCGAGGGTCAGTGCCTCCGCCCGGACTTCCCCCACGTAGTTCGCAGGCGCAACGGAGGGAATCACCGAGCCGGCCTTGACGAAAAGAGGCAAGGTGTCCAGGGGGGCGTCGACGAGATAGTCGTTCTTCCCCTCATACTTGCGGTCGGTCCAGTAGTCGAACCAGATCCCGCCGGGCAAGTACACGCATCGCTTGATAGTGTCGGGCTGGGTTATTGGGGCGACCAGGAAGGACTCCCCCCACAAGAACTCGCTGTTCAGGTTGTGGGTTCGTTCGTCGTCGGGGTAGTCCAGGACGAGAGGACGCATGATGGGCAAACCGGTCTGGCTCGCCTTGTAGAACTCGTTGTAAGCATAAGGGAGCAGCGCGTAGCGCAGCTTGATGTACTTCCGGCAGATCTCCTCAACCCGAGGTCCCCAAGCCCAGGGCTCGTGGGGCCGGGTGTTGTGCATGGAATGCGCCCTGAAGAATGGGGTGAACGCACCCGCCTGCATCCAGCGGGCGAAGAGCTCAGGCGTGGCGTTCTCCTCGAACCCGCCCACGTCCCCGCCGACGAACGGCACGCCCGAGAGGCCGATGTTCATGCATAGGGGAAGGGACATCGCCAGATGCTCCCACCAGCTGCAGTTATCTCCGGTCCATACCGCCGCGTATCGCTGTATGCCGGCGTAAGCGGCCCGGGTGACGATGAACGGACGGTCTTCGGGCTTGAGCCGCAGGAACGCCTCGTAAGTGCTCCGACACATCTCTAGTCCGTAGGCGTTGTGGATCCGGTCGAACGTGCATGGGTCCCCGTCGTTCTCGGCCATCACCTCACCGGGAAGCGTGGCTTGCATGCGGTCCTGGGTGGAGGAAGACGAGAAATCGCTCGGTTCGTTCATGTCATTCCAGATGCCCGCCACGCCCTTCCCAAGCAGAACGTCGTGCTTCTCCGCCCACCAGGTACGGGTCTCTTCTTTGGTGAAGTCGGGGAAGGCCGCCTCGCCCGGCCAGACGCGGCCATGGTAGATCTCTCCGGTCAGCCATCGACAGAAGAGGTTCCTGCGCACGCCTTCGACGTACACCTCGTAATTCGCGTCCTTCTTCACTCCAGGATTCACAATTGTGACGATCTTGAACCCTTTCGCCCGCAGGTCCGCCAGCATGCGTTCGGGGTCTGGGAAGCACTCCCGATCCCAGGTGAAGACCCGGTAACCATCCATGTAGTCGATGTCCAAGTATATGACGTCGCAGGGGATGTCTCTCTCACGGAAATTGCCGGCTAGATTCCGGACGACCTCCTCAGGATAGTACCCCCAACGACACTGTTGGTAACCTAGGGCCCAGAGGGGCGGAAGCGAGGTCCTCCCCGTTAGTTCGGTGTACGTGCCGATGACCCGCTTGAGGTCTGGGCCATAGATGAAGTAGTAGTCCAGTTCGTGATCGTCCACCTCGAAGCTGTAACTTTCGCTAGACTCCGAGCCCAGGTCGAACCAGATCTTCCCAGTGTAGTCAACGAACGTCCCGGTAGCCCATTTCCCGTTGAAAGCCAGGAGAAAGGGGATGGATTTGTACAGCGGGTCCTTCGTGGGCGTGTGAAGGGGATCGTCCGTGTTCCACATCACGTACTCGCGGCCCCGCTTGTCCAGGAAGCCCGTCTTCTCGCCGAGCCCATAGAAGTGCGTCTCACCATCCATGGTCTTGGTGCACATCACGGTGCGCCGGCCCCAGGTGAGACCGTCGCCGGCGTCCTCGGACACGATACGGCCGGCCGTGTCGGATATCCTGATCTTGGCACCCGCCTTGGCCACTTCCACCGTCAATTCGTCGGTGCGCAGCGTCACGCGGTCGCCCGCCTCCGCCACATCGAACGCCTCGTGAGAAGGGGCCTTCACCACCGCTACGGAACGCCTGCCCGTGAAGCGGTGGTCGCAATTAAATGTCACGCGCAGGCAGTTGCCACCAAGCACAGCTAGGCGCAAGAGGCCACCCTCGCAGTGGAAGACCACAGAGTTCCCTTCCCGCCGGAAGTCCTTCACTGCACCGGCGCACCGCCTACCAACCCCGAACGTTGCCTTTGAAACAGCCACAACCTATTCCTCCGGTTTCTTTTTCGTAGACATGACGCGTCGACCCGTCGCCCCATGGATAGCAGGTGGATCGCCACGAGTTCGCGCTGCTTCACAAACGGTGGCGAGAACTGACGGCACCATGGCGCTGTATGCGGTCTGTGTGATCCAGCAGACCATACCCGACCCAGTAGAGCACACCGGGCCCACCTTCCCTACCCCTTGAGGCCGGAAAACGTCACCCCTGCCAGGATATACCGCTGAAACGCCATGAAGACCGCGATCGGCGGGATCGTCGCCAGCATCATCCCAGCCAACTGTATGTTGGGCGTCAGGACCCGGCTTTGGAACACGTAGTTGTAGAGCGCGATCATGATCGTCCAACGGGAGGTGTCGCGCAGAACGATGTACGGCCACAGGAAGTCCCGCCAAGTCCCCATGAAATTGAGGATGAACAGTGTAGCCAGGACGGGTTTGGACAAAGGCAGCACTATGTGGCTGAGGATGCCTACCTCCGTCGCCCCGTCGATTCGCGCGGCCTCGATTATCCCCCTGGGCGTGCCGTCGAAGAACCCTTTCAAGAGCAGAATGGCGAAGGCGTCCGCACCAGCCGGCAGCCAGAAAGCCCAGTAGGTGTTCAGAAGATTCACGTGGAACAGCGGCAGGCGGTGCAATATGAGGTAGCTTGGTATCATATAAGCCATGCCGGGTACCATGAGCGTGACCATGAACGCCAGCAACAGCCCGCGCTTCGCCGGCAGCCTCAGGAATGAAAATGCGTACGCCGCCATGCACGTGATGGGAAACTTGAAGACCACGATCCCGGCAAAGAGCACAAACGTGTTGAAGGTGAACCGCGGGAAGGAGAACGCCTTCCATGCCGCGACGAAGTTGGCCCAGTTGGCCTGGTCCGGCAGGAGTCTGGGCGGGATCGCGTACACTTCTTTCGGCGTCTTTAGCGCGCCCATGAAGACCCAAATCAGAGGGTATATCATGAATATCGCGAGGGCTGCCGCCATGACCACGCATCCGACATAGCCGATCTTGACCTCGCGGCGTTTCAAGTCGAATTCCGAGATGACAGTACGTGATCCCCCGGCCAACGCTCACACCTCTTCCGAGTGCGCAATCCGGCTGTAACGCACGTATACGAAAGACAGGACGAACAGAAAGAGAAACGTCAGGAAGCCCAACGCACCCGCTTTGCCGAACTCGAAATAGACGAAGGCGTACCGGTACACCTGATACATGACGGTAAGGGTGGCGTTGTTGGGACCGCCCGCCGTCATGACGAACGGCTCCTGGAACACCTGCACGGTGGCGAGTATCTGCAGCAGGAGCATGATAGTCATCGTAGGTCGTAAA
This sequence comes from Clostridia bacterium, assembly GCA_050261175.1. Taxonomy (GTDB): domain Bacteria; phylum Bacillota; class SHA-98; order UBA4971; family UBA4971; genus UBA6256. The sequence continues at coordinate 17,569 of JBLNDA010000083.1, forward strand.
GCGGGGAGCGTAATGTAGCGTATTCTCTGCCATACGCCGGCACCGTCGATCTCCGCGGCTTCGTAGAGTTCCTCTGAGACGGAGCTCAGCCCCGCCATGTAGAAAAGCGCGGTGACGCCGAACCCGGCCCACGTGGCCATGAGCATGAGCGAGAACAGAGCGGTTCTCGGTGCTAGAAGCCACTCTTGCGGGGGCAGGTGGAGGAAGCCCAGAATCTGATTGAGAAGGCCCACCGCCGGGTCGAACATCCACAGCCACATGACGTACAAGGCTATGCCAGGGATGATGTTGGGCATGTAGATGGCGAGCCGGACGAATCCCTGTCCACGCCGGAGTTCCGTGACGCCTATGGCCACTACTACCGGCACCAAATACCCGAATACCAGACACAGGCCCACGAAAAGCAAGGTGTTCTTGAAAGAGAGTATCACGAGCGAGTCGCTCAAGACGCTTTTGAAATTGGCCAAGCCCACCCAGGCAGGAGGCAGGCCCGGTACCATCTTCTGAAACCCCAGGACGAGGCCGTACACGATCGGATACCACTGGAACATGGCGAAGACGCACATCGCCGGCATGAGGAAAAGTAGTCCGAGCCCACCGCTCTTCATGAGCTTTGCCCACCGGTGTCGGTATGGACTTCTCAAGGCGGCATGCGCTTCAATCTGAGAGAATCCTCCCACGCGCCTCCCCCCCATGCGTTGCCCGCTGCGTGATCTCCCGTCGGCACGACCGGTCCATTCGCCGTCTCTCTTTGGTCGGCTCGTCGTCCCTCTTCGGTCCGTTCGCCGTCTCTCTTCGCTCGGCTCGGTTCGTCGTCTCGCTGCGGGGGCACCGCCATCCGAAGAGCGGCGCCCCCGCCTCCGCAGCACTCACTGCCAGGGCTGATGACAGGTAATGCTGTCCTACTTATTCAATGGATCGAGGACTTCCTTCTGGAACTTGGCCGCCGCGGCTTTGAGGAGCTCAGCCGGGTCGGCGTTCTTGTCGCTCAGTAGCGCTTGGTATACAGGGGCAAGCACCTCGCTGTACAGCTTCTGAGCCTCGATCGGGGGCTCCGTATGGCCGGTCTTCGGCAAGTACGTCCTGAGGTCAGCCGGCCAGATGACGCATACATCGGGATTGGCCGCTTTCACTTGATCCTCTTTCTTCTGATAGCCGACGTTCGGATTGAGCACCGGGTACTTCAACATCGCCATGTATGTGCCGGTCTTGCGTCTTTCCTCGATGTCCCTCTTGAGACTCTCGAGGCCGTCGTCAGACCACCGCTCGAAGTCGAGCCACTTGAACGCGGCGTCGCGCACTGCAGGCGCGGCGAGCCCGTTGATGACGTGAAACGTGCCGCCCTGGACGCCTGCTTGGCGGCCTTTGGGTCCTTCTCCCTTGGGCATCGGTACAAGACCGATATCCTTGGGATCCCACTTGAAGTTGTTGATCACCCACTCCACAGTGAAATCGCCGTGCGGGACCATGGCCGCTTTCTCGGTGGCAAAGAGGTTGAAGACGTCCATGTATCCTTGGCTCCAGTTGGCCGGCACCACGTTGTACTTCCATTTCATGTCCTTGGCGAACTGCGCGCCACGGATCGCCTCCGGCGAGTCGAAGACAGCGATCCACTTGCCGTCTCTGAACTCCTCGACCTCCCCGCCAGCTTGGTAGATCCAGTCGGTCAGCATCCAGCCGCCCTCGCCGCCGCGGGTCATGGGCGCGAAACCGGCGATGCCTTTCGCCCGGTCAGTGAGCTTGACCGCGGCGTCCATGAACTCTTCCCATGTCCAATCCAGCCGCGGGAACGGCACGTTCTTCTCGAGGAACATCTTCTTGTTGTACATGATGTGCTTGACGTACCCGTCGTACGGTATACCGTAGATCCGTCCGTTGACTTTGAAAGGTAGGAAGGCCTCGGGGTTAATCCAGCTGGTCTTGGCCCAGGTCTTGAGATACTCGTCAAGCGGCGCCAGCCAGCCCTTTTCAGCCATGACCCTGCCCTCTGTCGCCCAGACCAGGAGGACGTCCGGAGCACTGTGCGCCGCCTGGGCCACGGCAAATGTTTGGGGGTTGTACTCGTAGTTGACCGGGGCAACTTTGATGCCTGGATAGGCCGCCTCGAACCTCTTGATCTTCGCCAGCTCGAATTCGATAGCCGCCTTGTTCTCGGGTGTATCGGCCGGAACAGCCACCCGCAACGTTACCGTCTCAGCGCCTGCAGCGGGCCCGGCGGCCACCGTCGCACCGACCAGACACAAGGCTAACAGCACGCACGTCAACAGCTTCTTGGACACAACCATTCCTCCTTAGTCCTTGATTTCTCGCCCGGGACATTTCACAACGCCTCGAGAGGAATCGACCATTGACGTCATGTGTTCATCACGAACCACCTGGCAACGAGGAGCCATCAGACCGATTCGCATTCAGTTACCCCCTACCACCTCCCGGCGCTCCGCGTTTCACATACCGCGTTTGTATGCGCATACATCCTCTTGTAGAGATACCCGGCCGCCCAGCATGTCAAACGATACCACGTGACACCGCTCTCCTTCACGCGATTCGCCGCCACCTGAATCGACCAGCCACCTGCGGAGCCCTCGGGCGTCCGCGAAACGCGGCGCGACTGGCGCCTTTGGTTGCATGCGCATTCATCCAGGGGGCTGTGCCGCCCTCAACGCCCGCCTTGACGCCCGGGAACCGGCGGACCCGGGTCGATCCCAGTTGATCCGTGCGGTCACCTCTAGCGGGAGTCCTCGCCCGCCGGCACACCGTCGAAAGTGAGATCTTCGACGTAGGCCAGGTTGCCGTCCAGCCCGGCGCTGGCGATATCCGTAACAGGAACACCGAGGATGGTCACGTCTTCGAGGTGGACACCTCTTATGACGTGAGCTTCATCCCAGCCGCATATCCTCGACATGGGCGTCTTGCCGCTGAGCACTTTAACGTTCTTGAAGCACACATTCTCGATCCAGCCGCGCTCGCGACCGGACTTCGACCATTGCGACGGGCCGATCCATAGGTCGATGAAGTAGTTCCACCCGTCACCCTGGCCCATCTGAGCGTCCTCCACCGTGATGTCCTCGTAACGCACATTGCGCACGAGGGCCGTATCGGAGTTGTGGATGCTCAGGACAGGCTTGTGGAAATTGTGCAGCACCGTGATGTCCTTGAAGTAGATGTCTTCCATGATCCGGGCCCTGCACTCGTAGCCGATCTCGCAGGACTGGGCAAGGTCTGTCCAGATCTGGATGTCCTCGAACGCAATGCTCCTTACGTCTCCGTCGTACCCCTTGACTACGAGGCTGTCGTCCCAGGAGCGGACGAAGCAATCAGTGGCCGTGAAGTTGACGCATGATTGCACCGTGATCCCGTCGCCGTTTGGACGCGCTGAGATGATCTTGACGTTGTTCACCCACACGTTGCTGGACTTGTAAGCCTCGAGCGTCCAAGCAGCCGGGTCGAAGATGCATATGCCGTCCACGATGGCGTTTGTGCAGTATCTGAGGCTGATTGGGTTGACGGTATCCCCCCACCGGTCGTACACGCTGCCGTCAAGAATGCCCCTCCCCATGATCCGCACGTTTGCGGCGCCCGTCGGATGGATCCATCCGTAGACGACCGCCCCTCCGGCGATGTAGACCGTTTGGCCGCTCCCGACGCTGATTCGGCCGGCGTCATGAACGCCGGGTCCGAAGTAAATGACGCCCGGGTCGCTCGGCTTTGGGGGGTCGCTTTCAAGCGGGTTTGCGAAAATGTGCACCGCACGGCGGATCTCCCCGTTGATTTCGACGGTGAGCTTGGCGGGGGCCTTCAGGGTAAAAGTGATGTTCTCGCCGCTGACTTGGGGGACGATGCCGAGGGAAAGTGGGCGGATGACCGCGGATTCGATCTTCGTCCCGGGTGCCCTGACCGTGATGGTCACCGGCCCGCCGCCGAAGTCGAAATACGTGACAGGCGTGGTCTCCAATGTGGGCCTCGTGGCCCAAGTGCGATTGAGATTCACCGCGGTGTCGTATACGAAGAGCGGCTTGCCGTTGACGAAGACTTCGCGGTCCGTTGCGGCGGGCACACCCTCGGGACCGGGGTAGATCACGACGGAGAGGGGATCCTCTTCAGTGCTCTCGCTGTAGACCTCCAATTCCGCCACCTGTCCTCCTGTGGCGCCGCTGTTCTCCGTGAAGACCAGGCGGACATACCTGGCTTCCGCGGCTGCAAAATTGATCGCAACCGTGTTCCCGGCCTCCGGGTCAAAGACATAGACCGCCGCGTCGACCAATGTGACATAGTCGGCGCCATCCACGCTGCCGAGCAGGGCCACCGTCTGCGTCCTCTTCGCCCAGATGCGGTCGGGATTCAGCTTGATGACGACGCTCCTGACCGTGCACGTCTTCCCCAGGTCTACCGTGAGGACATTCGGGTAAGAGCGTGGCGCGCCTTCCCAGTATGTCAGGACGTTCCCGTCGTTCGCGTTCTCAGCGCGGTAAACTTGCGTATAGCTGCTTGCAGTCACGTGCTTGTTCAACGCAAGGTTGGCCTTGGTCCCCCCGGCGTACCCAACTGGCGCGACAGCCGCCATCGCCATAGAGAGGAGAAGTGTCACGAGGATGAACCCGCAGACCACGGTCTTCCTCAGAGCGCCGTTCATTGCCTCGCTCGTCATCACGCGTCATCCCTGCCACGGGGCGAATTGAATGCGCATACACCAGCGTCGATAAAAAAACGTGTTGAGCTTTCAGACGGCCACACTCTGTCACAGCCTTCTCTTTCTAGTTAATTTTACTACTCAATCCTCCTTATTGTCAATGCTTCACGAGAATG
>JBLNDA010000084.1:0-3196 GCA_050261175.1 Clostridia bacterium
CTCGTCAAGCCATTCTCCTTCAGAGAGCTCGTGGCACGAATTCGTGCTCTCCTGAGACGCCCCAGAGACGTCGTCCCTTCGCAGCTTCAAGTGGGCGACCTGGTGCTCGACACCAGGACCCGCGTGGCCCAGCGGGGTGGTCAAAAGATAGAGCTTACCGCGCGGGAATATGCGCTCCTCGAGTTCCTGATGCGCAACAAGAACCAGGTGCTGACACGCACCCAGATAGCTGAGCATGTCTGGGACTACGATTTCTTCAGTGAATCCAACATCGTGGATGTGTACATCAGGTATCTGCGCATCAAAGTCGACGCGAACTTCGAGCCGAAGCTCATACAGACGGTCCGGGGCGTGGGTTACAAGATCTCGGACCAGGCATGAGCCAATGCCGAGGCTTCTTCGGAGGAACACGGCAGGATGTTTGACAAGACGGTCCCAATACGAATACGGCTCACCGCATGGTACATGCTACTTGTGGCTATCACCCTGGCCGCGTTCGGGGGATTCGTCTACTTGAACCTGGCCCGGGGCCTTTACGGTGAAGTGGATGCCGGCTTGCGCACTCTTGCACAGGAGGCCGCGCGCGGGATCGACAGTGAGGACGGAGTCTTGCGCTTTCAGAACACAGATACCAGCTCTCTCATCGTTCCCGCTCCTTTGCCCGCACTTCGCCGGTGGGAAAACAACGTCATCATGCGCCTCCTCGACGAAGCCGGCAACACGGTCGACGGCGTCGGAGAGTATGCCCAACTGCCCCTGCCGCGTCGCCTGCAGACCAGCTTCTCCAGCGCGCGGATCGCCGGCGAACCATGGCGGGTGTACACCATCCGCATTGAGCTGCCGCCGGGGCATTCGGCATACGTGCTGCAGGTCGCACGGCCCCTTAGCGCGGTGGACGAGACCCTTGAGCGGGTAGCAGGCGTTCTCGTGCTCGGGATTCCGCTCGTTTTGTTTGTGGCCGCGCTCGGCGGCGTTTTTATCTCCGGACGTGCTCTCGGCCCCATAGACCGGGTGACGCGGCTTGCTCGGGAGATCGGTGCCGAGGGTCTTTCCCGCAGGCTCAACCTCAAGCTGCCCAACGATGAGGTTGGGCGGCTCGCAAGCACGTTCGATGACATGCTGACGCGTCTCGAAGCCGCGTTCGAGCGAGAGAAGCAGTTTACGCAGGATGCCGCCCACGAGCTTCGCACGCCCCTCACGGTGATGAAGGGGACCATCGACGTCGCGCTCTCCCGGCCGAGGCATGCCGCCGATTACAGGACCACGCTGCTAGAGGTGGAGACGCAAGTGCATCGTCTGATCCACTTGGCGGAAGGCCTTCTCTTGTTGGCACGCGAGGAGCGCACGAATTCGAAGCTCAACGTCGAGCCGCTTGACCTCGCGGTTCTTGTAGGTGGCCTCGTCGATCAGTTGCGGCCCATCGCGCAAGCAAAAGGTATCTCCCTCCGCTATGACGGCCCGAGCACCTTACCGTTCCAGGGCGACCAAGATTGTCTCATCCGGCTCTTCCTGAACCTGCTCGACAACGCCGTCAAGCACACACCGGCCGGAGGAAACGTGACCGCCGAGGTCACCGAACGGGATGGAGCGATTGAGGTGGCTGTCAAAGACACCGGGCCCGGCATTCCGTCCGAGCACCTTCCTCACATCTTCGAGCGCTTTTACCGCGTGGACAAGGCGCGCTCGCGCAGCGAAGGTGGGGTTGGCCTCGGCCTCGCCATCGCGAAACACATTGCCCAGCTGCACAGCGGGAACATCCGGGTCGCGTCCACGCCTGCCAAGGGCAGTGTCTTCGTAGTAAGCCTTCCCATGAGCCGATAGCGTTTCCACCGTCCTTGCGTGTCAGGATCGGTCAGAACCCTCTCATTTTGCTCTAACAGTCTTCTCATCCAACTTTGCGACACTTAGGTGCGATCCCGGTATGGCAGAGTCGAGAGTCGAGGGGTTCCGCGCGTGGGCATTGGAGGTGATGCCTATGGCGATCTTGCACGTCTGGGCAAGCATCATAATCGCGCTCGACGTGAAACTAGCCTCCGTGGTTCATGATCTCGGCCATTACAACACTCTCAGCCTCTTGATGTCCCTTGCCACAGAGCTGGGCAACGGCCTGGTGCTGCTCGGAATCACGTTTGCCCTATATGCCACCGGCGACGAGAGCACCAAGCGATATGCCCGGCTTGCGGTGGTAGCTTTCGTCGTTGTTGGGCTTGTCGTTCAGTCCATGAAACACCTCGTGGGACGCGAGCGCCCGCTCGGAGGGTCTTTCGACTCGTTTCCATCGGGACACACGAGCGAGGCGTTTTGCATGTCCTGGATTTGGGGGGACAGGTGGCGCAAGTTGCGGACTACGCTCTTCCTTCTCGCCGCGCTGGTAGGCTTCTCCCGGGTTTACTTGATGGCGCATTACCCGCTCGACGTGATGGCGGGAACGGCGCTTGGGTCGGCCGCCGGGGCGGTGGCGCTCGCCGTGGCTCACCGTACGCCACCGAAGCACGTGGAACAGGCGGCGACGTGCCCTGCGCAGGAGTGTCAGGGAAGGACGGTCAAGCAATGAAAACACTTACAGCCCTGTCTGAAACCGTCACACACGCGCTCATGGCGCACGGCGTGGCCGGCATCGTTGCGTTTGCCTTCGCGGAAGCGTGGTTCTTCCCGATACCTCCCGATGTTCTGCTCGTCGCCGTCGCCACGCTAAATCCCGGAAAGGCGCTGGTCTATGCCCTTCTCTGCACTATCGCGTCGTCTATTGGCGGGCTGTTCGGGTGGGAGATCGGCCGGAAGCTGGGCCGGGCAGTCTTCACCAGGCCTGCGCTGAGAGATATCCTTCCCGTGCGCTACGTCACCAAAGCAGAAACAATGTTCCGCCGGCACGGCGGTCTGGCAGTGGCCTTCGCGGCCTTAAGTCCAGGGCCGGGGGTTCGCTGTCACGAGGGTACGATCCGTCTTCCGCAGTGTCAAGCCGGTAGGCTCCTGGTCTGTCAGCCACTGAGTAGTAACCCGTGGGCGCCACATCCTCCCATATGCTGGCAAGAATCCGCTGTTGACAAGTGAGGAAAGGTGTTGTTAGAATAGGGGCAACTGGATCTGGAATCGCCATCACATGCAAGGCAACACCCGCAACTGAAAAGCATGCCAAAGACGTTGAAGGGGAGGTCGCCACAGAAGTTCCTTATCCAGAGCGAGCGGGGGATGGTGC
>JBLNDA010000085.1:0-16951 GCA_050261175.1 Clostridia bacterium
CGGAAAGGAGAGATGGGTGATGTTGCGCGGCGAGAGGATCGTGCTCCGGGAGTTCAGGCGCGAAGACCAGGATGCCGTCCAGCGCTGGGTGAACAACGAGAACATAAACCGTTACCTTTCCTTCTCGCTCTTCCCGCAATCGGCGGAGCAGACCGCGGAGTTCGTAGACAGGCAGCTGCATCAACGCGGCGCTCCGAACGAAGGGGTCTTCGTCATCGCCTTGAAGGACGATCCGAAGCTCGAGTACATAGGGTCTGTGGGGCTTCACAACATCGATTACAGGAATCGCCATTGCGAGCTCGGTATCGTAATAGGCCGGGAGGACCTCCTCGGGAAGGGCATAGGGAGGGAAGCCATTGGACTCGCGCTGGGCTTCGCCTTCGATTTCCTCAACATGCACAAGGTGAACCTGCGTGTCTTCGAGTACAACGAGCGCGGGAGGCGATGCTACGTCAAGTGCGGTTTCAGGGAGGAAGGGCGCATCCGCGAACAGCGTTTCTATGACGGCAGATACTGGGACGAGATCATCATGGGGATTACTAGGGACGAGTTCCGAGGTGGCTGCGACGCGGTGAGCCGCTACGGCACAGGATGAAAACGTGTCCCTGGCCGGAGTATTCGCCGGTCACGCGGGGCCGTCTCCGGGCGAGCCGAATGCGGGGCGAGGCCCCGCCCAGGCTTTCCTTAATGTCTGAAAGCCTGACAGCCGGGGCGAGTGCCAAACCACGGGGCGCGTGCGTGCGTGCGCCCGCGAGGACATTCGGGAAGGGGGATAGGGATTGTGGATGCTGTTGTCGTCTCAGGCTTGCGCAAAGCGTACGGCAAGACCGTGGCAGTGGATGGCCTCGACCTTAGGGTCGAGTGCGGCCAGGTGTTCGGGATGCTCGGCCCCAACGGGGCGGGCAAGACCACGACAGTGGAGATCCTTGTGGGGCTTCGTTCCCGCGACGCCGGCGAGGCGTGGGTGCTCGGAATGGATCCCGCCAGGCAAGGCAGAGAGGTGCGCTCGCGCATAGGAGTGCAACTGCAGGCGCGTGGGCTGTACCCCCGGCTCACGGTGAGAGAGGTCATGACGCTGTTTGCCAGCTTCTATCGGCGAACCGTGCCGGTCGACGCCGTAATCGAGCAGGTCGGCCTCACCGCGAAGGCGGGGACGGTCGTGCGAGCTCTCTCGGGCGGGCAGACCCAACGGCTCGGGGTGGCTCTCGCGATGGTGAACGACGCGGACTTGGTATTCCTGGACGAGCCCACGACCGGGCTCGACCCTCAGGCGAGGCGAGGCCTGTGGGACGTCATACGAAGCATACGAAACCGCGGCAAGACCGTTTTCCTCACCACGCACTACATGGACGAGGCCGAGCGGCTGTGCGACAAGGTGGCGGTCATGGACCGCGGCAAGGTCATTGCGTTCGGCTCCCCATCGGATCTAATCTCCGAGCACTTTCAGGAGCAGGCCATCGAGTTCTCCAATTCGGTATCCGCTGACAGGGAAAGGCTCGAAAAGCTGCCAGGTGTGACTCGCGCGCGTTTTGGCGAGAACACCGCCACGCTCTACACGCGCGACGTGCCTGCCACGATGTCCGCACTGATGCAGCTCGCGACGGGCGACGGCTTCCACGTCGACGACGTCATCGTGAGGCGAGCCACCCTCGAAGACGTGTTCCTGAAGCTCACGGGAAGGAGGATACGGGAGTGATGAGGACCTTTTGGCAGCTTGTGCTCGCTAACGCCCGGGATATCGGGCGCGACAAGATGAGCTTGTTCTGGTTCCTGCTCTTTCCGGTGATCTTCATATTGCTCTTCGGCTTCATATTCTCGAACGAAGGGACTTCCACGTATGACGTGGGAATCGTGTACGATTCAGGCAACCCATTGGGTGAGGGGCTGGTCGAGGGAGCCAGCTCAGTACCGGTGTTCAAGACCCACGTCGGCGATCGGGAGAGCGAGATTCAAGCCCTCAGGAAGGGCGAGAGGAGCTTGGTGGTGGAGGTTCCCTTGCCGTCCTTCGCCGCGCTGACCGGCAGCGGCGACCCCTTGAAGGTGCACGTGTACTACAACGAGACGGAGCCCACGGCCCGGCAGGTCCTCGTCCCCGTGGTGGAACAGATTCTGAACGAGGCGGAAAGGCGCATGACCGGCCGGCCTCGGGTCCTCGAGGTCACGGCGCAACCGGTGGAGAGCGCTGACCTGCGCATGGTGGACTTCCTGCTCCCCGGCATCTTGGCCATGGCCCTTATGCAGCTTGGGCTGTTCGGTGCGATGCGCGCCGTGAGCCTGCGGGAGCAGAAGGTGCTCAAGAGCCTCGGCGCGACGCCTCTGAGGAGAGGGCTCCTCCTGGTCTCGGAGGTCGTGGTCCGGATAACGATGGCCCTCATCCAGACCGCTCTCATCGTCGTGATAGGATACACGGTGTTCCACGTCAAGATCCTCGGCAGCTGGCTGTCGCTCCTCGGCGCCGTGCTGCTCGGGGCTCTCACGTTCGTGAGCATGGGCTACATGATCGCGGCTTTCCCCAAGACCGAGGAGGCCGGGGTCGGGCTGGTCCAAGTGGTGCAGTTCCCGATGATGTTCCTCTCCGGAATCTTCTTCCCCGTCGAGATAATGCCGTCATTCCTGCGTCCTGTGGTGAGCGCCATGCCGCTGAGCTATCTCGGAGACCTGCTTCGCCAGATCATGGTCGCCGGTCCTCCGGAGTACAGCGCGGCCACTGATGTCGGCGTGCTCGCAGCGTGGGCGGTCGTCTCCTTCCTCGTCGCTGCGAGGTTCTGGCGGTGGGAGTGACGATGCAAGGTCAGCGGGCGGCCACGCGGGACGGTCGCCGTCCCGCGGCTTCGGAAAGCGAGGAAGAATGTTCTTTTGCCCAGCGTCTGAGCTCACCGCTATAATGGAAATGCCGGATGCGGACTATGCCTTGACGCTCCGGCCCGTGTGGCGGGAGGAGGCAGGAAGTTGGGCGAGGTTGTCGGAGGGCTGGGCCCCGCGCGCGCAGGCCGTGGGGTCAAGTTTCGTTACTTCAACCCGCGCGCGTCGCGGGCGTACATCGCGGGCGAGTTCAACAACTGGCGTGCGGCCGATTGCGAGATGCAGCGCCACCCGTGTGGGGTGTGGGAGATCGTCGTGCCGCTGGGGGAGGGCGCGCACGAGTACAAATTCGTCGTCGACGGAGAGTGGACGCGTGACCCGCACAACCCGTGCATGACCCTGAACGAGCACGGCACGGTCAACTCAGTCGTGGAAGTCGCCCCAGGCGGCGAGGTGCGCACGCCCGCGCCGCAGCGGGAAGCCTGCGGATTCGGTAGGTTTAAGGCGGTCGCGAGCCCGGACTGGGTGCGCGACGCCGTGATATACGAGGTATTCCCTCGGGTCTTCAGCGAGGAAGGGACTCTGGAGGGCGTTACGCGGCAGATCCCCCGTATCGCGGACCTGGGCGCGACGTGCATTTGGCTCATGCCCGTTCACGACATCGGTAGGCGCGGACGGAAGGGGACCCTCGGGAGTCCCTACGCCATCTACGATTACCTCGGCATACATCCCGACCTCGGAACGGCCGACGACCTGCGGCGGCTGGTGAGAACGGCGCACGGCTACGGCCTTCGCGTCATCATGGACTTCGTCGCCAATCACAGCGCTCTCGATTGCCCCCTAACCGCGGCGCACCCCGAGTGGTACCTGAGGGACGCCCACGGGAACATTCAATGCGCCGGATTCGGCTGGGACGACGTTGTCGCTTTCGACTACTCCAGCGCCGGGCTTCGCGACTACATGATCAGGGTGATGCGGCACTACGTCGAGGAGTTCGACATCGACGGCTACCGGTGTGACGTGGCGGCGCTCGTGCCCACGGACTTCTGGAGAGCCGCAAGGCGCGCGTTGAAAGCGGTCAAGCCCGACGTGCTCCTGTTGGCGGAGTCACACGAGCCGGCTCACAACGCGGCCGCGTTCGACGTCACGTACGAGGAGACGCTCCCGAAGATTCTGGCTCAGGTCCTGTCAGGCGAGCTTCCAGCGAGGGCGATCAGGGACATGATCGAGAACGACCGGCGTTCGTTTCCGGTGGGCTCGTTGAGGCTGCGCTATCTTGAAAACCATGATCAGCTGCGGGCGGTGCGCGCTCTCGGGCGCAGGGGCTACGAGGTCGCGGCGGCTTGCCTCTTCACCCTTGACGGGGTTCCTCTCATCTACAACGGCCAGGAGATAGGCGACGAGGAGAGACCGTCGCTTTTCGACCCGTTCAAGATCCGCTGGGAAGCGGGGGACCCTGTCGTGAGTGCCATGTACAAGGGGCTCTGCGCTATGAGGCGCGACACGCTCGCCCTGCGCCGCGGGTCGCTCACTTTCCTCGACATGAACAGGGAAGACGCGGGCCTGGCCTACTACAGGGAGTACGGTCGTAGCCGTGTGATCGTGGCGCTGAACTTCACGGGCGACGTGGTCCGCGCGAGACTCGCCGCGCCGGGTAGCTGCCTCGCGGGCGTCGACCATGACGCCGTGTACGACTTGCACGCACTGATGGGCCAGGTGCCTTTCTGCCCGGGACGCGTACGCGGCCGCGACCTTTGTTCGCTCGAAGTCACTCTGGAGCCGTACGGCGTGAAGGTGCTGGCAATCCACGACTGCACTTGAGTAGGCTGGGCGAGCAGGTGGAGCGAGCAGGCGGAGCGCCGTGGAGCGGAGCGCCCGAATCCGGAGCACGGCAAGCCCGCCTCCAACCCGGCGATTCAAACCGGTGGTTCAAACCAGCGATTCAATCCCGCGACTTGGCTCAGTAGTGTTTTTCTTTCTTTTCCCGCGGCAACGTGAATCCCACCCTTGACAGCCGCCGGCATCATGTCTATACTGTGTATAGACGATATACACAGAGCGTGACGCTATGCACGTTGGCATCTCATACAACAACCCCGTGCCCTTGTATAAGCAAATAGTGGACCAGATAAGGGAGAAAGTGCTGTCCGGCGAGCTTGCGCCGGGCGAGAGCTTGCCGTCCATCAGGCAGCTAGCCGAGCAGGTGGGGACCAGCGTGATAACGACGAAAAGAGCCTACTCGGAGCTCGAGGCGGAGGGGATTATCGTGACCCGGGCGGGCCTGGGGTCGTTCGTGGCGGACCTGGACGCGGAGCGCGTGAAGGCGATTCGAGTGCGATCTCTCCGGGAGCGGCTTTCGGAGATCGTGGCCGACGCGCGGGGAAGCGGAGTGACCGACGAGGAGCTTCTGCGACTTGTCAGGGAGGCGATGGAGTGATGGCTGTGGCGACGTCAACGGCGGCAACGACGGGGAAGGGAGCGACGATGGAGGAGAAAACGACGGCAGCAACGACGGTGGCGGTGAGGGCCAAAGGCCCCGGGGAGGCCGACGCTCCCGCGCTCATGCTGTCGGGAGTGGGCAAGAGATATCCGAAGTTCGAGCTCAAGGACGTGTCTTTCGTGCTGCCGAGGGGGTACATCATGGGGTTCATCGGGCCCAACGGCGCGGGGAAGAGCACGACCATCAAGATAGTCATGAACATGGTGAGGAAGGCCGCCGGCATCGTCAAGGTGCTCGGCCTGGACCATGTGGCGTTCGAGATCGAGGTGAAAAGGCACATCGGCTACCTAGGCGAGGAGCCGCACTTCTACCAAGAGGTCACTCCCGCCTGGCTTGGCGCCTTCGTCGCCAAGTACTACCCGACATGGGATGACCGCTTTTACAGCGCGACCCTGGAACGGTTCGGGATAGACCGTTCGAAGCCTGTCAAGTCGCTCTCCAAGGGCATGAAGGTGAAACTTGGACTGGCGCTCGCCCTCTCGCACCGGCCCGAGCTCCTGATACTCGACGAGCCGACGAGCGGGCTCGATCCTGTGGTGCGCCACGATGTCCTGGCGGAACTCATGTCAGTCATCCAGGACGAGAGGCGGAGCGTGTTTTTCTCGACCCACATCACCCAGGACGTGGAGAAGGTCGCGGACTACGTCACGTTCATCAACGAAGGGCGGGTCGTCATCTCGGACGTGAAAGACGACGTGCTTGCTAGGTGGAAGAGGGTTTCGTTCCCGCTTCCCTTGCCGCCCGAGACGAAAGGTGCGTCCGACCCTGCCGGTCTGGAGGCGGCGGTCGCCGAGGCCAGGACGAAGGTGGAACTAGCCATGAAGGGAGCTCTTGGAAGGGCCTTTGCGGCGCACAAGATCGACGGCCTCACCTTCACCGGCATCACATGCGCTTTCTCCGAAGACGTGGAGAAGGAAGTCTGGCACCTGTCGGGGACAAGGCCGCGCGTGCTCCCGGTTTCGCTGGACGACATCTTGGTTGCGATCGTAAGGGGGAATGAAGGGTGCTAGACCTCGTGTGGAAGGACCTCATCCAGGGCAGGAGGATGCTGGCGTTCTACCTGGTGATCGGCGCGGTAATCGCGACGAGCCTCGCGTTCGCCATGAGTGACGTCGGCGCCGTGATCGCTCTGCAAATGACTCTCTCGGTGTACGGATTCGCCATCAGGTCGACTTACGACGACGACAAGAGCAGGGCGCTCCTGTTCCTCAAAGGGCTGCCCCTTTCCGACGCCGCCATCGTGGCGAGCAAGTTCGTGTCCACATTCATCGTGGCGGTCATCTTCGCGGTATTCTCGGGAGGGCTGGCCGTCGTCGCCCAGGGGGTCATCGCCCCGAGGGTCGGGATGGGAGCGGCGCTCGGAGCATCGCGGGTCACTTCAAGCTTGGTTCTTGGCACTTTTCTCTCGGTCGCCTCATTCTTCGGCGTGCTCCTGGTGATCCTGGCCGTGTACCTGGCGATGTTCTTCTGTCTCGGATATGCGAGGGCGGCCGCGTACAACCGCATCGTCATGTTGGGCATATTCGCCATGGCCATGGCCGCGTCCGCGGTTCTCGGGCGCGCGCAGGTGCAGGCGCCTGCCTGGGCGGTGACCCTCGGGCGGTCGATGGCGGTTCCGCTGCTTGTGTCCGGCGCGGGCCTTGCGCTCTACGTCGTGGGGTGCGTCGTGTCCATAGGATGGGTGCGGGCACGGGACTGGTCCTAGGGCCACAAACGGGGTCCTAGGACGCGGCCCTAGGGCTGGATGCAGCCCTGGGGCAGGATGCGGCCCTGGACCTTGACGCGGCTCTAGAGCTGGACGCGGCTCGGGCCGTGTCCCGGGCCGCCGCTCTGCGAGTGCGATTTCACTAGTAGGGAAGGGGAGCCTACAAGGGCAACCACCGGCCCAGCAACGCCCCGGCGATGAGCCCGGCGCCCGTGAGGATGTAGGTTTTCACGGTGCCCGCGTTGGCCAGCACGAGCTCCTGAGTGGAATCGTACGCGAGCCAGCACACCTTGGCGGCGCGGAATGCCTCCACGCTTCCCGCAAGGCCCAGAAGGGCCCACGGGTTGCGGAAACACACGGCCACACCAACCACTGCCGCCTCGGCAAACCCGAGGAGCCAGGCGTACACCACTCTAGCCCTGGCCTTCCCCAGGCGGACGACGAGGTTTCGCTTGTTCGCTCGCTTGTCCGCCTCGAAGTCGGGAAATTCGTTGATCCAGAGGACGGTTGCTATCAGGATGCCGAGAGGGATTCCGAGCACGAGCGGCCTTGCGGAAAGCTCCTGAGCCAGGACCACGTAGGTGCCGAGCGAGAGGAGCGGGCCGAAGGTCGCCCCCACCACGAGTTCTCCCAGACCACGATAGCAGAAGGAGAACGGAGGCGCGCTGTAGCCGAGCGCCAGGAATCCGCCGAGCGCTGCGATCCACAAGGCGTGCGAAGTCCGGAAGAAACCTATGGGCAGACCGGCGAGGGCCGCCACGGCGAAACTGCCCGCGGCTATCCACATGGCGTCGCGCTCGGAGAGCAAGCCTCCGGTTATGGTCTTCTTGCCTCCCGAGAACGGGGTCGCGTCCCCGGGCGCCACGAACCTGTCCGCGCCGGAGCGCCAGTCGACCACCTCGTTGACAGCGTTCTTGCCCACTTCCACCGCGTAGATCCCGATGAGCGTGAGCAGAAACCATCCCACCGCGAAGCGGCCCGTATCTGCGTACGCGAGCGCGCCGGCCACGAACATGGGGACAGTGGACGCGACCCATATCTTCGGGTCGGCGAGCTGGATGAGCCCGCGCAGGCGCCGCGAGGCTGACGATGACGGTATGGCCAGTGACATGAGCGGTTGCCTCCCTGCTGGAGATTGTGCGGCCTGCGACCACCTCGGCCAGCCAAGCCACCGCGATATGGCAGGGCCGGGTGTCACCGCACCTGTCGCAAGGGTCACGGCTCGCGGTCGGTCATGGATACAGCCGGGAGCCGGGTGTTGCGACGATCCTGGGACAATTATAGCCTCGCGTCGCGGGGCGGACAACGCCCGCACGGCCGGTTGCAGGGGAAATTTGAGCCAGTGGCTTTCGCAGTGGAAGACGCTGATGCTATAATGTTCCGTGGAGCGTCCCGGGTTTGCTCCGGGAATCGCGGACCCGGGAGGCCCGGTTCCGAGTGTGTATCCGGTTCTGGATATGTGTCCGGTTCCGGGTATGCGACACAGCATATGGATATGCAACACTACATAAAGGAGACGTGGTGGGAGTGACGCGGAAGAGCGCGATGAAGCACATTCGCACGGTGAGTGAAGGCTCGACGAAGGCCGGCCTCGGTGTGGGCGGCTGCAAAGAGTGCCAGGCCTCGTGCCAATCGGCGTGCAAGACGTCGTGTACCGTCGGCAATCAGGTGTGCCGGCAGCGCCAGAAGTGAGCTCGCGAGATCTCCGACGAGAGCTTCAACGAGAGCCGGCCGCGGGGTGTGGCGGCGCGGCGGGGCAGGGTGACGGCGCTCGGCGGCGAGAGAGAACGAGCCAGCGGGCCGGAGAAGTGGGAGAGGCTGGAAAGGCCGGAGAGGCCGGAGGCTCTCGGGTGGTTGGGAACGTGAAGGGCGCCTTGCCCGAAACGCGGGACTCCGTGGGGTCACGTGAAGCGCGCAAGGAAGCCAACTGGCACGTTTTCTCAGTGCTTGGGGTGAACCTGCTTCTAGATGTGAAGACAGGCGGTCTCCACGAGCTGGATCGAGTAGCCTACGATGTAGCCGCGGCTTACGGGGGCTCGAGAGACGAGGTCATCCGAAAGCTCGGGCCCGTTCATACGGAGCAGGCGGTGGCAGAAGCGTACGATGAGCTCGACGAGATGATGTCCACCGGCCGGCTGTCTCCTCCGTTTGCCCCTGACGAGCCGTACGAGCCCGCGGGCGAGGTCCTCGTCAAAGCCCTTTGCCTACACGTGGCGCATGATTGCAACCTCAGGTGCCGGTATTGCTTCGGCAAGACCGGGAGCTTCGGCATGACGAGGGAACTCATGCCCGAGCGGGTGGCGCGTGCCGCGATGGACTTCTTGCTCGCCCGGTCGGGCAAGCGCCGCAATCTCAACGTGGACTTCTTCGGCGGCGAGCCTCTCCTCAATTTCAGCGTGGTGAAGTCCACCGTAGAGTACGGGCGGGCGGAGGCTGACCGCCTCGGGAAGCGCATCGATTTCACTTTGACCACCAACGCAGTCCTCCTCGACGATGACGTGGCCCGCTTTCTCAACGAAAACGACATGCTCGTGGTGCTAAGCCTCGACGGCCGCAAGGAGACGCACGACAGGATGCGGGTTGCGCCCGGAGGCGGCGGGAGCTACGATGAGGCGGTCCCCAGGGTGAGGCGGTTTGTCGCCAGCCGCACACCCGAATCGTACTTCGTGCGGGGCACTTATACTCGGGCGAACCTGGACTTCGCGTCCGACGTCCTGCACCTTGCGGACCTGGGCTGCCGCAGCATATCAGTGGAGCCGGTGGTTGGGGCGCGCGACGCGTCGTACGGGATTCGCAAGGAGGACCTCGATGTCATCGGCCGCGAATACGAGCGCTTGGCCGCGCTTTTCGTCGAGCGACACTCCCGGGGAAACGGCTTTGCGTTCTACCATTTCAACGTGGATCTCGAAGGCGGTCCGTGCCTTGCACGACGCCTCGCGGGTTGCGGCGCGGGCGTGGACTATCTGGCTGTGGCGCCCGACGGCGGCATATACCCGTGCCACCAGTTCGTGGGACAACGCGAGTTCCTCATGGGCGACGTGTTCGAGGGCGAGACTGACCACACACTCGTGGAGAGGTTCCGGGGCGCGCACGTTTACACGAAGCAAGGCTGCGCCGAGTGCTGGGCCAGGTTCATCTGCAGCGGCGGCTGCCACGCAAGCGCCTACGCTTCATCGGGCGATATCCTCATCCCTGACCCCGTGGCGTGCGCAATCCAGAAGAAGCGCATAGAATGCGCGCTGGCTGTGCAGGCCTTGCGAGATACACAGGCTGCGTCTTGACCCAGCGGCCGCGCCCGTACCTTGTTTCGGCTTGCCATCTCGTGGTATCATTTGGTGTGGAAGCGGGGTGGTCGGAGTGCGTCGCCGCAGGGATCCCCGCGGGATGACGCCGCTAAAGAAGAAGGACAGGGACGCCCTGGAGGACTTCGTAAAGCGGCTTCGAGAAAGCCCTCTCAGAGAGGGAATACGAGATATCAGACTCTTCGGCTCCAAGCTGCGGGGGGACGATACGCCTGATTCGGATATAGACGTGCTCGTCATTGTGTCGAGGCTCGACCGAGGCGTGAAGGAAGCGGTCATCGACGTGGCCTTTGACGTCAACTTGCGTCACGATGTGTACATTTCTCCCCGGGTCATCCCAGAACACGTGTTCCGTGATCCTATCTGGAAGCTCACGCCGTTCATCCAGACTCTAGAGCGCGAGGGCGTATCCTTATGAAGCCTGAGTTACGCATCCTGGCACAGTACCGGATGGAGCGCGCGAAGGAGTCCTTTGAGGAGGGCTCGACGCTGCTCGAGACAGGCGGTCTCGCCGGGGCGGTGAACCGCTTCTACTATGCAGCGTTCTATGCGGCAAGGGCCCTCCTGGCACTCAAGCAACTGGACTCGTCCAAACACAGCGGAGTGATATCCCTCTTTCAGCGTCATTTCGCCAGAGACCGTCTGATCGACGCACAAGTTTCCAAGGTCCTGCCATCTGCGTTTGAGAAGCGGCAGGACACTGACTACGAGGACTTCGTCACCGTGACGCGTGCTGAGGTCAGCTCACTCAAGGAGGACGTGCGGAGGTTCATTGAGGAGTGTGAGCGCGTCCTCAACAAGCTGGTAGGGGACGAAGAAGAGCCGACCTAGAGGTCCTCTCCAAGACCTGTCGCTCTTCAGTGGATACGAGCCTAACGCGCCAACACGCCGCCCACCAAGGCGCACAGGACGCCCTTGATAGGCTCAGGAGGCGCTTCGGGGCGTGCTCCAGGATCCCCACAGGCGGTGTGCCCGGCCGGCGCCCGGGCGCGACGACACCACACCTACGCCACCAGGCCAAGCATCCCGAGAAACTCCAGGCTGAGGTAACTCCCTAGGCAAACTAGGACCAGTGCGATGGCAGCCTTCACTGTCATGGCGTAGCGTCGCGTGAAGGCGGCCAGGCGTTGCGAGGTCGTGCCGAGATGCGTTAGGATAACGGCGCACAGCATCGGCGCTACGAACGCTAGGTTGTACAGGAGCAGCATGGCAGCAGGACGTCCCGTATCGCCAACTGCCTGCACCATGTATGCGATGGTGGGGAGATACAACTGGCCGGTGCACACGAACTCCGTGGTTGCGACAACCGCCCCGGTCAGCAGGGCCGCCGCCCCAAGATGGGGCGAGGATGCCGCATGCTTGATCGCGGCATGCGCGAACTTCGTAAGGCGGCGAGGGAGCCTTAACTTCACGTTGGAGGGAAAGCGCGAGCGCATTTGCAGCAAGTCATGTATCGTCGCGGCTGCCAGTGCAAAGCACATGACGGCGGCCGCGAAATACACCGCCCTGTGAACGAAGGGCATGCCCCGGAAGGCGTGGATGGCTCCGAGCAGCCCGAAGCCCGCCGCAAGATACGTCGCGAAGACCCCTCCGGCGAACGCAACGCCAGTTGTAAGGATCTGCCGCCTGTTCTTGCCTGTGAACGCTAGATACGACACGAGGAAGACGAGGATGGCAAAGGCACACGGGTTGATCCCGTCTACGAACCCTGCAGCAGCGACGATAGCCGCGCTCAGCATGGAGCCTTCTTTCCTTAGAGCACGCTCCGCCGCCTCGATCTCCTCGTCTCCGATCTCGAGAGGCCCTGCCTGTGGGTCGTGCCCGTCAACGAGCCTCAGGAGGTGCTCCGGGGTGATATCCTGCCAGGTGAGGTAGCGCGATCCGAGGAATACCGTTGGCACCGAGCCCCTGCAGTCTGCCGGGACACCCGCGACATCGGAGAAGGCCCGGAGCAAGGCCTGGTTCATGGGCAATACCACGTCGTGCTCAACTACCGACACCTGCGGCCGCAGGGCTGCGAGGCGAGCGAGGTGCGACCTTGCGACTTCACAACTTGGGCAGGCCGAGCTATAGAAGAGGTGGATCTCGACGCGCGGGTCACTGCCGCCGTGCACCGTCGAGACGGCACTGCCAGTACTAGCCGAGTGAGCGGGGACCTGTGCGCTGATCGCAAGCAACAATAGAACCAAACTGAGAGACAGGACCACGACACCGGAGGTTCCCAGTTTGCCCGGGCGTTGAGCGCTTGTCTCAAGCATACGTCACATCACTCTCCAGTCCTTGTCTTGCCGCAGCGTGGCTGGACTCGTTCCAAGCGCGAGTCCGCGTGTCGGCTCCTCTCTTGCACGCATTGCCGTCGCTCGCATCCTATGGTTGGCGCTTGTGGTGCAGCTCACGACAGCATAATGTCTTGCCTCGACATAGCCCAGCGAATCGCCTGGACCACAATCACGACAAGAAACACGTTCAGCGCCACGCCCAGCGGCCGAACCGGCTGGTAGTAGGCACTGTCTGGCACGAGGAGGGCTCGGATCGCCAATGGCATGCTGGTTGCTGCGGGTCTGAGAAGTGTGCTCACGGCCCACAAACTCGTCGCGGGTATGATTCCCCAGGCAATGTTCTGTCCGAGGGCAGCTCCAAGGCAACCCACCAAGGACAAGAACACTGTTGGTATCATGGTGGACAAGAACAGGGCTGGGGACGCTATCCCTGGAATCCGCGCTTCAGTCAGGCCCAGACACAGCGCCACCCCAGCGCAGAAATATGCCATGAGGAACCCCCACCTGATCGCGAAAAGGGAAAAGGGACTAATACGTGTGGTTAGCAACATCTCAAGGTGACCCGCCTGCCGGTCCAAGACGGATATCCCCGGCACGACAAGAGCCGCCACGAGCGAGACGAGACCGGGCAACAACTGCAGAACCCGCAAGTAACTCACGCCCGAGTGCTGTATCAGGTCAGAACTAATGACCCCTGCCACGATCGCGAGCGCAACGACATGGAGATGCGAGAACACGATGAGAACCTGGTAGGTTGCCAGTTTTCTGAAGGCCCTCACGCGCTTCCGCCGTTCCGTCAGGCATGACTGCTCCCTCTGTCTCATCTTCATTCGGCCCTTTCGCCCCTTGAGAGGACTTTCTCGCTTGTGGATAGACCGCCAATGAGCCATATGTACGAATCCTCAAGGCTCGGCTCTGCCTCCACCGCTGCCTCTGGCGGGGTTGCCGCCAGGAGCCGTAACTCTGACATCTTCGGGCCTCGAAGAATCCTCGTCACCATGTACCTGGCCGTGTACGACGCGATGAGGTCGTTAGGGATCGTCAAGTCCCACACGCGGCCACGCGCCTGACTTACGAGTTGAGAAGGTGGCCCATTGAAAAGGATCGTTCCCGAGTGCAAGACGGCGAGGTCACTGCAGGTGCTTTCGACATCGGCCACGATATGGGTGGACAGAACTATCGTGCGGTCCCCAGCGAGGCTGGCGATGAGGTTCCGAAAGCCCACCCTTGCCTCGGGGTCGAGCCCAGCAGTCGGTTCGTCCACAACGAGGAGCTTCGGATTGCCCGCCAATGCAGTAGCTATGCCGAGCCGCTGCAGCATGCCCCGGGAAAACGTCGCGGTCTTCCTGTAAGCCACCTCAGCTAGGCCGACTCGTTCCAGGAGCCCCATGATTTCGTGCCTGGACAGTTCGACTCCGCGAAGGACCGCCAGGTAGTCGACGGCTTGGTATGCAGACAGCTGCGGATAGAAACCGAAAGTCTGAGGGAGGTATCCGAGCATGCGGCGGATGGCGTGCGTCTCCTCCAGCGGGTGCCCGAATACCGTTGCCGTCCCTCTGGTAGGCCTCAGGAGCCCCACCAGAATCCTCATCAGGGTGGTCTTGCCGGCCCCGTTCGGCCCGAGCAGACCGAACATACCACCCTCGATGTCAAGG
Source organism: Clostridia bacterium (assembly GCA_050261175.1). Taxonomy (GTDB): domain Bacteria; phylum Bacillota; class SHA-98; order UBA4971; family UBA4971; genus UBA6256. The sequence goes on from JBLNDA010000085.1 coordinate 14,244, forward strand.
TCGATTCCTTTCAGGGCTTCGATTCGTCCGTAGCTTTTCGCGAGGTCACGCACACGTATCGCCATGTTCTTACCTCCGCGCAGGCTTCTCTCTGATAGGTCGACCACTGAACGCGCCTGGGGCTCGTGAACTCTCAACACATGCCATTGTGTCGCGGCCGCGAAGCGCGGTCTTTCCTCGGGTCCCACAGGCTCGGCGGGGTCTCTATCTGGTGCCAGACGCCTCGTGTGGCATAATCGCTTCGAGAAGCGATTCTCTCGTCAATGCCTCAGCTTGCGATTTGCCGGTCGGCTCTTGTCGCAAGTGCCAGGTCAAGCGACGAAGGATCTTGTCGTGACCTTCTTGGCCTCCTGCTTCCCACAGAGCAAATGCTACCTCGAGCTCCGGCAGGCTCACCTGAGCCTTGCCTGCCCCACACCTTGCGAGGTCCGAATGCGCACGGTTTCGCCGCTCTCTACGGGCAGCAGCCGCCCTATCCTCGTACGCATCTCTGGGCCGGACTGGAGGTCCCTCGCCAAGACCCTCCATGATGATGGCCCAATTGGCAATCTCGGTCTCAAGCGATTCCTCCTTGCTGAACCCCAGGATCGCCCACTGGCAGTACAAGCTCACACCGCGTAGGACGGGGTTTTCGCGGCAGACGTCGCGCTCTTGAAGGCCTTCGGGAACGCCGCATATGGGCGTATCCACCCAGGCGTCCACGGTTTCCCTGAGAATGGCTCGCTCAAGTGCCCGGTCGGCGAAGCGTGACACGGTCTCCTCCCTGACTATCAGCGAGTGGTCTACGAGCAGTGAGGTTGAGAGGTACGGGATTTCGAATACCTGGCGGACAAGGTATGGAGGGTCGTACACCCCGATGTACTTGCTTGCGGCTGCTACCGCGCGTGCGATGTTGGAAGCCTTCCCGTGGTGTTCGGGAATTACATACACATCTGGCTCTGGGTAGCTCTCGCCAAGCTGGGACCGATAGACCTGCCAGCGAGACCCTACATCGCTCATTCCAAGAGGCGTTCCTGTCACGCTCATCACATCGGCCAGTGCTGTGCGCGCATCATGCTCACGCATTTCGTTTGGCCCCGGCATGGTAGCTAACCAACTGCACGCGGCGACAACGGTCACCAGTGCTGTTCCGAGAGTTGTGACGAGACCGGCCTTCCTGGTCTTTCGCCACCATGCGTCACTGCGCGCCCAATAAGCGAGAACTGCGCTCAGCCAGAGGACAACGCTCATCGCCAGAGTTGCAAGCCTGTTGAGAATCAGCACTCTCCGGAAGGCTCCAAAGCCGTATAGTCCCGACAGGACCCTATCCGTAACTGTAAAGAGGGGCGCGAAGTATCCAGCCCTTCTTAGGTCGGCTGGTGGGAAAAGCATCACCAGCAGTACCCAAAGCAAGAACCCGACGACGTACGCGTGAAGAGCCCTGCGTGCGGCAGTCCCGACTATAAGCAAACAAGCACCAACGAACAGCAATGTCGGGACAGCGAGGAACGCAGATAGCCCGAATGCTTGGGAGACTTCGCCTATAGAGCTAATGCCTGCGTGGGCTATCACAAGAACGGTGCTCGCGGCCCAAAGTGCTGCTGCCGTGACGCACGATGCCAGGAGCTTTCCTCCGCAATAAGCCAGCGGATGTATGGGAGCGACCCGAATGAGCTCTGCAGCGCCTGTTTCGGAATCCCTCACCAGAGCCGCGCTTAGAACTGGCAATACGAAAAGTGAGAGGTAAGCCCCCACATACCTTCCCACATTATATCCAAGGAAAATGGAGGTATCCGTTCTTCCCACTGATTTGGCTAGGATGACAAAGCCGGTAGCAGCCAGCACCGCAACAAGCGACGCGGGGCTGCGCATCTGCAGGCAGGCCTCCGTGCGCACAACTACCCAAAAGCGCCTTCCTGTCACCGCCTCGACCCTCCATGGCCTGGATGCTGCACTTGCACGGTGGCTGAACGAAGAGGCGGGGGAGGGTACCCTATCCCCCGAACCTCGCCGAAACCCCCTATGGTGTGCAGCAGCCGCCGGATTCCCATTTCCTGTACACGGTTTGCTTGCAGATGTTGCCGTTCTCGTCACGCCAGATATAGTAGACGTACGTCCAGTACTGTCCGTCCGGGGCCGTAGGGTTTGCCCAGCACCCCGAATCCCAGACGCACTTCTCAACGGGTTCGGTTGTCTGGTAGGTGTTGACACACGCCGCAAGCGCCGGGACAGTGAGGCAGAGTACCAAGGCAACCGCGACGGCAACCATGAGCAGTCTGGTCTTTATATGGTTCACCCCCTTTCGAATGGGCTATTGGCTCCCGCGCGGGACACCTGCTGAATCAGCGGTCTCAAGAAGATGGTCTAGGTAATCCGCTACCTCACACCGGTCCTCGTATACCGTCCTGCCAAACCTCACCCACCTTACTACTCCCAGACTGTCCACCACGATGTAGAATGGTGTTCCGGGCGTCTCGTACAGCTCGTGGGCAACCCTCATATCACTGTCTACTATCACTGGAAACGAGATTTCGTGCTCATCCACAAAAGCTCTCGCGCGCTCGTGCGTAGCGGTCAGGATGCCGATCATGCTGATGCCCTGCTGTCGGAGAGTGCTGTAAGCATGCGCGAGGCGCGTGGCATCTACCTGGCACGGGGGACACCCTGGGGATAGGAACGCGATAAGGGTGTACCGACTGACCCGGATAATGGCATCTGTGTCTATTTCG
>JBLNDA010000086.1:0-15557 GCA_050261175.1 Clostridia bacterium
ACCCCCGGGGTTTTCGCGCGGAAACTGATGGTCGCGAGGATGCCCGTGACATCCCGCGCCTTCCGGAACCGGCCCGAAACGCCCTTCACAACGCCTTGCGAGTTGTCGATCACCCCCTCCCCCCAGTAGGCCATCCCGGTTTCCTCCACGAAAGCCGTTCCCCGGGACACGAAGACGGCTTCCAGAACAGAAGGATCGAAGCGTACGTCGAACCTCGCCTCCACGAGACCGGCGAGGTTCCGCCCGACCACGTCGACGGTGAAGAACTCGCCCGCGCCCCGCGGCGCGGAAGGCGCCTCCACCAGGATTCTCGAAGGAAGCTCAGGCACACGCACCCTTCCTGTCGCAAACCTCTCGTCAGTACTGCGCGACTCGACTTTGACCACGTAATCGAAATCCCCTGATTCCCCCGAGGGCACTATCTGCCACACTGCCGCCCACGTCTCACCCGGCGCCACAGTGCCGGGGAATCTCGACGCCTTCTCACGCTCGGCAAGTTGGACCCCCTGGCCGAGAGCGAGCATCGCCCTCACCCCGTACGCGGGCGCACCGCCGGCGTTCTCGATGAGCGCTTTCACTCGCATCGGGTAGGGATCGAACTCGTCGTCCTTTACCCCGAACTCTGACGGCGCCTCCACCCGAACCGTCAGGCTGGGAGGTGCGAGCACTCTCACAGCGCGCCTCACCCGGTTGGGCTCAGCGTTCTCGGCCTCGACGGCCACCGAGTACTCAAGGTCTACCTGGCCGCGCACCTCAGGTGCGAGCTCCCACGCCACCTGCGCCGTTTCGCCCGGCCGGAGGTTACCGACGACACGGGCCGCCTCTTCCCCGGGAACGAGCGCGAGCCCCGGCGGCAGCTCGATGGCCACGCGGACACCCAGCGCAACCGTGGGGCCGGAGTTTTCCACGTAAGCCACCACAGGGAATGTTGCCGGCCTGTCCTTGCCCGACGTGACCTCGGCGGGCGACGTCACCCCTATCGAGAGCACGCCCGGCGCGATGCTGATGCCGCCCATTCCGTAGAGCGTGGTGAACTCAATCGAGTCCCCGGGAGCGAGAGGCGCGGGATCCCAGTACATCGCGATCGCGCTGTCAAGCTCGTACTCGCCCGTCCTGGTGAAGTCGCGGCCGGGTGAGAAATCGGTATCCCAGACTCCGTCGGCAAGGCTCCCCCAGTTCGTGAAGAGCACCCGGTCAGGCGCGGTGACCTCGGGCCCCGCAATGGTTCCTTGGCTCGTCACGGAAGGGCTGGACAGCGAGTCGAACGCCTGCCAGAAACGGGGTACCTCGTGGGATCCGAACACGGTGTCCGAGACAATCGCCTTGTCCTTCGCGCGAAACGGCGCCCCGTCGTTCTCCCCGAGCATCGTGTCGAGCATTATGCGAAGCCCCACGTCATGCGGAGTGGAGCCCAGGTTCGTAGCCACGTACGTGATTTTCGTCGTGTCCAAGAGCCCCGTGGTGGTGCTTCTCACGATGGAGAGCACCTGGGAAACCTCTATGTCGCCGAACCTCCACGCCGCGACGATGCTCCCGCCGGAAAGCACCGGCCCGAGCACCTGGGTGCCGTAATTCCCGGTTTTGCCCGCGCGGCGCTGGGTTCGCCCGCCGAAAACGTAATCCTCGCCGTCTACTCTCACGGTGGTGTACGAGGTCCATGGGCAAGGCCGGCCGTACACGAGCGGTTTGTCTTCGTCGGCGGGGTTGAGCGGGTCGCCTCCCGTGGAATCCACGGCGAATCTCGCGGTGCCGTCGTCGGTCGTGTTCACGAACACCTTTATGTACTGGTTGCGTATCTCGAGATTAGGCGCTGAGTTCAAGTCCGTCCCCTCAGCCTGCAGCGCAGCCGGACCCAGCGCGGGGAGGCCCCACGCGAAGGCGACGACCGCCACAACGAGCCCGAGGAGTAGCGGGCCCCACCTGGTATTCCAACAGGTCACCTCTCAGCCCTCCCATGCGACTTGGCAGCACACTCCACTGGAACGCGCCTTTGGAACGCGCCTTGATCTCACGAGTTGATCTCACGGACACGGGCCACTCCAGCGCGGAGGCACCGGGGCTTCCGGCTGCCCAGCGTCAGTCACCGAGGATCCTTACCCCCCCGAACACCAGCTCCACTGACGATTCTCTGAAAGTCACTCGAACCGACAATTCGTACGGCCACCCTATGGCTTGGAAGCGCCAGCCCCGCGATATCGTGCGCATTGCGGCCTCGTCGAGGCGTGGGTCCCCGGACCCATCCTTCACGACGACGCTCGTGGCAGTGCCGACCGCGTCCACTGTCACTGCCAGCATGACCACGCCCTCTACCCCTTCGTTCTGGGCGTTCTTGGGGTAGACCGGCGGAACGCCCGACAAGACCAGCGCCCGCCCCGTGCCGAATTGCTCACCACGTGGTTTCGGCGGGGCGGCAGGCGCGGCAGCCGCCTCCGGCCCGGCGGGTTCTGAGTGCCCGGCAAGCCCGGCGCCCGTCCATCCTGCGCCCTGGCCTGCTTCTGCAGGTGAGCCTCCTGCGGGAGTCGTTCCCGATGCGTCTGCTCCCGCCCCCTGCGACGGCCCGCCCCGCGCTAGTGGGATGGTTTCCCCGGACTTGCCAGTGAGCACGCTCTCACTCGTCGCGCCACCGGCCCCGGCAGACGCACCTTCCCTTTCTCCTGCGCCCGTGGCGGCGGTCTCGGGTTGCGTGATGGCGGGCTTGGCGGAAGGCTTGCTCTCACCCCGAGCGTCCGTCGCCTGTCCACCCGAAGCGGTCCCCGTCTTTGGGGATTGCTCCTTCTTTTGCGAATCGGCCACCTGCGCCTTCGCGGGTGCGGGCGTCTTCTGCTCCGCCTTGGGGGCGGGCTTGAGCGACACCGCACGTGCGGGCTTCGGCTCAGGCACCGGCTTGGGCTCGGGTTTGGGCGCCGGTTTGAGGGCGATTTGTGTCTCTGACCCATCGCCCTGGGCGGCCGGCGAGACCGGCTTCACGTCCGGCTGCGGCGCGGCGGCCGCTTGGCCGTCCGGACTCCCTTCCCTTGGCGGCTCGAAGGCCTGTTCGATCTCGCCGAACTCAACCGGGAAAATCACGACCCTGTCCGGGCTCACGACCGGCACGAGCAGTATCACGGCAGCGTGAACCAGGAGCGAAACCATGAGCGCGAACCCCATCCTCGACCTTCCGTTGTCACGCTCCATCTACGCCACCATCCTTTCCCTCCTGGTCCCTCCGCTCTTCGCTCCCCGTCTCCACTTCCCCGTTCCTATCTCTCCGCTCCCTCCGCCGACTTCCTCTCCGCTGCAAGCGCAAGTCTCGTTGCCCCCGCGAGCCTCGCGGCGTCCATGACCTCAACCAGCCTGGAATACCTGGCATCCCTGTCCGCCCTGATGATCACGAACTGGTTCGGATTCGCCTCAACGCTTCTTTCGATGTCTTGTCTCAGTCCGTCCAGGGTCATCCTGCGGTTTTCCAGGTAGACGTCGCCGGCTCTGTCTATCACCACCACGATCCCGGCGGTTTCCTGTGAGGTCGCCGTCACGGCCCTGGGCAGCTTCACGGTGAGCCCTGCGGGATTCGTGCGATACGTGGTGAACAGCATGAAGAACGCGATGAGGAACGTCATCACGTCCACCATCGGAACGAGCTCAACTCGAGGTCTTTTGCGGTTGTTTCTGCGAAAGTTCACCCTCGCTCACCCTTTCCGCAAGGAGGTTCACAAGGCTCGATCCAAACTCGCTCATCTCGACGAGTCTCCTGTCTATGAGTCCCGTGATGTACACGTGGAAGATGAACGCCGGGACGGCGATGATGAGCCCTGCGGCCGTCGTGATGAGAGCCTCGGCTATGCCGGCGGAGAGCGCCCCCGCCTCGAGCAGCTGAGGCGTCTGGGCAAGGACCTGAAAGTTCTTGATGAGCCCTGTCACCGTGCCGAGCAACCCCAGGAGCGGAGCCACCGTCACCACCATGTCGAGCACTGGAAGGTGGCTTTCGAGGACAAACGCCTCTCGTTCTCCGGCGGCTTTCACCTCCGCCTCGAGCTCGGCCCTGGGGCGGTTCGCGTTGGTGAGCGCCGTGGTCGCAAGCGCACCGATCTGCCCGCGCAGTTGCTGCACGGCGGCGACGGCCTCAGCCATGCGGTCGCGGTCGACAGCCACCGCGATGAGGCGCAAGGCCCGCTCAGGGTCCTGCGATGTCCTGAGCATGTAGAGGATACGTTCGAACGCTACGGCAAGCGCCAAGACCGAGCAGAGAAGGAGTGGGATCATCACCGGTCCGCCTTTGATGAGAACATCAACCATGTCGTGCTCCTCCAATCAACTATGGGTCGGGGTCTCATGCTCGTCGTGGGTTTTTTCGACACGAGGTTCCGTACTTCCTTCACGCATTCCAGAAACCTTGAGGTTTTTCCACATAGAGGGCATCTGCCATTTCATGGCACCAAAAGAGGAGGCCGGGCGGTCGGCTCCTCGCGGGGGGCCGTCCTCCCGGTCTCTTTGCTCACTTTCTGTGTCACCATGGATTCCGCTACTTCTGCCGCTCGTACGGGACACCGTCCGCCGCCGGCGGGACGGCCCTCCCGATCACCCCTGCGAGTGCGGCCATGGTCAGGATGTAGGGCGCCATGAGGAGGAACTCCCGAGGGATCACCATGATGCCGAGGGTCTGCGAAAGGATCTGCAGCGCGTCGGCGAACCCGAAGAGCAGACAGGCCGCAAGCGACCCGAACGGCGTCCATTTCCCGAATATCATGGCGGCGAGGGCGATGAACCCCCTGCCCCCCGTCATGTTCTCCTGGAACTGGCTCAGGAAGCCGACCGACAGGGAGGCACCCCCGAGGCCTGCCAGGACTCCACTTGCAAGGACACACATGTACCGGATCTTGAACACGTTTATTCCCACGGTCTCAGCGGCGCGGGGATGCTCCCCGACCGCCCTGATGCGAAGCCCGAGCGCTGTCCTGAAGAGCACGAAGTGCGATACTGCCGCGGCAACGAGCGCGATGTACACGAACGGGGTGTGCTTGCCTATCATCGCCCCCAGGACCGGGACCTTATCCAGGACGGGAATGGTCCAGTCGGCCACCTTGGGCACGGGCGGGGATTGCCCCGCGTGCTGAAACACGCTTCGGAGCATGAATCCGGTGAACCCGAGCGCGAAGATGTTTATGGCGACTCCGCTCACGACCTGATCCGCTCGATACTTTATGGACACCACGGCGTGTATCGCTGCGACACCCACCCCGGCGACAGTCGCCCCCAACACCCCGAGCCAGGGGACTCCAGTGAGGTGAGAGATGAGCATCGCCACGAAGGCCGCGACGAGCATGATGCCTTCGAGGGCGATGTTCACGACGCCCGACCGCTCCGAGAACACGCCGCCCAGCGAGGCGAGGATGAGGGGCGTCGCCATCCGGAGTGTGGACACCACGAGAGCTATGTACACCGTGACATCCGTAAGCCTATGCGCCATGATCGCCCCCCCCATCCACTCCGCCCGCGAACGTCTCGGCTGCGACAGGCGCCGTCTTCCTCCGCCTAGGCATGACCAGCCGCCTTATGATCTCGTCCGCCGCCACAAAGAGGACTATGGTCGCCTGCACGATGCCGATGATCTCCTTGGGTATCCTCGCTATGCTCTGCATGAGGATGGCTCCCCTCGCCAGGGTCCCGAAGAGGCAGGCCGCAGCGAGGACGCCGAGCGGGTGGTTCCGGCCTAGCAGCGCCACGGCTATGCCATCGAAGCCGTACCCGGTGAAGCTGAATATGTCGAGGAACTTGTACTGAAGCCCCAACACCTGGACAGCGCCTGCTGCCCCTGCCAGCCCTCCGCTCATGACCATGGCCAGCACGATGTTCCTTCGTACGCTGATACCGCCGTATCGCGCCGCTTCCGGGTTCTCGCCCACCGCCCGGATCTCGTACCCTAAAGTGGTCTGGAACAGGACGTAATACACGAGCCATACTGCCACCATGGCCAGGATGACTCCCAGGTGCAGCCGGGTGGGCGGAAGGAACCTCCAGAGCCTTGCAGCCGGCGCGATGGTTGGTGTCACAGGCAGAGGACCTGGCGCTTTCAGCGGCCCTATCACGAGGTAGTGGCTGAAGTACAGAGCGATGTAGTTCATCATTATGGTGTTGATGACTTCGTGCACCCCGAGCCTCGCCTTGAGATAGCCCGGCACGGCGCCCCACACCGCGCCTGCAGCCACGCCAGCCACCAGCGCGAGGGGCATGTGCACGAACGCGGGGAGTCCGGCGAGGGCGAAACCCACCCAAGCGGACACCACCTGCCCCATGATGAGCTGGCCCTCAGCGCCGATGTTGAAAAGCCCGCACCTGAACGAGAGAGCGACCGCGAGCCCGGTGAAGATGAGCGGAGTCACGTTGATGAGGGTCTCAGCCAGGTTGCCCACACCGCCGAAAGCACCGCGCACGAGAGCGCTGTACGCAGCCGCAGGGCTCTTGCCTCCGAGTCTCACCAGGACCGCACCGAGCATGAGCGCAAGCATCACGGCGATGACCGGGATGAGGAGTTCCCTCGTCTCTTCACGTTGCGACAGTCTGCGCCAACCCGTGGGCCCCTTCGTGCCCTGTCCCGGCTTGGGCATTGCGCTCACCTCCCGCTCTCATCCCCGCTTGCGCGCCTGTCCAGACGGCAGGCCCACGGCGGCCGCCAGCCATCAGGAACCCTATCTCTTGCTCCGTCGCCTCCTCAGCTTTCATGCTTCCCACTATCTGCCCCTCGTAGAGCACGAGTATTCTGTCTGAAAGCGACATGATCTCATCAAGCTCCAGCGAGACAAGGAGTATGGCTTTGCCTTCGTCGCGCTGGGACACGAGCCTCCTGTGCACGAACTCTATCGCCCCGACGTCGAGGCCCCTCGTAGGCTGGGACGCGATGAGGAGTCGGGGCTCCAGGGAGAGTTCCCTTGCGACCACGACTTTCTGCTGGTTCCCACCGGAGAGCGCCCCAGCCCGCACGCTTTCGCCTGGTGTGCGGATGTCGAACTCCGAGATGACCTTGCGCGCGTAAGACCGCACCGCCCGGTAGTCCAGGTTGACCCCACGCGCAAACGGCGGCCTGTAATACCTCTCCAGTATGAGGTTCTCGGCGATGGAGAAGTCCAGGATGAGGCCGCGCCGCTGCCTGTCTTCAGGAATGTGCCCGACGCCCCTCGTGATCACCTCACGGGGAGGTCTATTCGTGACGTCGGCGCCGCCCACTGAGATGCGTCCCGAGCTCACCTTACGGAGCCCCGTCAGCGCTTCCACGAGCTCGCTCTGGCCGTTCCCCTCGATGCCTGCGATGCCCACGATCTCGCCCGCCCTCACGTCGAAGGAAACGCCTTTCAGGGCGGGCAAGCCTCGCGCGCTCTTCACGTGGACGCCCTCGACCCGGAGAACAACGTCCCCGACCCGGGCCGGCCCCTTTTCCACCGAAAGCACAACGTCGCGGCCGACCATCATTCGCGCGAGGTCCTCCGGCGTCGTCTCACACGTGGGGAGCGTCCCCACGACCCTTCCCCGTCGAAGCACGGTCACCCGGTCGCTTATGGCCATGACCTCTTTCAGCTTGTGGGTGATGAATACTATTGACTTCCCCTGGCTCGCCAGGTTGCGCATGATCCCTGCGAGTTCGTCAACCTCTTGCGGCGTGAGGACCGCGGTGGGCTCGTCAAGGATGAGGACCTCCGTGCCTCGGTACAGGGCCTTGAGGATCTCCACTCGTTGCTGCATCCCCACGGATATGCTCTCAACTCTGGCACCCGGATCGACCGCGAGCCCGTACTTTGCCGAGAGATCCTTTACGTTCTGCACCGCACGCCCGATGTCGAGGACCCCGCCCGCGGCCACCGGCTCCGTGCCGAGGACGATGTTCTCGGCTACGGTGAAGGGCGGTATCAGCATGAAATGCTGGTGCACCATGCCGAGGCCGAGCCTGATGGCGTCGTTGGGGTCTCGGATACTCACGGGCTTGCCCCGGACCCGGATCTCACCTCGGTCGGGCCGGTAGAGCCCGTAAAGCACGTTCATGAGAGTCGTTTTGCCTGCGCCGTTCTCGCCTAGGAGCGCCAGGATCTCGCCCGGGTACACGTCGATGCTGACGTCGTCGTTTGCGACGACCCCCGGGAACGTCACTGTGATACCGCGCATCTCAACCACGGGAGCCTTCCCACGTTCTGACAGCGAGCACACCTCCCTTTCCAAAAGTGCCAGGGGCCGCCGCTTGCGCGAGCCGGCACCTGGCACTTTCCTGCCGAGCCCCGCTCATTGGGGACTGCGCCGCGCTTGCGTACCTTCGTCGCCCGGCGGCTTACAGAGCAGGCGGCGTGAAGGTCTCGAGGTCAGCTCTGGTGGCAGGGATGACGAGCTCCCCGGCGACTATCTTCTCTTTGTAAGCATTCACCTTGTCCAGCACGTCCTGCGGGACGTGCTTCGAGGTCTCGTCGCACGGGCCGACACCGTCTTCCTTGAGGCCGTACTCATAGTGGACCGCCTCAAACGTGCCGTCCTTCACCTTCGACGTGACATCGTACACCGCCACGTCCACGCGCTTCAACATGCACGACATGACGTTGTCAGGCGCAAGGTGATGCTGGCAGGAGTCGACTCCCATGGCCCAGAACCCTTGGCCCTTCTCCTTCGCGGCTTCGATGACACCTATGCCGCATGCGCCGGACGCGTGGTACACGATGTCCGCGCCTTGGCTGAACTGCGCGAGGGCTACCTCCTTGCCCTTGGCCGGATCGTCGAACTTGCCGGTGTAGCCGATGAGGACCTTGATGTCGGGGTTCACGGTGCGCACTCCTGCAACGTAACCCACCTCAAACCTCTCAATGACGGGAACATCCATACCGCCCACGAACCCAACCGTCCCTGTCTTCGTCATGCTTGCTGCTATTATCCCGAGGAGGTAGGAGCCCTCCTGTTCCTTGAAGGTGGCTGAAGCAACGTTCGGCTGCTCCACCACGCTGTCAATGATGCCGAACTTCAAGTCGGGATACTGGGGCGCCACGTTGTTCAGAGCGTCAGTCATCAGGAAGCCGATGGCCCAGGTTATGTCGTACTTCTGATCGCCCAGGCTGCGGAGGTTGGGCTCATAGTCGTCCATCTTCTTGGACTCGACCACGTTTATCTCCGCGCCGAGCTCGTTCTTGGCCTTCTCCAGACCACGGTAAGCCGCGTCGTTGAACGACTGGTCCCCAAGGCCCCCGATGTCTGTCACCATGCCGGCCTTGAACGCCTGCGCTTCCTCGGCCTTCTGCGCCGTCGGAAGCCCGCGAACCGCTATGTAGACCGCAGCAAGCACCACAATCACCGCGACCACCACGATCCAGGTGGTTCTCTTGGACATACTGAAAGCGCCTCCTTTCACGTTCAAGAAGCCACGCAAACGCTAACCGAAGAGGAAGCCGCCCACCGCATCCCTCCCTTCAGGCCACCATGACCGGACGACCAAGAAGGCACCTTCGAGCTGCACCGGCCATGCCGCCCATGTTCCCAGGAGATATGAATTCTATGCTCGACCCGGTTCTTCCTTCCCTGAGTCACGAATTGTCGCCGATGCGCGCCCGGGCACGGCAAGACCCGCCTCAACCTGGTGCCAGGTGAGGCGGGCCGGGCATGCAAACGGAATCCAATCACGAGCCAAACGGGCCCGATCCCGGCGAAACGCGCTTCTCTCGGAGCGCTGTCCCCGGTAAGACGCTCGAAGTCTACCCTCGAAACAGGGACCGCTCGTGCACTCTCGCCCGAGTAACGCGCGCCCGCCTTGCTCGCATGCGCCTCACGGGTAGATGCCTCTCAGCCTCACGGCCTCCGCAACCCTCGAAATCGCAAGCATGTAGGCGGCGTTCCTCATGTGGACCTTCTTCTTCTGTGCCATGTCGAGCACTGCTTCGAAGCTGTGATTCATGATTTGTTCCAGCTTCCTGTTGACTTCCTCTTCCGTCCAGTAGTAGACCATGAGGTTCTGAACCCACTCGAAGTAGGAAACTGTCACGCCGCCCGCGTTCGCTAGGATGTCGGGGATGACCATCACTCCCTTGTCATACAGAATGTCATCCGCCTCGGGGGTCGTCGGCCCGTTCGCAGCCTCCGCCACGACCCTGGCCTTCACGCGCGGCGCATTGTCCGCGGTTATTTGGTTCTCGAGGGCAGCCGGCACCAGCACGTCGCACTCGAGTTCGATGAGGTCCGCGTTGGATATAGATTCCGTCCCCTCGGCACCCACCACGGAACCCGTGAGCTTCTTGTGGGCAAGGACCTTCGCCGGGTCGAGACCTTTGCCGCAGTAAGCACCGCCCTTGGAGTCCGAGACGGCGATGATCTTGCAGCCGTCCGCGTGGAGGAGGGACGCGGCGATGGAGCCGGCGTTTCCGTAGCCCTGGATTGCGACGCGCAGGCGGTCCATGGGCACGCCGAGGTGCTTGGCGGCCTGCCTTATGGTGAACACGCAGCCCCTCGCGGTGGCTTCGTTGCGCCCCAGCGACCCGCCCAGCGGGATGGGTTTGCCGGTCACGACGCCGGGCACGAACTCACCCTTGTGGGTGCTGTAGGTGTCCATGATCCACGCCATGACCTGGGCGTTGGTGTACACGTCGGGCGCTGGGATGTCAGTGTACGGCCCTATGATGCCGCTTATCTCGGTGGTGAAGCGCCTGGTCAACCTCTCGATCTCGCCCTGAGACATTTCCTTCGGGTTGCACACCACGCCGCCCTTCGCGCCGCCGAACGGGATGCCGACCACCGCACACTTCCAGGTCATCCACATCGCGAGCGCCTTGACTTCATCGAAAGTCACACCGGGATGGTACCTGATACCGCCTTTGCCAGGGCCCCTCGCGGTGTTGTGGACGACCCGGTACCCCGTCACTACCTTCACCGTGCCGTCGTCCATCTTGACGGGAAACGCAACTTCCAGAGCTGTCTTCGGATGGCGCAGAAGCTCACGTATTCCCGGGTCGATGTCCAGTCTCCCCGCAACCGCGTCATACTGCTGCAGGGCGATCTCGTACGCACCCTTCGGCCTCGTCTCCGCGCTCATTCCGCACTCCTCTCCTCTCTTGGGTGTTGAGTCACGTAACGGATCCTAATCACCTCGTCGTTCGCAAACTGTATGCCAACATCTCTCCACACCCGCCGACCCCGCCATCGCCACGGCTCGAGCGGGGCTCCCGCGTGAACCGCTGCCTTGCGCCCGGCCCCGGCTGTCTCGTCGTGGGACAGCTCTCATGAGTGCAAGCCTTTGCATATCCGCGAGGAGAGATTGCACCCTCTTGCACAAACCAGGCCCCGCGCGCTGCCCGCGCCGGCCCCTCGCTTCCCCGCCGCCGTCCCGGAGTCCGCCGCGTCTTCGCCGCACCCGCCGTCGCCATCGCCATCGCGGGACCGCTCGAATTGCCGATTCGAAGCGCGGATCCCGCGGTTCGGTCCTACAACGTGAGTTCCACGGCGTCCGTTCCGTAGGGTGAGTTCTACAGAGTCGGGTCTCCTCCTTCATTGCCCGCGTCGACGCCGGGCGGCAGAGTCTCGCCCACGAGATCGTAGTCGCCCGCGTCGATTATCCGCACGCGCCGGAACTCCCCCGGTGCAGGGTGCTCGTTGCCAATGTAGATTAGGCCGTCTATCTCCGGCGCCTCAGCCTGGGATCGCCCCACCGTGACGAGCTCGCTCTCCTCCGACCTCCCCTCGATGAGCACGTCGAAGACCTTGCCCACCCTTGCCTCGTTCCTCTCGCGAGAGATGGCCCTCTGCACTTCCATGGCCTCCCGCCGCCGTCTCTCCTTAACCCGGGCGGGCACCCGGCCGCGCAGCCTCGCCGCCGGCGTGCCCGGCTGCGGCGAGTACGCGAACACCCCGACCCTATCGAGGCGGACTTCCCTCAGAAAGTCTAGGAGCCGCCCGAACCGCTCCTCCGTCTCTCCCGGAAACCCCACGATGAACGTGCTCCTGATGGTGACGCCGGGTATCGTTTGCCTGAGCCGGGCGATGATCTCTCGCGCGCCCTCCGAGGTCCCCTTGCGGTTCATGGACCTCAGAAGGTGGTCATCGGCGTGCTGGAGAGGTAGGTCAACGTACTTGCAGATCTTTGGCTCGGAAGCCATGACCTCCATTAGCTCTCCAGTCACCCTCGACGGGTACATGTAAAGCACCCGCACCCACCTCGGGCCCTCGACCTTGCAGACCTCGCGCAGCAACCTGGCCAAGGATGGCCTTCCGTAAATGTCCTCTCCGTACCTCGTCGTGTCCTGGGCGACGAGGATGAGCTCCCTCACCCCATCGCGGGCGAGCCGCCGGACCTCGGCGATGACCGATTCCACCGGCCGCGACCGGTAGGGGCCGCGAAGATCTGGGATCACGCAGTACGAACACCGGTTGCTGCATCCTTCCGCTATCTTGACGTAGGCCATGTAGGGCGGGGTCGAGAGAACGCGCGGTGCGTTCTCGTCGTACAGGTAGCACGGAGTCCCCACCAGAACGACCCGCTCCCCCAAGAGGGCCCTCATGACCACGCCCGCGATGTTGGAGAAATCCCCCGTGCCGACCACCGCGTCTACCTCGGGTATTTCAGCGAGGAGTTCAGACGCGAACCTCTGGGCCAGGCACCCCGTGACCACCAGCGCGCGGCACTTCCCCGCTTTCTTGTACCCGGCGAGGTCGAGTATGGTGTCGACAGCCTCCTGCTGTGCCTCGTCTATGAAGGCGCACGTGTTCACGACTATCACGTCGGCGTCCTCCGGGCAGGACGTCATCCGGTAGCCCGCCGAAGTGAGCAAGCCCGCCATCACCTCGGAGTCCACCAGGTTCTTCGCGCATCCTAGGGATACCAGTGCAACAACCTCGCCCATGACTCTCACGGATGTATTGCATTCAGCCCCCCGGGAACAAGAGTGAATTCCATCGACTCCGTCACGAACACTTCGCCGTCCATATGGAGCGGGACAGGGGCAGACGAGCGAAGCGACACGTACCGACCCCGCAGCATGGTGGCCTGTTCCATTTTCGTGTGAGATCCCGTGAAGACCTTCGGGAGATGGTAGAGCGCCTCCAGACTCCCCATGGACTCCACCACGCACACGTCGTACAGCCCGTCGTCGGGCACAGCATCGGGCACGATCTTCATGCCCCCCGCGTACGTCTTGCCGATTCCGACAGCCACAAGGAGCGGCCGCACCGTCATGACCTTGTCATCAACGGTCAGCAGCATCTCGCACGCCTTGTATTCCGCCAGCGTCTTCAGGATCGCGATCACGTAGAGAGGAGCACCGCGCACCGGAAGCCATCTCAGGTCTTTGCTGGCCGCTCTCGCGACAGTGGCGTCGAACCCGACTCCGACGGCGTTGACGAAGTACCTATCGATGACGCGCCCGAGGTCGCGCTTGCTGACCTTGCCGTTCAGGAGGACCCGGCACGCCTGCTCGACGTTCTTGGGAACGCCCAGGCTGATCGCCATATCGTTGCCGCTGCCGCACGGGATGACCGCGAGGGCGGCTTTCTGTCCGGCCATTCCGTTCGCGACCTCGTTCGTCGTGCCGTCGCCCCCAGCCGCCGCGATTACCTCGTACCCCTCATCCACCGCTTTCCTTGCCGCCGTTATGGCGTCGCCGGGACCTTTGGTCACATAGATGTCATAGTCCGCGCCGCCTTGCTCCAGCGTTCGACAGATGACCGGAATCGCCCTTACCGCGCGACCCCGCCCCGCCATAGGATTTACTATGACCTTGACCCGCAACCCATCGACCCCCTGCATCAACCGAACTGAACGCGCATCGGCCGGCCCTCGCGTGCGGCGGTGAGCGCCCAGGCTCGTCGCCTCCCGCAGCAGCCCTACGCCGCCAGGCGCTCTCTGCCACGAAAACTGCGGGTCTACTAATTCTACACGAAGCACTACATTCCTACCTCAAACGCAAAAAAGCACTCCTGCACCCTCCCGTCCCTACTGTCGTCAGCCTCGGGCCGAGGATTCACTCCATGAGGACGGGAACGCCGACGGCCAGGCGTCGCCCACGTGAGGATGCAAGAGCGCTTTCAGGATGCACGGGCGCTTTCAACGTCGGGAAGGACAGACGGGAGTCTCGGCGGCGCTGCGCCGCCCGCAGCCCGGCGGCCCACAAGCGGAAGACGGGACACGGGGCCCGCCGCCCGTTGTCAGGCCATGCTGCCCCACGTCTTGCCGCGCGGCACGAACCGCCCGAAGCCTGGCTTCCCCACTATCTCCCTATCTCGGACCACGACTTTCCCCCTTACGATCGTGGTCAACGGGATTCCCTGCACAACCGTGCCCTCATAGGGCGTCCAGCCGCACTTGGACTTCACGCGCTCGTTGACGAGCGTCTCGGAAGCGTTCATGTCGACCAGGACGAGGTCCGCGTCGGAGCCCACGGCAAGGCTGCCCTTCCTTGGGTACAACCCATACAGCCTAGCGGGATTCGTGCTCATGCATGAGACGAGGGTGCCCATGTGGATCTTCCCCTTGGCTACGCCTGTGAGCATGAGCCTCAGGGACGTCTCCACACCGGGAATCCCCGGAGGAGCCGCCCACATGTCCTCGAGCCCTTTCTCCTTCTTCTCTTTCTCGAACGGGCAGTGATCGGAAGAGATTATGTCCACGAGCCCGCGCGCCATGGCTTCCCACATGCGCTCCTGGGTTCCCGGTGGCTTCACAGGAGGGGCGAACTTCACCCACGGCCCCTTCTCTCGGAGAGTCTCGGTGCTGAGGTAGAAGTACTGCGGGCACGTCTCCGCGTACGCCCTCACGCCCCTTGCCCTGGCTTCCCTGATGATGGATAAGTTCTCGGGCGTGCTCACGTGGGCAAAGACCACCCGCGCGCCGGTCCTCTCCGCCATGAGGAGGGCTTGGCGGATGGCGAGGGTTTCGGCAAGCTCGCTCCTGGCTTCATAGTGGGTCATGTAATCCTTGCGACCCGCCGCCCGCAAGACCTGTTCGTTGGCGGACACAACCGCGTCGTCCTCCGCATGGATCAGAACCGTCCCGTTCATGCTTGCGATCTCCGCGAAAACATACTGCTGCAACCCGACGTGGATCGCGTCCGCGCCGTGAAGGTAACACGTGAACATCTTGAACGCGGTGATACCGTGCTCCCACAACTGCCTGAGTTCCCCGAGGTTACCATGGGATATGCCGCCTTTGAGCGCGAAATCCACCAGGCTCCTCCCTTCGAGGTGCTGCCGCTTGCGCTCGAGTTCCTTCCAATCGAAGACCTGGGGGTCGGTGCGATGGTGCTCGATCACGGTGGTCGTACCGCCGTAGGCCGCCGCGGTCGTCCCGGTGATGAAGTCCTCTCGCGACGTATAGCCCGGGTCCATCATGTGGACGTGGCCGTCGACCGCGCCGGGCAGGATCACGAGGCCTGTCGCATCTATGGTCTCGTCAGCCTCCCACCCCGTGCCCAGTCCGCATATCGTCTCCCCCCTGACGGCCACGTCGGTCTCAACGAGCGAGCCGTCGAGCAGTGCAACTCTGCCCCCTTTGATCACCAAGTCTGCGTGGGTCATGACAATGCCCCCCTCCGTTCTGAGTGCAACAATCGGGATTCGCGCGGGCAACGCAGTCCGCC
>JBLNDA010000087.1:0-3202 GCA_050261175.1 Clostridia bacterium
GGCACCGTCGGATACGCTATGCCCTGGGCGAACACTCCTTCCTCGAAGAGCCTGTCGGACAGTTTCATCGCGAGCGGGCCGTCCCCCACGATGACCGGGGTTATCGGGGTCTCGCTGATGCCGGTGTTGAAACCGAGGTCCTGGAGGCCCTTCTTGAAGAACCTCGCGTTGTCCCACAGCCGGTCGATGTGCTCCGGCTCGTTCAAGAGTATGTCGATGGCCGCCAAGGCCACCGCGGTCACCGCCGGTGGGTGGGACGTGCTGAACAGGATGGGCCGCCCCCGCTGAAGCAGGTACTCGATGAGCGCCCGGCTCCCGGCCACATACCCGCCCAGGCAACCGATGGCCTTTGAGAGCGTCCCCACCTGGATGTCCACCTGCCCGTGGAGGCCGAAGTGATCCACCGTGCCGCGCCCGTTCGCGCCCAGCACGCCGCTTGCGTGCGCGTCGTCGACCATGGTGATGGCGCCGTATTCCTTGGCCACGCGGACTATGTCCGGCAACGGCGCGATGTCGCCATCCATGCTGAAAACGCCGTCCGTGATGACGAGCACGCGCCTCGCGGCTTTGGACTCCTCGAGGAGCCTTCGCATGGCGTCCACGTCCCGGTGCGGGAATACCTTGATCTCCGCGCGGCTCAGGCGGGCGCCGTCGATTATGCTGGCGTGGTTGAGCTGGTCGCTGATGATCACGTCTTCACGCCCGAGAATGCACGATACGGTGCCAGCGTTTGCCGTGAACCCTGACTGGAACACGAGCGCCGCCTCGGTCTTCTTGAACTCCGCCAGCTTCCGCTCGAGCTCCACGTGAAGCTCCATCGTGCCCGCGATGGTGCGGACCGCGCCCGAGCCCACACCGAGTTCGTCTATCGCTTTCTTCGCAGCCTCGCGCAGCTTCGGATGGGTGGCGAGGCCAAGGTAGTTGTTGGACGAAAGGTTCACGACGGCCCGCCCGTCGAAGACGGCCTTTGCTCGCTGTTCCCCCTCGAGCACCCGGGGAAGCCTGAAAAGCCCCTGCCTCTTGAGCTCGTTGATTTCTTCCTGCACGAAAGCCAATGCGTCCTGCATGGAACTCCGTCTCCGCACGACCCCGTCACGCTCGTTCGCAGCGCCGCGACCGCTCCCGGCGCCGCTCCCGGCGGCCTCACTCGGCACGGCTTCGCTTCTCGCGACCTTCTTCCACCTGGCCTTCCAGCCTCGGGGTCTGCGGCGCTCCCTCCCTCCATTATGATTATTCAGACCGCGCACCGCCATTTATCACCATGTCGCCATGTCGCCATGTCACCATGTCACCATGTCACCGTTTCACCGTTTTTCTACCGTTTTACCGTCTCACCGTTTCACCCTGCGCCCCGGTCCGGGCTCAGCAGCCTTCCTCTTCTCTCCTCCAGTCCTTCCGCCACCCGCCCCAGCCCTCGCGCTCCCCTCCCTGGCCCAGCCCTCCCGCGCTCTGCTCCAGCCCTCCTGTATTCTGCCCGAGCCCTCCTGCACCCCGTTGCCCAGTCCTCCTGCATTCCGCCTTACCGCTAGACCCGCGCCTCACCCGCGCCGCGGACTAAGGGAAGACCACGATGCTAAGGGAAGAGCACGATCTTCCCGCAGTTACCGGATCTCGCAAGCTCCATGGCCTTCTCGAAGTCGTCCAGCGGGAAGCTGTGGGTGATCGCGGGCGACACGTCGAGGCCTGCCCGCAGCAAAGCCGCTACCTTGTACCAGGTCGCGAACATCTCCCGGCCGGAGATACCCTTTAGGGTGGCGCCCTTGAATATCACGCCATCAGCAAGGTCAAGCTCGACCGGCCGCGACGGCAACCCTAAGAGGCTCATCTGCCCGCCCTTTCGCAGCGCCGCGAGGCCCTGGCGTATGCCGTCCGGATGCCCCGACATCTCGAGCACGACGTCCACACCCATACCGTCCGTGGCGTCAGTCATCGCCCTCACGGGGTCCTCGCGCCGCGAGTTGATGACCAAGTCTGCGCCGAGCTTCCTCGCGAGGTCCAGGCGGTATTCGTTGACATCCGTAACGAAGACGCGCGTCGCCCCCGCCATGCGTGCTATGGGAATTGCGCACAGGCCTATGGGACCCACGCCGACGATGGCGACGGTGCCCGCTGCCACGTCCGCTGAGAAGACGGTGTGCACGGCGTTCCCCAATGGGTCGTGAATCGCCGCGATCTCGAGCGGAACGTCGGGCGCGACCTTCCAGACGTTCTCTTCGGGGACGACGACGTATTCGGCGAAGCAGCCGTCCCTGTCGACGCCTATGATCTCGACGTTCTGGCAGATGTGGCCTTTGCCGGTGCGGCAGTGAAAGCACACGCCGCATGTGATGTGGGTCTCAGCGGAAACGAAATCCCCCGGGGTGGTGGACCTAACTTGTGGTCCAACCTCGACCACCTCTCCGCAGAACTCGTGGCCGAAAACCCTCGGGGGATGGATCCTAGACTGCGACCATGGATCCCAGTTGTAGATGTGGATGTCCGTGCCGCATATGGCGGTGGCCTTCACCCTGACCAGCACATCCCTCGGACCTACGCCCGGGATCGGCACTCTAGTCATCGTCGCCCCGGGCCCCGCGGTTGGTTTGATGATGGCCCTCATCTCTCCGGTCATTCCGCTTGCGCCTCCCTCTCGCACCTAGCCTACCTGCCTATCGCTCCCAGGCCGCCTGGCCCGCCGTTTGGCGCCCCGCTTGGGCAGCTTGACCTGTTGTCTGGCGCCCCGCTTGGGCTACCCAGCCCGCCGTCTGGCGCCCCACCTGGGCTGCCTGACCTGCTGTTCAGCGCCCCACCCGAAGGTTGGCGCTCGGGCTGGTGCTCGAACGTTCGATGAGCGACGCGTGTCCGCGCCGCCGTCCCGTCCGTGTCGATTATTCGCCGCCGATCCGTGGAACTCCTTGCTTCATGGTGAAGACATGACCCGAAGGGGCCAGATTCCAGGCACCGATGATGCCGGCGGCGCAATGATCCGCTCCCCGGCCGAGGCCACGCTTTTGTCATGGAATCCTGAAAGAGAGACGGGTATAATCGTTCTTGAGAGCGGCGTCCCGGTCCTTCCGCTCAGGCCTTTCGCGGACGCCGTTGGACGTTGGGAGAGACGAGCCGGAGGGATTCATCTTCAGGATCTCGTGCTTGAGTCAACATAGCCCGTATTGGGAGGATCCCATCGATCCGCAGGTCCGCCGTGAGCCCCAACTTTAGGCAG
>JBLNDA010000088.1:0-23857 GCA_050261175.1 Clostridia bacterium
CTCGTTGAGCAGGATCCGTCGTTCGATTCGAACGCGCCCCTCATAGAGGTCGTATACGACGGCCTCCGGGAGTTGCTCGACATGGAGAAGGACATCGCCCGGCTGTCGCGCGAGATGAGCGAGCCCGAAGTCGCTGCTTCTCCTGGCAAGCTGAAACGGGTGATGCGCGACTTCGCCGCCCTCACCGAGGAGTTCGAGAGGCGGGACGGGTACTCGACGGACAGCAGGGTCGCGGGCGTATTGGCCGGCCTCGGCTTTGCCCGCGAGGACAATTCCCGGCCCGTCGGCAGCTTCAGCGGAGGCGAAAGGACGAGGGTGGCGCTTGCCAGGGCGCTCATTGCCCGGCCTGATGTGCTTCTGCTGGATGAGCCCACCAACCACCTGGACATCCCATCCACGGCATGGCTCGAGGATTTCCTCGCCGGGTACGACGGCACGGTCGTGGTCATCTCCCACGACAGGCAGTTCTTGGATTCCGTCGTCACCAGGCTCCTCGAGGTGGAGGACCACAGGATCGTCGAATACGCGGGGAACTACTCCTGGTACGTCGAGGAGAAGAGGCAGAGGCTTGCCCAGCAGGAGACCGCCTACGAACTCCAGCAGAAAGAGGTCGCGAGGCTCGAGGGAGCGCTCAGGCATTACACCGCGCTCTCAGCCAGGAACAACAAGTTCGCAAGACGCGCGGAGGACATTCGAAAGAAACTCGCCCGCATCGAGCGCGCGGAGCGACCCATCCTGAAGCCGAAGAGCATGGGTTTCTCCGTGTCGAGTTCAGGGCAAAGCGGCGAGCACGTGCTGAAGGCCAAAGGCCTCACAATGAAGTTCGGAGATCGAGTCCTTTTCAAAGATGCGGACATCGTGGTGAGGCGGGGCGAGCACGTCGGGATCGTGGGCCGGAACGGGGTCGGGAAATCCACGCTCTTGCACGTCATCACCGGCCGCACGGAACCGTCCGCTGGAACCGTTCGCCTCGGCACGGGAGTCGCGGTGGGATACTACGATCAGCAACATGCGGACCTCGCGCCCGACAGAACCGTGCTCGAAGAGATACTCAGCTCCACCGGCATAACGCCGCAGCAAGCCCGAGACCTCCTCGGACGCGTCCTCTTCAAGGGCGACGACGTGTTCAAGCGCGTCCGGGATCTATCGGGAGGCGAGCGGAACCGGGTCGAGCTCGCGAGAATCATGGCGTTAGGCTGTAACCTGCTCGTCATGGACGAGCCCACGAACCATCTGGACATCGACTCCATAGAAGTCCTGGAGAGAGCGCTCTCAGCGTACGAGGGCACGCTTCTCGTGGTGTCGCACGACAGGTACTTCCTCGAGCGGGTCGCCGACAGGATCATCGAGATCGAGGACGGCTGGATTGTGGACTACCCGGGAGGGTACGCGTACTACGTTGAGAAAAAGACCGCCCGCCAGACGAGCGGCGATGAGGCGCCTGCGCCGGGGGGCGGAAAGGATGGCGCGGGCGCGCGGACAGCGCAGAAGCCGCGGGTGGCATCCCGCCCGCCGAAAGCCTCCAGGGATCGGGCGGACCAGGACGGCGCTTGCGACGTCGCCGCCTTGGAGAAGCAGATCATGGAGCTCGAGGCCGCCATCAAGCAGCTCAACGCGGAGCTCGCGGACCTCGAGATATACCTGCACCCCGAGCGCATGGCCGAGAGAGCGAGATCCCTCGCGGATGCCGAAAGGAAGCTCTCCGAGTGCTACAAGAGATGGGAGGACTCATTATCGGCGCGGTAGGCCGGGCATCGCGCGATCCCACCCGAACGCCAGGACTAGCCTAAGGTAAGGCCCCGGCTGCCAGGGAGTCCCAACAGCGGGGGAGTCCGCGGCGCCGAGTGACGCGCGGTAGCCAAGCACGAGCCGTGCCTGGGGGGCGATGTCATATGTGGCGCGCGCCTCGATTGACGCCAGAGACAGGCCTCCCGGGCTCAGGTGCGTCCAGGACCCTCCCGCGCCCAGGGATAGTCCTGGCGCCACCCGCCGGTCGAGATAGGCCGCCACAGACCGGGTCACCGCAAGAACCGGCGCAGGCGGGGAATGGTCATCGACCTGCTTGAGTGAGAGGATCCCGGACGCGGTCGTGCGCTCGTCGAGCAGGACGGAGCAGGAAAGGGACATCGTGAGCTTCCTGGTGGCATCCCCGTTCTCTAGGCGGTATCTCTCGCTTCCGCAGGTGAGCCTGCCCACCGGCTCGAGGCGGCCGGGGAGGGCGATGCCAGCCTGCAACGAGACGGACGCAAGGCTAGGCTCGAAGGAAGCCGCAAGACCTGCGTGCCAGGAGCCTCCGCCCGGCGTGCCTCCCGCCGACAGGAGGGAACCCGCGAAGCTTCCATCTGCCGGATTGTACTGGCCGGCGACGGTGAGAGGCGTCTTCCCGCCGGCCAGGTACCGCAGCCCAAGGACCGTGTCTGCCGGACTCTCGCTCTGGCCCTGCGTGGCAGCGGCTCCGATGTACCGGCGGTGGGTCAACGCGAGGCTGAGGCTTCGGCCGAGCGGCAAAGAGCACGCAAGCTCGGCCACGGGGTGCGGCGCTCCCCGCAGGACCAACCGGCCCGTAACCCCGGACGGCCCAGTGTAGGTAGCGCTCACAAGGGGGGCGACGAACGTGTCCTCGCCGCCCCGGGCGATGTCTGCCCCCGCGGCAAGTGCCAAACCCTCCGCAAGGTGAGCTTCCCACGTCCCCGATAGTTGCGGCGATCCCCGCGCCGTATCGTAGCTTGCCGTCAACGTCAGGCCCCGCACCGGCGCGACATCCATTCCGACGCGGAAGGCGGGAAGTCCTGCGCTCGCCTCGGAGATCGTCGATAGTCCCACGGTGAGCCTGGCGTTCCGGGCGAGCGGTGCGGCCAAAGTCGCGAGCCCGGAGAAAGTCGCTTCCCGCCTCGGCATCGTGAGTCCGTCC
This sequence comes from Clostridia bacterium, assembly GCA_050261175.1. Classification (GTDB taxonomy): domain Bacteria; phylum Bacillota; class SHA-98; order UBA4971; family UBA4971; genus UBA6256. Next base: position 2,912 of record JBLNDA010000088.1, read on the forward strand.
GCTCTCTCACCGTCTGTCACCCAGGTTACGTGACTTTCGCCATTCAGGCTCAGTTCAAGGCCGGCTCCGGTCTGAGCCGCGATATTGCCACTGGCATGCCATGAGGTGTACCCGGGACCCATCTCCAGCTTGATCGATTCCACCCCCGAGAGGACGCAGGACGCCGGCGCGGCGGCAGCGCCACGCGCCGCCGCGTCGATGCGTCTGAGCGGAACGTCCAACCGCACCGTTTCGCCTGGGGCGACGCTCACCGCAATCAAGGTGGTCCGCGGCTCCCATCCCGGTGGCAGCGTCGGCCCGGCCGCCCGCACGACGTGATCCCCGGGGGCCAACCCTTCCAGGGTGAACCGTCCGCCGGCATCGGATCTTGCCGCCTTCGCGTCACCGACGGCTATGAGCACTCCCTGTGCGGGCTCGTCGGCTTCGGTCATCCTGCCGTCCGCGTCGCGATCCATGAAAACCCTGCCCACGACGGCTCCCTGGCCGGCTTCTGTCGTGGTCTCGATGCCGAGATGAACGATGGCTTCCTCTGACCTCACGACGAGCTTTCCGAGCGCCGCCGACGCGCGGGCGCGAAGCACGCTGTCACCAGGGCGCGCGTCCGGCCCTACTGCGGCCTTGAAAGAAAAGCACACAGAAGCCCCTCTCTGTATAGCCCCCAGATCCCACGAAACACCTGTCTCCGCGGGGATCATGGTTATGGGCCGGTCCCTGCCGTCTTCGAAGGCGGCGGCCTCCGCAATAGGGCGAACGCCCTGAGGGAGGTCGAAAGCGACTCGTGAGTGCAAGAGTTCGAAGGCGCTCGCGTTCCGGAGGCAAGCGGATACCGTCACGACGTCGCCGACGGCGACTGAACACGGGCGGGCGCACGCGGAGAGCTGCAAGACGGCTCCGGAGTCGTGACGCGGGGCGTCGCCGCCCGACGCCTGCGGGCCGGGCGAGCCGCGCTGCACGTTGATGTAGCCTCCGGCGATTATATACATGGAGCCTGTGATCGAATACGAGTACACGCCGTCGGGAACCGGATGACCGGTCATATCCCTCCCGTCCCAGGTTTCCACGTACCAGCCGTCAGGCGGTCGTGGGAAGGACCTGGAGAAAACCACGCGGCCCAGGGAGTTGAAGATCTGTACAACTACGTATGGGTACGAAAGGCGAGAGTAGTGGTACCGTATCGTCACAACCTGATGAACGGCTGGGTCGAACGGGTTGGGGTCGACGTACGACGCCGCGAGCGTGCCGAAGCTCGTCGTGTACACAAGGTCACTCCGGTACTCGGCTCCGGCGGCAAGGGCCGGAGCATCGTATCCTACACTCAGGCGATAGTCCATGGCCACGGTGCCTCCGTTGAGTGGGCCGTTCGAGACCAACGTCACCGGAGACGTGGCGCACCGCTGAAACGGCGCGGGCTGCCCGTTCAAGCGGCCAGAGACCTCGAGGTTCCCGATGGGGAAGGTCGGGCCGCCTTCCCCGGCCGTGAAGTCTCCGGTAGCAGCCACGCTCAGGTTCCAGGGCCCCGCCCTTTGCGTCCTCACGGCGATGTAGACCGCGTCTGGGAGCGTGCGAGGCGGTGAGGCTGGGCTCATTTCGCCGAAATCGACTCCGCCTTCTTGCACCGACATCTCGAGCGCAGGTTCAGGTTGAAGAGCCCGGGTCGCCGCCTGCGACTCTGGCAGCATGGCCGCAGCGACGCACAGCACGGACCCAATGAGCGCGGCACGCTTGAACCCGGTCGCCATGCGAGCCGTCACCCCTTGCTCCCGAGAGAGACGCCGCTGCCGACCACGAAAGGAGTCGAAACCGAGAGCCCCTCACCGCCCCACTGCAATGTCGCCCTGGCCGTGTAGTAGCCGGGTGACAGTATTTCCGGCCAAGTAAGCCGGACCACCGTATGCCCCCCGGGCGCGGGGCCCGTGCCTTGGAGGGCGACGACTCCGACCCGTTTCATCTGGTAGTCCCAGATCTCCACGTAGCCCAAGGGATCAAGGAGCACGCCGGAGGGGCTTTCGAGCACCACCTCTAGCGGGAGACCGCGCCCCTCGCTGACCACCGGTACGGCAAGCCGCGCTATCCTGGGAGCCATCGAGCGTTCGCTCCCGTGCGAGGCCGCCGGGCTTCTCCGCAGTTCGATATGGGTGGATGCCACGCTTACGCCGTGTTCAACCTTGAACGCAATGAGCGCGGAGTCCGCCGCCCTTCCAGCGGTTGCGAGACGCACCTCGGCGATGTACGTGCCTTTGCGAAGGCGCGCGGCGTCAACGAGGCCCGATAGAACACGGGCGCACCCGGGAAGACACGTAGCTGACGCAAGAGCGCCTTGCGCGGCGACCCTGCCATCACAGTCTCTTATGAGAAGCAGCCCGGAAAGACTGGTATGAATAGCGCCTCTGTTCTCGCACGCAGCTGTCACCCGGATCCAGCTTCCGTCGGCGTTTCCCTCGACTGTCAGAGACGTGAGCACGGCCTCCGCTTCAGGGGGGACCGCCGCGCCGCCAGGCGCTACGGTGAGAAGCGTGAGCACGGCTATCTGCGAGGCGGCGATTATGCCGCCCTGCGCCAGGCCCTCAGCCCGCCTTGCCCGGAACAGTATGACGGGGTACGCGCCGCCGGAGAATCCGCTCCTCAAGTGAACCTGGGCGTACACTAGTCTGGAACCCCCGGGCGGCAGCCGGAACTCGACTGGATCGAGAGTGACGTAAGCATCCGTGGCCGCCGGGTCCCTCACCTCGCGGTGCATCGGCACGCCCGACTGGTCGTGCCCGCCCACCTCACAGGTTCCCCGCACTTCAACGGGGAACGTTCCCCGATTCGTGACGAGCAAAGGCCCGATGGAGTCGCCGTTCCTCACGGTCGCCGTTATGCTGGCAGGGCTGACGCGGATGGAAACCCCCTGAGATTCCGCGCTGGGTGAGACAAGGGAAATGACGCCCGCGCAGACGAGCACGGCGAACGCCGACTTTCCCATTCTTGCGCTTGTCCTTGGTGTGCCCACACCGATCACTCCTTCGTCCGCTCGTTCGTCAGGCACGGTACCCTCCTGGCGCGCTCAGTAGGTCTGGGCGGCCACATACGTCACCTCGATCCTGTACGCGTGAGCCGGGTCGGGCAGTGCCTGGTCATCGTAAGTCACTTCCTGCCTGAAAACCATCGATATGGTTGCGCCCGCGGAACCCGTCGGCGGCATGCCCGCCGCGACCACCGCCTCGTTTCCGGAGACCGGCGCGAAGTCAACGCCGTCGCTACGCTTCCATTCGAGCGGCGCGGAGAGGGTGCGAGGCTCGGGAGAAGCATAGCCCGTTCCCGTCCACTGCTTCATGCGTCCGTCCTGAGCGTCCGAGCGGATCTTGAGGGCCCACGGCGCGTTCGAGCGCACGGTCACGACTTGCGGTGCAGACAGCGCGGGGGGAGCGCCCACGTCGAGGTTCCCAAGGCTGACCGGACCCGGGAACGAAGCTTCAAGGGCGGGCACCACCCTGCACGTGACGGGGACGGTCGCCTGGTTCGAGGCTCCGGCATCCGCCGGGCTGCTGAGCCTTGCTATGGTGATCGCCGCGATGGCGAGCGAGACCGCGGCGATGCCCGGCATTCGCCTGACAAAGAAACGGGAGTTCATGGTACCACCGGCCTTTCCGATCTCATCGTTCTTGTCGCCCGGCGCCCCTGCGCGCTCACGGGTGCGCGGGGTGGTTCGCCGGGAGCGCTTGGGCGTCCTTCCAGCCTATGGGTGATTAAAAGGGGTGATTCAGGCGGGTACCCGGGCCGCCGGAACGCCTGCAGGAGTTCAGGGGCGCGCGTAGAAACGATTCTGCGGTAGAGGAGGGAATTCCATGGAATTGCGCGCGCGCATAGTCGAGATGCCGCTTTCGACGCCCTTCACGATCGCCAGGGGAACACAGACTGTCGCTCGAAATGTCGTGGTGGAGATAAGACATGGTGGCATGACAGGGCTGGGGGCGGCCGCGCCGTCCGCGTTCTACGGAGAGTCGGCAGAACACGTGATGGCCGCCTTGCCGCGCCTCGCCGAGTGCCTCGGCGGTGATCCCTTTGCGATTGAGCGGGTATTCGATGGAATGAATCGCGCGATACGGTTCAACGGGGCTGCCAAGGCCGCTGTCGACATGGCTATGTGGGACCTCGCGGGCAAGCTCTGCTCGATGCCCGTCCACAAGATGCTCGGGCTGTCGGGCCTCCCGTTGCCGAGAACGTCGTTCACAATCGGTATCGATCGTCCGGAGGTCATGGCGGACCGCGCCGCCGAGGCGGCGCGCAGGTTCTCCATGCTCAAGGTCAAACTGGGAGCCCCCGACTCCCTCAGGGCTTTGGAGGCGGTGAGGCGTTCCACGGACGTCAGGATCAGGGTTGACGCGAACGCGGCGTGGACACCCAAGGACGCCGCGGCGCTGGCGAATGGAATCCGCGAGCTTGGGGTGGAACTCCTGGAACAGCCGGTGCCACCCTGGGACATCGACGGCCTGCGGTTCGTCCGGGAGCGGGCGCAGATGCCGGTCGTGGCGGACGAGAGCGCCGTCAGCGCGGAGGATGTGCCTCGCCTGGCGGGGGCGGTGGACGGCATCAATATCAAGCTCATGAAGTGCGGGGGCATTACCGGCGCCCTCCGCATGATCAGGGCCGCTCGGGCTTGCGGCCTCCGAATCATGCTGGGCTGCATGGTGGAGACGTCAATCGGCATTACGGCTGCGGCCCAGGTAGCAGGGCTCGTGGACTGGGCCGACCTCGACGGAAACCTCTTGTTGTCCCGGGATCCGTGGAAGGGCGTGTCCGTTCGAGAGGGAGGGGAGCTCGTGCTTCCTGATGCGCCGGGTCTCGGAGTCTCGCCTTCGGAATGACCCGGAGCGTGCGGGAGGCGACTGCGAGACCGCCGGGAGGAGAGCGGCGGACCGGGCCGGGCGGGACGCGCAAAGGGGCAGGTATCTACGGCGGTCCGCTCGCATAGGGATAGTGCAGGGCAGGTTGACGACGCCCAACTGCCCGAAGCGGGTGGCGAGCGGTGTTCGTGCCCAAGAAAGCCTTGTTCTGCTGGGTCGTCTCATTCGCCGCGTTGCTCACGGGCGCCGCAGCCCTTGGTAGCGCCTGTATTCTCCCGGCGACGGCGCGGGTGTACACCAGGACGCGCGGGTACCCCGAGATCGTCTATGCGCCTTATTACACCGAGGGGCCGTGGGTTACGGCGGCGTCGGCAGTCCTCATCGAGAGCACGACAGGGACGGTTCTCTACGGCAAGAACGAGAACGTGCGCATGCACCCCGCCAGCACCACGAAGATCATGACGGCGATACTCGCCATTGAGCTCGGCGACATGGACTCGGAGGTGGTAGTGAGCGCCAATGCTGCGGGCACTCCCGGGTCGTCGCTGTGGCTGCGCAAAGGGCAGAGGCTCAGGCTGGATGACCTGGTGCGGGGGACGATGCTCAGGTCGGGAAACGACGGTTGTATGGCCATCGCCGAGCACATCGCCGGGTCTGTGCCGAGTTTCGTGCGGATGATGAACGTCAAGGCCCAGAAGATCGGCGCCTTGCGCACGAGGTTCGCGAATCCTCACGGGCTGACCGCGCCGAACCACTATTCCACGGCATTCGACTTAGCGCTCATGGCGCGGTACGGGCTGCAGTATCCGCTGTTCGCCGACATCGTGAGCACGCGCGAAGCGGAGATAGACGTGGACCACGGCGAGGAGATGGAGCGCCGGCGGCTCGCGAACACCAACGCCCTGTTGTGGTCCTTTGAGGGCGCCGACGGGGTGAAGACCGGCACGACCGCGGCAGCGGGGTATTGCCTCGTCGCGTCGGCCACGAGGGGCGGCGTGCAGTTCATCTCGGTGGTCCTCGACTCAGCCTCGAGATGGGCCGACTCGGCGAAGTTGCTGGACTACGGCTTCAACCGCCACAACGTCGTGACTTTTGCCTCCCGGGGGCAGGTGGTCACGACGACGCGGGTCGAAGGCGGCCTGGAGCGGGAGATCCATCTCGCCGCCGCAGAGGATCTTCGCGTCGTCGTGCGCAAGGATTTGGCCCATCTCATCGAGGAGAGGATATTCATCGACGGGGTCCCCCGGGCACCGATCAGGCGCGGCGAAACCCTCGGCAGGCTTGCCGTCCTTTTCGACAAGGACGAGATGGCATCGGTGGATCTCGTAGCGGCTGAAGGGATGCCTCGCGGGTCCATCCCCCGCGTATTCCTGCAGAATCTGAAGGACGTCATTCGAAGGGCGGGGGCTGCTTTCCGTTCGGGTGACGCTGACACGAAGCAACGGTAGGGGAGTGAGATCGCATTGCCGGATGGAACAGCGACGGAGTTTGAAGTCGTGGTGATAGGCGCGGGCCCGGCGGGCCTCGCGGCCGCGCTCTACGCGGGTCGCGCGAGGCTTGCCACGGTTGTGGTCGAACGGGCCGCCGCCGGTGGACAGGCTTCCACCACACACCTCATCGAGAACTACCCCGGATTCCCGGATGGAATCTCAGGGCCCGATCTCATGCAGAGGATGGAGCAGCAAGCCCGCAAGTTTGGCGCCGAGTGGCGCAGCGCCGAGGTGCGAGCGGTTGCCACGCGCCAGGATGCGGGAGGGTTCGCCGTCGATACGAGCGAAGGCGAACTGCGGGCGGCCGCAGTCATCGTGGCCACCGGAACCGAACCGGTGAGGCTCGGTGTTCCCGGCGAGGACAGGCTGCGCGGTTCCGGCGTGTCGTACTGCGCCACGTGCGACGGCGCGTTCTTTCGGGACAGGCATGTGCTGGTGGTGGGCGGGGGTGACTCGGCGATAGTCGAGGCCCTCTTCCTGACGAGGTTCGCTTCACGGGTGACCGTGGTTCACAGACGCGGCGAGCTGAGAGCCACGAAGGTCGTTCAGGAGGACGCGTTCAAGAACCCCAAGATCGGCTTCGCCTGGAACTCGGTGGTCGACGAGATACTTGGCGCGGACAAGGTGGAAGGCGTGATCCTAAGGGACACCCGGACAGGCGAGAGGCGGCGACTCGGGGCGGACGGGGTTTTCGTGGCCGTCGGCAGCCGGCCGGACACCGGATTCATCGCCGGGCTCGCGGACCTCGACCCCCAGGGCTATGTACTGACTGATGATCGAATGAGGACACGAACCCCTGGCCTTTTCGCGGCTGGGGACGTCCGCGCGAAGACGGTGCGGCAGGTCGTTACGGCGGTGGCGGACGGAGCCATTGCCGCGACAGAGGCTGAGAGGCACATATCCGGGCATTGAGTGAGGGGGCGGGGCGGCTGCCGGGTCAGGGCGGGAGTCCAGGCAATGTCCTGGTTCGTGGTGTTCCGGAGTCGACGAACCCTTGACCCCCCGCTCGAAATCCCCGCCCGGAACTCCCGCGCAGGTCGCACGGGTCGCACCGGCGTCCACCGCCCGGGGCACAGCGCGCCGGGCACGGGCGCACGTGGTTGTTCGTATTCAGCGAGGGTACACAGCAAGAGCCGCCGGCAGGGCCTAGTTCGAACAAGGCCTGCGGCGGCTCTCGCCGGGTTTTGGGTGGTCTATTGGCGTGGGTCGGTTGTCGTTGTTGTTGCTACTTGAGTCGTTGTTGCTACTCGTTGTTGCTACCGAGAAGGTGTATGGCTCTTTCACCGCTCACCGCTTCTCGCGGCATATGGGATATATGTTAAAGGGCGCGCGCCTCGGATGCCCCCGGATACCCTTCAACCCTCGTTTTCTCACCCGGCTTCCACCAGTCTTCTCACCGGGCTTTCAATAACTCATAACGCAGACCGCGTTCCACGGTTCCCAAACAAGACATCGTTCCGGTTGATTCTTTTCCATGTCCGCGGCTGCTTCCCAAGGAAGGAACTTGAGCTTTCGTAGCGAAGGAGTAGCAGTGCGAACCTGCCATGCGGGCCGCGGGAAAGCCCTGGTGAGACCGCTGCCAGGGTTTTGGCCTGCTTGAGGGGGTTGTTGTGCTGTACCTGTTGTAGTAGAATAGTTGACGGTCGGGAGGTGGGGTGCTTGGCTTACGAGGCCCTGAAAGAGTTGGAGGACGCCGAGGCGCGTGCCGACGAAATCCTCAGGGAGGCCGAGGCGCGCGCTAGGTCTATCATCCAGGATGCTCGCACCACCGCAAGGATGGTCGTGGAGAACGCAGTGGCGGAGGCAGTCGCCGAGGCTGCAGCGAGCGCCAGGGCTCAGGAGGCCGATGTCAGGGCGGCTTCCGCCGCAGTCGCGGAGAGGGCGGCGGGCGACTGCCGAGACCTGGCAAGCCAGGCGCGAGCCAGGATGTCACAGGCGGTCGATCTCGTGGTGGAGAGGATCGTGACGGCAAGTGGCAGTCGCTAGGATGAAAAAGGTCGTCCTGGTTGCACCGGTTTCGGAAGCTTGCGAGATTGCCGAGACCCTCCAGGAACTGGGCGTTCTTGAGGTGGTAAGGGACGACGATTCGCCGCCTGATGGCGCGCCTGATGGCGCTGGTTCCAACGAGGGCGCCGGCGCCTCTACGGGAGCGGTGCTGGGTGATCGTGCGCGTCAGGCCGGCGAGGCCCGAAGCTTCGAGGAGATCGACCAACGCCTTGCGGAGCTCAAGTTCTGCATAGAGTTCTTCGATAGGTTCGAGAAAGTCAAGAAGAACCTCATCCAGCAATTCGCCGGCGGGAAAGTGCCGCTTGCCGAGTCATCGTTCGAGGAATACGGCAGGCTGTACGACGAGGGGCACCAGGTTTTCGAGCGATGCCGCAGGCTGGACGAGGAGCTCTCCAGGCTTCACAACGAGGAGAACCGCGTTCACTCGATGCTCAGGCAGCTCGAGCCGTGGTCGTGGCTGGACGTCCCGCTGTCAAGGGTTTCGGAGACCCGGTCGTATTGCCTCGTTCTATGTGAGGTCCCCACTAGGGCTCTCGACGCTGTCGTGGAGCGGCTTGAAGAGTCCTGCTGCGCTGTGCACGTCGAGCCCGGGCCGGAGAACAAGCGGACCGTGCCCGTGGCCGTGATATGCCTTGCCGCGGACAGGCAGCGCGTGCTCGACGTCCTGGCAGAGCGCGGATTATCGCCAGCCCAGTTGCCGGCGCTCGACGGCAAACCCGCCGAGGAGATTCGGGCATGCGGTGAGGAACTCGCCCGCATCGCGGATGAAAGGGAACGGGTCCTGAGTGAAGTGAGACTCGTGCTCTCCGAGCGCGTCAAGATACTCTCACTCCATGACAACCTGTCTCTCGAGCGGGAGAGGCGGCTCCTCGAGCGCAGCTGTCCCGCGACCCGTACGGCGTTTGCGGTGGAGGGATGGGTGCGCGCTTCTGATCTTCCGGCGCTCGAGAAGGCGCTCACATCGAGGTTCGGCCTTGTCCACATCGAAGCGCGCGACCCGGTGGAGGGCGAGGTCCCGCCCGTGGCGCTGGAGAACCCGGGTCCGGTGACGCCGTTCGAAGCCGTGACAGAGATCTACAGCATGCCGCAGAGCGGGTCGGTGGATCCCACGTTTGCGTTGGCCCCGTTCTTTTTGATATTCTTCGGCATAGCTCTCGGCGACGTCGGTTACGGGCTCGGCCTCACGGCCCTTTCGCTCCTGCTCCTGAAGAACGTGAAGATGGCGGGCCTCGCGAAGAAGCTCTTCACGCTCCTCGCCATGTGCGGGGTGTCCTCGGCGATCGTGGGGGCGTTGACCGGGGGTTGGATGGGCAATCTCGTCAAGATCCCGCCGCTTTGGTTCAACCCCATGGACGACCCCATGCTCATGTTGGGTGTGTCGTTTGCCCTGGGCATCGTCCACATCTATGTGGGTCTCGGAATTAAGTTCTATTCCAACGTCAAGCAAGGGAAACTCCTTGACGCCATCTTCGATCAGGGGTTCTGGTACGTGTTCCTCACGGGCCTTCTCCTGCTTCTGGGAGGCTCGAGCTTGAGAAGCGCAGGGCTCGCGGCGGCGGGTCAGTGGGCCTCCCTTGTGGGGGCTGCGGGGCTCATCCTCACCCAGGGGCGCGCGCAGAGGAACCCCCTCAGGCGTCTCGCGTCGGGAGTCCTCAGCCTCTACGGGGTTACCGGGTATCTCAGCGATGTGCTGTCTTATTCGAGGCTTCTGGCCCTCGGGCTCGCCTCATCGGTGATCGCGGTTGTCATCGACGACATGGCCCTGCGCATGCTCGGTATACCGTTCGTGGGGTGGATTCCCATGCTCCTTCTGCTCGTAGTGGGGCACGGATTCAATCTCGCGATAAACGTGGTCGGCTCGTACGTGCACTCGAGCAGGTTGCAATACGTGGAGTTCTTCAGCAAGTTCTTCGAGGGGGGCGGGCGAAGGTTCCTGCCCTTCAGAAAGAGGACGAAGTACATCGAAGTCATGGAGGAAGGGGAGGCATAACACACAATGGACGTCACGGTCGGTATGATCCTCGGATTTCTCGGCATAGCCCTGGCGGTGGCTCTGCCAGGCGTGGGATCGGCCATGGGGGTCGGGCTCGTGGGCTCCGCGGGGTCGGGGGTTGTCACGGAGGACCCCGACAAGTTCGGACAGATACTGCTCTTGCAGGTCATTCCCGGGACGCAGGGTATATACGGACTCCTCACCGGGTTCGTTCTCATGATGAAGCTCGGCGTGTTCAGCGGGAACGTGCTCCGGCTGACCACGTTCGAAGGGCTCCTCGTCATCATGGCTGTGCTCCCCGTCGCCATAGTCGGCTGGCTCTCCGCCATTCATCAAGGGATGGTCGCGGCGGCCGGCGTCGGCGTCGTGGCGAAGAGACCTGAGGAGCTCGGCAAGCCCGTTACGTTCGCAGCCATGGTGGAGACGTACGCGGTGCTGGCGTTCCTCGCCTCGCTGCTTCTCATCATGTTCGGCCTTCCTCTCAAAGGAGTGGCGTGAATGTCGGCTCTCGAAAAGATGCGGGAGAAGATCCTGGAAGACGCGAAAGCCAGGGCTGACGAGATAGTGAACGCCGCCACGGCTGAGGCTCAGGCGATAGTCGCCGGGGCAAGGGCAGAGGCGGCGAGAAAGCGCGATGAGGTGCTTGCGCGGGGTAACGAGAAGGCCGACGAAGAGAGGCGACGCGCTCTGACCCTCGCGGAGCTGGACGCCCGCAAACAACTGCTGGCGACGAAGGCGGCCCTCGTCGATGAGGTGTTCCAGGAGGCCCGGAGACGACTGACTTCGCTGGAGCCCGAGCGGTACAGGGCCTACTTGAAACAGGCCATTCTCGAAGCTGTGGAAAGCGGCGAGGAAGAGGTCGTGGTGTCAGCGCGGGATCTCGGAACCATCGGCCCCGGTGTCGTGTCCGAGGTGAACGCGGAGCTGGCGAAGCAGGGCCGTAAGGCCGCCCTTCGGCTTTCCAGTGCTCCCGGCGAATTCGACGGGGGCTTTGTGCTGCGGACTGGGAGGACAGAAGTGAACTCCACGTTCGACGCGATCCTGGCGCGAGAGCGCGAGGCATTGGTGGTGGAGGTAGCCAAGGTTCTGTTCGACTGAGGCTCAGCACCCAAGGGGGCATCCCGGGAGGTGACGGATGGCGAGATGCTGGGGCTTGAATCCAGGTACGCATATGCTACCGGGCGCGTGAGGGTGCTCGAGACGAGGCTGCTCGACCGGGGTCGCATCGACCGCATGATTGACGCCCCCGACCTTGAGGGGGCGCTGAAGGTGTTGGCTGAGGCGGGCTATGCCCGCGCTCAACTTTCCGAGAAGTCGCACCTGACCATCGACGAGATCACGACCGGTGAGGAAGTGAGGCTGGCCCGGCTGGTCCGGGAGACGACCCCGGAGCCGGGGCTCGTGGACTTCGTCACCGCAAGATGGGATTTCCACAATCTCAAAGTGATGATGAAGGCGAAACTGCACCGGGTTCCTCCGGAGAAGGCCGTGGCAAGGCACGGCGCCTGCGACCTGGCTGTCATTGAACGTGCCGTTGAAGGCGACACGAGAGACCTCCCGCCCCAACTCACCGAGGCGCTCAGCGCGGCGCGGGCGGCCCACGACCTTCGCCCCACGCCCGAGACCATCGACATTGCGGTGGACCGGGAGATGTACCGTTACCTTCTGGCGAGGGCGGACTCGCTCGGTATCCGGTACCTCGTGGACCTTGTTCAAATGGAGGTCGACCTGTTCAACCTGTCGGTTTACTTCAGGTCGAGGAGGATGGGGCGGGACAAGCAATCCGCCGCGCAAGCCATGGTGCCCGGGGGAAAGCTCAACCCGATCCGGCTCGTCGCGTCGTACGAGCAGCCTCCTGAGGCCGCGGTCGCGAGCGTCGCTGGTACCGGGTATGAGGCATTGGCGAGGCAGGCGGCGGACGCGCTCACAGAGGGAAGACCCATAGCCGAGTTGGAAAGGTTGTCAGAGGAGATCGTGTGGGAGCGCATCCGCAGAGCGCGGTACGTGCCCCTCGGGCCTGAGCCGCTTGTCGGATACATCTTTGCGAAACTGCACGAGCTCAGGTTGGTGAGGCTCATCCTCGTCGGGAAGCTCTCAGGCATGTCTAGGGAGAGCATCAAGGAAAGGCTGCGTGATGTCCATGTATAAGTTCGCAGCCGTGGGTGAAGAAGGCTCGGTTTTCGGATTCCGCGCCCTTGGCGTGGACGTCTTCATTGTGAAGCATGAGGACGATGCCGCATCCATCCTCCAAGACGCACGCAAGGGTGGGTACGCTGTGATTTTCGTCACTGAGCAGGTGGCGAGGGCTGTGCCCGAAGTCATCGAGGGATTCCAGGATGCGCCGCTGCCCGCGGTGCTCATCATCCCAGGCGTGGGCGGCTCGCTCGGGCTTGCCTCGCAAAGAATGAAGAGGATCGTCGAGAAGGCGGTCGGAGCCGACATCCTGTTTCAAGAGAGAGGGTAGGATCGTCGATGGACGTGGGAAGGATCATCAAGGTTTCGGGGCCGCTCGTTGTGGCGGAGGGCATGAGCGATGCCAGAATGTACGATGTCGTACGCGTGAGCGAGAAGAAGCTCATCGGCGAGATCATCGAGATGCGCGGCGACAAGGCGTCGATCCAGGTTTACGAGGAGACCGCCGGGCTTGGGCCGGGGGAGCCCGTGTACTCGACGGGCGAGGCCCTCTCGGTGGAACTGGGCCCGGGGCTCATCGAGTCCATCTACGATGGGATTCAGAGGCCTCTCGACAAGATCCGGGCCGCGGTCGGCGACCGCATCGAGCGCGGCGTGGAGCTTCCGGGCCTCGACCGCGGTCGCAGATGGTCGTTCGAGCCGCGGGTCAAGCCCGGCGACCGCGTCGGTCCGGGCGACGTGCTCGGGGTGGTGCAGGAGACCACTGTGGTGGAGCACAGGATCATGGTTCCCCGTGACGTCGAGGGGATCGTGGACGAGATCCGCGCCGGGGAGTTCACCGTGCTCGACGTCATAGCCAGGATCAAGACGGCGTCGGGCGTGAGGGACGTCACAATGGTCTCGAGGTGGCCTGTGCGGCGCGGCCGCCCCTACAGGGAGAAGCTCGCTCCTTACCAACCGCTCGTCACCGGGCAGCGTATCATAGACACGTTCTTCCCCGTGGCGAAAGGCGGCACAGCGTGCGTGCCCGGCCCCTTCGGCAGCGGCAAGACGGTGGTTCAGCACCAGCTCGCAAGGTGGGCGGATGCCGACATCATCGTGTATGTCGGATGCGGCGAGCGCGGGAACGAGATGACCGAGGTGCTCATGGACTTCCCCGAGCTCACCGACCCGCGCACAGGGGAACCGCTGATGAAGCGTACCGTGCTCGTGGCGAACACTTCAGACATGCCGGTTGCGGCGAGGGAGGCCTCGGTGTATACCGGGATCACGATTGCCGAATACTTCCGCGACATGGGCTACAACGTAGCCCTCATGGCCGACTCCACGTCGCGGTGGGCGGAGGCGCTGCGTGAGATATCCGGCAGGCTCGAGGAGATGCCGGGTGAGGAAGGATACCCGGCCTACCTTAGCTCCAGGGCGGCGGAGTTCTATGAGAGGGCGGGCCGCGTAAGGTGTCTCGGCAGCGACGATCGCGAGGGCACGCTCACCGTGGTGGGCGCGGTGTCGCCTCCTGGTGGCGACCTTTCTGAGCCGGTCACCCAGGCCACTTTGCGCATCGTGAAGGTGTTCTGGGGCCTCGACGACTCCTTGGCCGCGCGGCGCCACTTCCCGGCAATCAACTGGCTCATCAGCTACTCGTTGTACCTCGAGAGGCTAGAAGAGCACATAACGGAGACAGTGGCGTCCGACTTCGGTGTGCTGCGCGCCGAGGCCATGAAGATCCTTCAGGAAGAGGCGGAATTGGAGGAGATAGTGAGGCTGGTCGGAGTGGACGCGCTCTCGGTGAAAGACAGGCTGACCCTCGAAACGGCGAAGAGCTTGCGCGAGGACTTCCTGCACCAGAACGCGTACCACGAGGTGGACACGTACACCTCCATGAAGAAACAGCACTTGATGCTCAAGGCCATCCTCGACTTCCACCATGCCGCGCTTGCAGCCGTGGAGCAAGGTGCCAGCCTCGACCGTATCCTCGAGCTTCCCGTGAGGGACGCCATCGCGAGGATGAAGTACGTGCCGGAGAGCGACACCGCGAGGCTCGACAAGATCGGCGAGGACGTAGCGAAGGCGTTCGCTGACCTTACCCAAGCTGGGGGTGAAGAGGTTGCTTAAAGAGTACCTGACGGTCTCCGAGGTCGCCGGACCGCTGATGATGGTTGAGCAGGTCCGGGACGTGAAATACGGAGAGCTTGTGGAGATAGAAATCGCTTCGGGCGAGACCCGGAGGGGCAGGGTGCTCGAGGCGTCCGGCTCGAGGGCGCTCGTGCAGCTTTTCGAAGGGTCGGCAGGGCTCAACCTCGCCAAGGCCAGAGTGAGGTTCCTCGGAAGGGGAATCGAGCTTGCGGTGGCTCCCGACATGCTCGGACGGGTTTTCGACGGGTTCGGTCGCCCGCGTGACGGGGGTCCGCCCGTGATTCCCGAGAAGAAGCTGGACATAAACGGGAGTCCCATAAACCCTCACGCCCGGGACTACCCGTCGGAGTTCATTCAGACGGGGGTTTCAGCCATCGACGGCATGAACACCCTGGTGCGCGGGCAGAAGCTTCCCATTTTCTCGGCGTCCGGGCTTCCGCACGCGAGCCTCGCCGCGCAGATAGCAAGGCAAGCACGGGTCCTGGGCACCGAGGAGAAGTTCTCTGTGGTCTTCGGGGCCATGGGCATCACGTTCGAGGAGGCGGACTACTTCATCAGAGACTTCAGGCGCACCGGCGCTATTGAGCGGGCGGTCCTCTTCCTGAACCTAGCCAACGACCCCGCCATCGAGCGGATATCCACGCCGAGGATGGCCCTCACGGCAGCGGAATACCTGGCGTACGAGAGAGACATGCACGTGCTGGTCATCCTCACGGACATGACGAACTACTGTGAGGCTCTGCGCGAGGTGTCCGCCGCGCGCAAGGAGGTTCCGGGGCGGCGCGGCTATCCCGGCTACCTCTACACCGACCTCGCCACCATCTACGAGAGAGCGGGAAGGATCAAGGGGCGGAAGGGCTCCATCACACAGATCCCCATCCTCACCATGCCTGAGGATGACAAGACCCATCCCATCGTGGACCTAACCGGCTACATCACGGAGGGGCAGATATTCCTCTCGCGTGAGCTCCACCGCAAAGGGATATACCCGCCCATCGACGTCCTGCCGTCCTTGTCCCGGCTGAAGGACAAGGGCATAGGCAAGGGCAAGACGCGCGAGGACCACGCGGACACGATGAACCAGCTCTATGCCGCATACGCGCGCGGGAAAGAAGCCAAGGAGCTGGCGGTGATCCTGGGGGAGGCCGCGCTCTCCGAAGTGGATAAGCAGTTCTCGAAGTTCGCCGACGAGTTCGAGGCACACTATGTGAGGCAGGGTCCCGAGGAGAACCGTCCGATAGAACAGACGCTTGGCATAGGCTGGGAACTCCTGGCGATGCTTCCCACAAGGGAGCTCAAGAGGGTCCGCGAGGAGTACATCGAGAAGTACATGCCCAAGGTTCGGACCGCGTAAGGGGCCGGCCTGTCAGTCGGCGTGAAGACGCGAGAAGGAGGGAGCTGCAAGGCGCCCCGACCGGGGGAGAGACCGGGGGCGGGGGCGCCGGCGCGGCGACGTCATGGAGGTCAGGGTAAGCCCGACTCGCATGCAGCTTCTGAGGCTCAAGAAGCGCCTGGCCATGGCCGAGCGCGGGCACAAGCTGCTGAAGGACAAACGCGATGAGCTCATGAAGAAGTTCCTGGACCTCATAAGGCAGGAGCAGGTCTTGCGCGGGCGCGTCGAGGCGGGCCTTGCGGGAGTGCTGCCCGCCTTCCTTCAAGCCCGGGCCGCCATGTCCGGCGAGGCTCTTGAAGAGGCCTTCATGGTGCCGAAGGTGTCGTGCGGGGTGGATGTGTCCACCACGACCATCATGAACGTCAAGGTGCCGGAGTTCACGTGGCGTGGCGAAGAGGCGCGGGACGTGCACCCCTACGGGTTCAGCGGCACGAGCGCGTCGCTGGACGACGCTGTTGCGGGCCTCGCGGAGTTGCTCCCCAGGTTGGCGGAGCTTGCCGAGGTCGAGAGGTCCATTGAGCTTCTGGCCGACGAAATCGAGAAGACAAGGCGTCGCGTCAACGCGCTCGAGTACGTCCTCATACCGAACCTCCGGAGCGCGGCCAGGTACATCACCATGAAGCTTGACGAGATGGAGCGCGGAAACCTCACCCGTCTCATGAAGGTGAAGGACATCGTCCGCGCGAAGTAGACATCCCCGATCACTGTTTGAGTCTCGGGTCCAACGCGTCACGCAGCCCGTCGCCGAACAGATTGAACCCGAGCACGGTCAGGCATATGGCGATGCCCGGGAATATCGACCACCACCACTTGCCCGCGAGCAGGTACTCCTGGCCCCGTGATATCTCGTAACCCCAACTCGGAGTGGGAGGCTGCGTGCCGAACCCGAGGAAGGTGAGGCCTGCCTCGAGCATCACTATGCTGCCCATGCCGAGAGTCGCAGACACTATGACAGGGGCGATGACGTTGGGCAGGATGTGTCTGAAGATCACCCTCGCGTCGCTCGCGCCGGAAGCTATCGCGGCCTGGACGAACTCGGTTTCCTTTATGGCCATCACCTGGCCTCTCACGATCCTCCCGATCTGTATCCAAGAGATGGCGCCTATCACGGTATACACCAGTGTGTCGCTGGGTGGTAGGTAGGCGACCACCGTGATCACGAACAGCAGGAAGGGGAAGGCGAAGATGACGTTTATGAGCCACGACACGACGTCGTCCACGAGCCCGCCGTAGTAGCCCGCGAGAGCGCCGAGCGTCGTGCCGATGGCGACCGAGATTATCGTCGCCGCGACGGCCAGTCGAAGCGATATCCGGGTGCCGTAGACGACCCGCGAGAACACGTCCCTGCCGTACAAATCCGTTCCGAACCAGTGTTTGGAGCTCGGCGGTGCGAGCTGCGCAGAAGCCCCTTCTGTCCACATAAGCTGCTCGATGGGATCGTACCGGGCGATCCATGGTGCGAAGATCGCGCAGAACACCACGAGAAGCACGAGAGACAGGCCGAACATGGCGGACTTGTTCCTCTTCAGGCGCAACCAGGCATAATACCAGAGGCTCCTGCCGGCTTCCTCGCGGGCCGGTTCGTGGACTCCAGGCCTTGTTGCGGGCGACGCCGGAGTCTTCGTGTTTGCGGGAGCGGAGCTCGTTCCTCCCATCTCTTCGCACACTCCTACTCGTACCGAATTCTGGGGTCGAACAGCGCGTAGGACAGGTCGACGAGGATGTTGACCGCCACGAAAACGACCGCCATGAAGAGCACCTCTCCGCGGAGGATGGGGAAGTCCCGGTTCACCACGGCCTCCACGGCCATTCGCCCGATGCCCGGCCAGCAGAATATCGTTTCGGTGAGCACCGCGCCGCTCAGGAGGTTCGCCGTGTCGACTCCTATGACGGTCACCACGGGGATCATCGCGTTGCGGAAGGCGTGCTTCCACACGACCTTCCTTTCGGGGAGGCCCTTGGAGCGCGCTGTCCTTACGTAGTCCTGACGTATGACCTCGAGCATGCTCGACCGCGTGATCCTGGCGATGAGGGCTGCAGGCCGCAGGCCCAGCGCCAACGCGGGAAGGATGAGATAGCGGATACCGCCGTAACCCGTGCCGGGGAGCCACTTGAGCGTGACACAGAACACCACGATCCCGAGGAGGCCGACGAAGAAGACCGGCATCGACACCCCAAGGAGCGCGAGGACCATACTGGCATAGTCCCAGATGGAGTACTGCTTGACGGCTGACACGATGCCGAGGACTATCCCGAGAGGAACGGCCACCAGCAAAGCTGCCCCTGCCAGCTTGGCGGAGGCGGGTATCCTCTCGGCTATCGCCTCAGTGACCCTCATGTTGTTGCGGTACGATCGTCCCAGATCGAGAGTGATGGCGTCTTTGTAGAACTTGATCATCTGGATGTACCACGGCTTGTCGAGGCCCATTTCGCGCCTAATCCTCTCGATCGTCTCGGGATCTCCCCTCTGCCCGGACAGTATCCTCGCAGGATCGCCCGGCACGATTGTACTCAGGATGAACACGACGAGGATCACGCCTATGAGCACGGGTATCGCCGCGATAAGCCTTCGTAGCACGTACTTTCCCACAGTGCGGACCACCCTCCCTCACAAGTGCGGCCTGTTTCCGTTGCGTGCCCGACCCAATGCGGCCTCCGGCAACGCCCCCGACGGGGAGGGTGCTCCTCCCCGTCAGGGGTGGTGTACGGCTTCTGGGTCTCTTTCAGGACCAGCGCAAGTCCACCGGGTGCAGGCGACGACTGGCTGGAGACCGTAAGCTACGGTCAACCAATTACAGATCGAGCCAGACCTCCGTGAACTTGTTGCAGTACTGACCGAACGACGGCAGCCTGTATCCGCGCACGAACGGCTTCAACATGTTGTGGCTGGTATAGTGGTAGATGAATAGCCACGGCGCGTCCTCGACTACGATCTGCTCCGCCTTCTGGTACAGTTTCCTCCTGACTTCCTGGTCCGTGGCCAGCCTGGCCTGTTTCGTCAGGTCGTCGAAGAGCGGGTTGTGGTACCTCGTGTAGTTGCCTGGGTCTCCGAAGTTGTCGGAGTTGAGGAGCACGTAAAGGAAGTTGTCCGGGTCGGGGTAGTCCACGACCCAACCCATTCTGAAGAAGGGCACTGTGCCCTGGGTGCCGCACGTGTCGAGGTGGGCGCCCCAGTCCACGTTCTTGAGGTCGACCTTGATGCCGACCTGAGCGAACTGGGCCTGGAGGGCTTCGGCTATCCTCTTGTGGCCCTGGCTGGTATTGTACTGGAGCGTCACTTGCACGCCCTTCGGATAACCAGCCTTCACGAGGAGGTCCTTGGCCATCTTCGGGTCGTACGTGTAACCCTTCAGGTTCTCGTTGTACGCGAACATGCCCGGCGGAAGCACGCCCTTGGCGGGCATCGCGCGGCCGTTGAGGACGAAGTCTATGAGCGCTTGCCTGTTGATGGCGTAGTTGAACGCCTGCCGCAAGTACTTGTTGTCCTTGAACGGCGGAAGGGTCTGGTTCATGCCGTAGTAGTAAGTGCCAAGTTGCGGCCTCTCAAGGTAGGTGCCCAGTTCGTTCACGGCGGTCTTCACGCCGTTGATGATCTTGAGCCCCTTGGAAGCCTCGGGGTAGTACGGGTCGTCCACCTGGGTGGCGTAGAGGTTGCCCAGCTTGTACTCGGTCCATTCAATGGTGGCGTCGGTGATGATCCTGAACTCGATGCCGTCAAGATAGGGCAGCTTGTTGCCCCATTTGTCCTTCATCCAGTAGTTCTCGTTGCGGGACAACACCAGCTTGTCGTCGTGCTTCCAGGATTCGAACTTGAACGGCCCCGTGCCCACGACGTGGAAGTTCCAGTCCTTACCCCACTTCAGCACATCTTCCTTGGGCAGGACGACAAAAGTGTTGTAGCTCAGCACTGCGATGAACGGGGCGAACGCATAGGTGGTCTCGATCTGAAGCGTGTACTTGTCGAGAGCCTTGATACCCGAGATGGACTGGGCCTTGCCATCGCGGAATTCCTTGTAACCCTTGACCATGTCGATGAAGTATGCCCTCGGTGAGTTGGTCTTCGGGTCGCATATGTAGTTGAACGTCCACACCCAGTCTTCCGCGGTGACCTCCCGGCCTCCGTTCGCGGTGGGCTTGCCGCCCTCGGTGGTCTTGTGGAAGTATACCCCCTTACGCAGCTTGAACGTAAAGGTCTTGCCATCAGGAGAGGCTTTCCAGGACTCCGCGAGGAGTGGCACGATCTCGCCGTCAGGGTCGATGGCGACCAAGGTCTCGAAGATCTGATAACCAACCTCGGCTGAAGTGGTATCGGTAGCCATGACAGGGTCGAGGTCGGGGGGATCTGCGGCGAGGGCGTCTTTCCAGATGCCGCCGTACTTAGGCTTCTGTTCCTGCCCGCTGGTCAGGGCCGTTGCGCCCAGCACGAGGGCGGCTACCAGCAACAATATGGTTACTATGCGGCCTCTACGGAACATTGCTCTACCTCCTTCGTCACTCGCATACGCTCTCTTGAGATTCCCGAGACTCGAGACACCACTCTAGCTTGGGAGCTTGCCTTGGGAACGATCATGAGGTCACGCCCCTCCCGCCTTCACCTCCCTTCATTTGCGAGACATATCCATCACAGGTACAGATTGTGTCTACTTCAATTAATATTCTGCGTTTAGGGGGCATTTCCTTCTGGTAGGGCAAGTTTTGGCACTACTGCAGGGGTGAAGGGATTACAGACGGGGCGTCGAAACACTGTGTGGGCGCGTGGCCACGCGAAACCCTGGGAGACTCTGCGTGATCCCCATCAGAAGTGGAAAACCTAAGAAACGGCAGAGGCAGCTGGGCGAGGGTGCGCTGTGCGCCGGATCTCGTCCCCTTCCCGGTAATCGGCGACCGCGGAGCCGCCGGCGCTTGCTCGAAGGGTTTCGAGCCGGCGGCGCTGTCGCACCATCTCCAGCGACCTGTGACGGCCGACACGGA
>JBLNDA010000089.1:0-22842 GCA_050261175.1 Clostridia bacterium
GGAAGGCTTGTCTCCGACGTGTTTGCACAACTCGAAGCAGGGGGGATTCCCCTGGCGCTGATCTCTGGAGACCGGGGACTCTTCAGATTCGGCCGCACGCTTGAGGAATTCGATCGGCTCATCTGGAGACACCCGAAGAGGAATAAGTGCCCACGGAGCGAACTCTGAGACATGAGCGGTGCCAAACGTGAAAGAGGGAGGATAATGGAAAGGATAAGGGGGCGGGTGATACAATGGACCGCGCGGCACGCGATGTCGGGAAGCTGGACACAAGGCGAATCGCGATATACTTGGCGTTCTCGTTCGGGATAGCCTGGACTGCCGGGTTGGTGATCTACCTGACGGGCGGCCTCTACAACAGCCCCCAGCTTGTGCGAGGAACTCCCATTACCCTTGCGGTTGTGCTGCTTGCGACCGGCTACATGTGGGCCCCTGCCCTTGGGCACCTGTTGACGCGCGCGCTGACGCGCGAAGGCTGGAACGATACGTTTCTCGCCCCGCGACTCAGACGATCATGGCCTTACTGGGTCGTGGCGTGGGTCGGCCCGAGTATTCTCATTCTGTTGGGAGCTATTCTGTTTTACGCGCTGTTCCCCGGCCACTTTGACCCGTCTCTCTCCGCGGTCCAGGCAATGCTTCGAGAAGCCGAGGGCATATCAGGGCGTCCGGTGCCCTTGAGCCCCTGGGCCTTCGTCGTGATCCAGACCGTTCAGGCGATCGTCATAGCGCCGGTCATCAACGGCCTCTTCACCTTCGGTGAGGAATTCGGTTGGCGCGCCTATCTCCAGCCGAAGCTAATGCCCCTCGGCGGGAAGAAGGCCCTCCTCCTTATGGGCCTCATCTGGGGCGTCTGGCACTGGCCGGTGATCGCGATGGGACACAATTACGGGTTGGGTTACCGCGGGGCACCCTGGCTGGGAATGCTGGCGATGGTCTGGTTCACGCTCGTGGCAGGGACGTTCCTGGGGTGGGCGGCGCTCCGCGCCGGAAGCGTGTGGCCCGCCGTGATAGGCCACGGCGCGGTCAACGGCATGGCGCAGATCGGGATGATTTTCGCGAGAGGTACCCCAAACCTGTTGCTCGGACCGATGCCGGTCGGGGTCATCGCTTCATTGCCATGGGCGCTTGCGGCGCTTTGGGTATTTCTGAGGCGGTCCTCACGCGAAACGGGCGAATGAGCGCACGAATACGCCCAGGGTCCAGTCTTCTCACGGCGGCATCCCGCGGCTTTCGTCCGCTGGTGCTTCACTGAGGCGGGCGGCTCGTATGGTGGCGCGAAACGAGTTCGACGATCACTGCCGGGCTCAGCCCGGCGAACCCCGGGATCACGTGGTCCGCGTGGCGAAGGACCTCTGGCTTGCCCACCCCCACGGCAAACATGCCGGCTCTACGGGCGGCTTCCACCCCGGCCTCGGCGTCCTCGAACACCACGCAGCGGCACGGGTCCGCGCCGAGCCGCGCCGCCGCGAGCTGGAACACCTCCGGATCCGGCTTCGCCTTCGACGCGGTGTTGCCGTCCACCACCGCTTCAAAGAGCCCGGTGATGCCCAGCCTCTCCAGGATCATGGGCGCGTTCTTGCTCGCCGACGCAAGCGCGGTTTTCACTCCCAGCCCTCTCAGACCGTCGATGAACTCGGGCACCCCGGGCAGGATCTCCGAGGGCGAGAGCTTACTTATATACTCAACATACCACCGGTTCTTCTTTTCGGCCAACTCAGCCTTGCGCCGCTCGTCAAGTCGGAGCCCGGCGATTTCAAGAAGTATCTCCAGTGACCTCATCCTGCTGACGCCCTTGAGCCTCTCGTTGTCCTCGAGCGACAAATCGAACCCCAATTCGTTCGCAAGGCGCTTCCATGCCATGTAATGGTACTTCGCCGTGTCCACTATGACTCCGTCGAGGTCGAATATCGCGGCCTCAATCGCTGATGCGGACTCTGACGCCGATCCCGCCACAAGACCTGCCTCCTCAAGGTGCAGGGTCAGTCTTCGCCCCAGCGCCCCCAATGTGAATTCGCAGTGCGCAAGGGCCATTCCTGCATGACACGACCGGGAAATGTCGCGGCCTCGGGGGTCGCTCGGCGTGAAGGCTCTGCACTCAGGTGCTTGAGGCGCTTGGTGGAGCAGTACCGGCTGGTGAACCTTGTACCTGGGCGTTCTCGGACTTCCGGAAAGAGTTGTGAAAACGTGGGAACGGGGAGAAGGAATTCGAGGGCGAGTGGCGAAATTGTCTCCATAAAGTTTGGCCAGTGAACAAACTAACTGAGGAAGGCGCAGATGGACAAGGCATTCGTTGCGAAGAGAAGCCCCACGACAGGGAACCAGGACCTTGTGAAGGAGCTCAACAAGGCGGTCATCCTCAATATCATATGGCGCCACGCGCCCATTTCGCGTGCGGAGATAGCGCGGATCTCGGGATTGACCCGGGGTACGGTGTCGTCCCTGGTGGATGAGCTCATCCATGACAGCTTCGTAAAGGAGATTGGTACAGGCACCTCAGCCATGGGGCGCAAGCCCATAATGCTACAGCTCAACGCCGAGGCCGGGGTGATCGTCGGGGTTGATCTCGGCGTGAATTACATTCTCGTCATCCTCGCGGACTTGCGGGCGCAGGTGCTCGCCCGCAAGAGGCTCAGCATAACGCCGGAGCTCGGGGAGAAGCGGATCCTTGAGAAGATGTTGAACGGCATCGCGGACATCCTGGCCGGAGCGCCGCCGACGCCTCGCGGCCTCCTCGGCATAGGTGCGGGCGTGCCGGGGCTGGTGGAGATGGAGCACGGCGTCCTCAAGTTCGCGCCCAACCTCAAGTGGAAGGACGTGCCTCTGAAAGACCTGCTGCGGGAACGATTCGAAGTCCCCGTATACGTGGACAACGAGGCCAACGTGGGCGCTCTGGGTGAGAAGTGGTTCGGCGCCGGACAGGGCATACGTCACATGGTTTACCTGAGCGTTGGTGCAGGCCTCGGAGCGGGCATCGTCGTAAACGGAGAGCTCTATCGGGGTGCCACAGGATATGCCGGAGAACTCGGGCACTTCACAATCCTCCCTGAAGGACCGCTCTGTGGCTGCGGTAACCGGGGTTGTTGGGAGACCCTGGCCTCCGAGCTCGCAACACTTCGAAGGGCGCGTGAGGCGGTGGAGCGTGGCGAAGCGGCCTCCCTTAGGGAATTCCTCACCGGGTGCCGCCCGTGGCCCGACACTGAGGGTGCTTCCAGAGGTTCGGTAGAGGAGGACAGGGCGGCTACCATGGGTGAGACGAACATGGCCGACACCTTGGGCACCACGCAGGGAGCGGCTGCTACGGCAGGGGCACCTCCCGCGGCAGGCGAGACTTGGGAGAACCAGACTGACGAAACGGCGCGGCTGTCGGTGGACATGCTGGTGGAGGCATGCGAGCAAGGCGACGCGGGGGCGCAGCGCGTTCTCAGGGAAACGGGGAGATATCTCGGGATTGGGATCGCGGGCCTCGTAAATGCGTTCAACCCAGAGGTCGTTATCGTCGGGAACACCATCGGGCGGTGCGGACACTGGGTGCTGGACGAAGCGACAAAGGAAATGGAGGCGCGCGGGCTATCCCAGCTCATCGAGGGAGTCAGGGTGGTGCCTGCCAAGCTTGGGTCCGATGCGTGCGCAATTGGAGGGGTGTCGCTGGTACTGAGCGACTTCCTGAGCCTACCGAGGATAGCTTTCTGACCCGACTGGAACGCCGGAGCGGCGGCTCAGGCGCGACCGCGTCATATCCTCGCGGCTCCGCGGACTAATGCATTACTGCACTGGGGGGCATCGCGATGAAACGACGGATCAAGAATTCGGTGGGCATTTGGGCCTTCGGGCCCAATGTGACCAGGTTCATGCCAGGGGGCTATCATCCGGAGGCCGTCAAGGAAACCATAGCCGAGCGGACTGCTCGTGCAGCGGAAGGCCTCGCCGAGTACATCGATGGTTTCGAGTTCCACTATCCGAACGAGATTTGCGAGGACAATCTCGAAGACATCAAGAG
Organism: Clostridia bacterium; assembly: GCA_050261175.1. Taxonomy (GTDB): domain Bacteria; phylum Bacillota; class SHA-98; order UBA4971; family UBA4971; genus UBA6256. Next base: position 3,998 of record JBLNDA010000089.1, read on the forward strand.
GGCCTTGGGCTCCAAGGACATATACTGTCTGGCGCTCGGGCTCTTTTCATTCCCTGAATTCGCTCTCGGTTCCTTCGTCAATCCAAAGAAGGAGCGTCGCCGGGAAGCAGTCTCCATTGCGAAGCGTGGAATTGATCTGGCCGCCCACATAGGTGCCAAGTTCATAATCTGGCCGGGAGGCGAGGGCTACAATTACCCGTTCCAGGCCGATTACAAAGAGATGTGGTCCTACTTCATAGACGGCATCGGCGAGGTAGTCGACTATGCGGCTTCCAAGGGCGTGACTGTGTTCCTCGAGCACAAGAGCAGCGAGCCCGCCATGAAGATCCTCATGAGGAACATGGGTATGAGCCTGTATGTTGTGTGGAAGCTCAGGGAGAGAAGGGTGGACACGAGCAGACTGCAGCTCAACATGGACTGGCAGCACCTGCTCATGAACGGCGAGCACCTTGCCGAGTACGCGGCTCTCCTTGCGACGGAAGGCCTTCTCGGGCACCAACACGCGAACAGCGGCTGGGGAACGTTCGATGACGACAACATGGTCGGCGCAAGCTTCTTCACAGAGACCGTCGCCTTGGCAAGGGAGCTCCAGAAAGCCGGCTACGGAAACCGCGGCGAGCGCATCGGGTTCGACCTGTTCCCGTATACCGAGAACCAAGTAGAGGCCGTGAAGCGAAGCGTGATCCAGTGGGAGTTCATCGACCAAATAGCCTCTAGGATCGATGACGAAGCGATGTCAGCTGCCCAGCGGGAGAGGGACGCCATCAAGGCGCACATCGAACTGTACAAAGCCATGGGTTTGGACTCATCTCTCCTCGAAAGCTGAGGAGGCCGGGTGTCCTGCACAGGGAGGGAGGAGCGGGACCCGCCACTTGCGAACGAGGGGGAGCGACGGCTTCTCTCCGGCTCACGCGAGGGTTCAAGGGCCGGCACTGCGCGTGGCGCAAACGGTTGCCAAACATCTCCGGAAAGGGAGTGATATCGTGATTGAGGGCAAGGATGCCGGAACAACTGGAAGGAAGCTTCGCTTCGGAATGGTCGGGGGCGGTCCCGGCGCGTTCATCGGGGACGTCCACAGGAAGGCTGCTGTGTTCGACGGGAAAGCTGAGCTCGCGGCGGGGGTTTTCTCCAGGCGGTTCGATAATACCCTTGCGACGGGCAAGAGCCTTGGACTCGATGAGTCACGCCTCTATCGGGATTTCGAGGAGATGGCGTGCAAGGAGGCCGCCAGGGAAGACGGCATAGATTTCGTCTCAATCGTGACGCCGAACTACGCCCATTACGCGGCGGCGAAGGCTTTTCTCGAGAGCGGCATCCACGTGGTGTGTGACAAGCCGTTCACTTGCAGAGTGGAAGAGGCGGAGGAGCTTGCCAGGATCGCGAGGAACAAGGGTCTCCTTGTAGCGGTTACTTACACGTATACGGGTTACCCCATGGTGAAGCATGCTCGAGAGATGATCCGGCGAGGTGACATCGGAGAGGTCAGGGTGATTTCCGCGGAGTACTTCCAGGGCTGGCTCGCGACTCCGCTCGAGGAGACAGGGCAGAAGCAGGCCTCGTGGCGGACCGACCCAGCGCAGTCCGGCGCGTCCAATTGCGTCGGGGACATCGGGAGCCACATTGAGAACCTCGTTTCTTACATAACCGGGCTCGAGATGAAGTCCATCTGCGCAAATCTGGACATTTTCGGCGGGAAGCGTACTCTGGATGACAACGCTGAGATCCTCGTGAGGTATCAGGGCGGCGCGACCGGCGTGTACCATTGCTCACAGGTGGCCATAGGACACGACAACGACTTGCGGGTCCGGATATTCGGCTCCAAAGGTTCGATTGAATGGGCTCAGGAAAGCCCCAACTACCTGAAAGTCGCTTACCTCGGCCAACCCATTCAGACGCTTTCGAGAGGGGAAGGATACCTGTATCCTCAAGCGGCGAGGCTGTCGCGTATCCCATCCGGGCATCCCGAGGGGTACTATGAGGCCTTCGCCAACATCTACTCCACGTTCACGGGCGCTCTCCTGAAGACCAAGGCGGGCGAGAGGCTTGCCGACGAGGACCTGGACTTCCCCTGCGCCGAGGCGGGCGTCGCGGGGGTGAAGTTCATCAACAAGTGCGTCGAGAGCTCGAAGAAAGGGTCCGTGTGGGTTGAGATGGACTAGCGTACCCGAGTTCCAGGACGCGGAGTGCATGCGGAGCGCAACCATGCTGCAAGTTCTCGAAGGAATTCAAAGGAGGTAGCCTGAGATGGCAAGGCCAGTGACTCTCTTCACCGGGCAGTGGGCGGACCTGACCTTTGAGGAAATGTGCAGGAAGGCGGCGGAGTGGGGATACGACGGCCTGGAGATCGCCTGCTGGGGCGACCACATGGATGTCAAGCGGGCTGCTGAGGACCCGAACTACGTGGCGCAAAGAAAGGCGATCCTCGAGAGGCACAACTTGAAGTGCTGGGCGCTGGGAGCCCACCTTGCAGGCCAGTGCGTGGGCGATTTGTACGACAAGAGGCTCGACAACTTCGCTCCGCCGGCTGTGAAGGGAAGGCCCGAAGCCATCCGCGAGTGGGCCGTTCAAGAAATGAAGTACACCGCGCAAGCGGCCAAGAACATGGGTTGCTACGTGGTGACAGGCTTTACGGGGTCCCCGATTTGGAAGTTCTTCTACTCGTTCCCGCAGACCCCGGAGGAGATGATCGAGGACGCCTTCAGGAAGATCGTCAAGCTCTGGACTCCCATTCTGGACGAGTTCGACCGTTGCGGAGTCAAGTTCGCGCTCGAGGTCCATCCCACAGAGATAGCGTACGACTTCTACACAACCCAACGCCTCTTCGACGCGTTCGCGCACCGGCCGACCCTTGGCTTGAACTTCGATCCGAGTCACTTGCTTTGGCAGGGCGTGACTCCGCACATCTTCTTGCGGGCGTTTGCGGACCGCGTGTACCATGTCCACATGAAAGATGCTTCGGTTAACCGCGACGGCCGCGCGGGAATACTCGGCTCGCACCTGCCTTTCGGCGACAGCCGCAGAGGCTGGAACTTCCGCTCTCTCGGCCACGGCGACGTCGACTTCGAGGAGATAATCCGTGCGCTCAACGACATGAACTACAGCGGCCCCTTGTCGGTGGAGTGGGAAGACAGCGGCATGGACCGCGAATTCGGTGCGAAACAGGCTCTTGACTTCGTGCGCAGAGTGGACTTCAAGCCATCGGCGCTCGCGTTCGACCAGGCGATGAGGAAGTAGGGGCCGAGCAGCAGGAGGGATGAATCAAGGCCACAAGGCCGAGGAGCGGGAGGAACGGGAAACTCCATGCAGAGTCGCACGGATGGCGCCATCATCGAGACGGCTGGTATTTCCAAGGAGTTCTCGGGCGTCTATGTCCTGAAAAACATCAACGTTGGGGTCAAGCGTGGGGAGATATTCGGCATCGTGGGCGAGAACGGCGCGGGCAAGTCCACTTTCATCAAGATACTCGGGGGCACCTACATTCCGTCTGAAGGGCAGATCTTCTTCGACGGCAAGCCCGTTCATATCAGGGATACAGGGGTGGCCAAGAGGATCGGGATCGCCACCATCCCCCAAGAGGTCAATCTCGTGAGCGACCTCAACGTCTACGAGAACATCTTCCTCGGGAACGAGTACCGGGCGGGGATCTGGCTCCTCGACAAGAGGAAGATGATCTCGAGGGCCCGCGATCTGCTCCACGACCTGCACACCGATATCGCGCCCGAGGAGCGAATCGATAGGCTGAGCATCGCCCAGAAGCGCATGGTCGAAATCGCGAAGGCGATCTCTTACGATCCGAAGGTCCTGATTATGGACGAGCCCACCGCCTCCCTGACCCAGTATGAGATCGATGTGCTCTTGAACCTCGTCCGCCGTCTCAAGGAGAAGGGAGTCACGGTCATTTTCATCTCTCACAGGTTGAAAGAGGTCAAGCGCATCTGCGACCGGGTGATGGTTCTCAGGGATGGTGAGGTCGTGAGCATCGATCCCGCTGAAACCCTGAGCGAGCACGAGATAGCGAAACGCATGGTCGGGCGGGAGCTTGACACGATCTTTCCAGAGAAGGTCGAGGCCCAGGGGACGAGCGTGCTCAGGGTGGAGGGCCTTTCGGTAAAGGGCGTGCTGCATGACATCAGCTTCGACCTCAAGAAGGGCGAGATACTCGGGTTCGCCGGGCTCATCGGCGCGGGGCGAACCGAACTTGCGGAGGCGCTGATCGGGGTGCGGAAGAAGACCTCGGGCAAGATATTCGTCCATGGCAAGGAGTGCGTGGTGAACTCACCCCGCGACGCCATAAAGCACGGGATTGCATACCTTTCAGAGGACCGGCAAGGAATCGGCGTACTCACCAGCTTCAGTGTGGCTACCAACACTACCCTGGTCTCCCTCGGCAAGTACTGCAGGCTCCTCATCAACACCAGGAAGGAGAGGGAGAAAGCCAGGTTCTACGTGGACACCTTCAACGTCAAGACGCCGTCTCTGGAGACGAGGCTCGAGTTTCTGAGCGGCGGCAACCAGCAAAAAGTCTCGCTGGCGAAGAGCCTCGATCCCGGGCCGGAGATCTTCATCCTGGACGAGCCGACGCGCGGGATAGACGTGAACGCGAAGAAGGAGATCTACGACTTCATCGGGCGACTGGTGATCTCGGGCATATCCTGCATTCTCATTTCTTCAGAGCTCGAGGAGATCATCGGCATGTGCAACCGAGTAGCCGTGATGCGGGAGGGTCGCATCGCGGGCATCCTCGAAGGCGACCGGATCAACGAGGAAGAGATCATGTACTATGCCACAGGCTTGAAGGGACGGGCTTCCTGACATGGACATCAAGGCGGTTGGAAAGAGGCTGGACTACGAGAAGTACGGCTCCCTGTACGCGCTTATACTGCTCTTCGTCGTTTCCTCGCTTGCGAGCCCATACTTTTTGCAGCTGCAGAACATCCTCAACATACTGCGGCAGGTCTCGTATACGGGGATCATCGCACTGGGGATGACGTTCGTTATCATCTCAGGCGGCATCGACCTCTCCGTTGGATCGATGACCGCGCTCATCGGCGGCATCGTCATCCTTGCGCTCAACAAGTTCGGTGGAGAGGTCGGGGCAATCATAATCGCCATCATCGTCGGGATGATCCTCGGGCTTGCCGGCGGGGCGATAAACGGTTTCATCATCACCGTGGGCAAGGTTGCCCCGTTTGTGGCCACATTGGGCACCATGGCTATCTTCCGGTCCCTTACGCTATACATCAGCAATGCCGGCGAGTTTCGCTCGATAAGTTCTGTCTACCCCGAGCTCGGGATGGGCGATCTCCTCGGTATACCCGTGCCGGTGTGGATCATGTGCGCGCTTGCCGGTCTCTTCCATGTCATCTTGACGCGCACCCGGTACGGCCGTTACGTGTGCGCAGTGGGCTCGAACGAGAGGGTGGCCAGATATGCCGCTATAAGAACTGAATCGATCAGGTTCGTCTCGTATCTCATCGTTGGCCTGACCGTCGCGATGTCCGCTGTCCTGCTGTCTTCGAGGCTGAACTCGATAAGTTCCACCAATGCCGGACTGAACTTCGAGCTTGACGCTATCGCAGCGGTGATCATCGGCGGCACGCCCTTGACAGGCGGGAGCGGGACGATTCCGGGAACTGTGTTTGGGGCCATCATTCTGGGGATAATCAACAACATGCTCAACATGCTGGGCGTGTCACCCTACCTGCAGGGTACCGTGAAGGGCCTCGTGATCATCGGCGCTGTGCTCATTCAGCGGAGGAGGCGTTAAGCGCCTGCGGTGCGCTACGAGCGAATGATCGGGCGCGAGCGCCGGCGTGGCGGCTTCTGGCCGGTCCTGGCCCGCACCGCGGACGAGGGGCAGGGCGCGGCGGCGGGACGGTGGCTAGGCCGGACGGAAGCCGGAGGAGGCGATGGCCCCAGAGGACTGCGAGCGCAACAGACGGCGGCCGGACCCGGCCGCGCAGACGGCCGCGTGAGAAAGGGGTATGTCTGGGCATCGCAGGACTTGGTGCGCGTGACATTCTTGGGGACCAGGAGTATCGAGGCTGGAGGTGAGAGTCCGAGGTAGTAGCGGGGCACATGGGGTCAACGAGCGGTGCGTGTGCAGGTATGTGAGATCCGAGGCCGGGCTTTCGATGTCCCGGAGTTCAGGGACAACGACAAACGAAGGTCGACACAATGATGAGGAGGAGATCGATCCATGAAAGGCTTCAAGTGGGGCCTGATTCTGATGTTGGTGCTTTGTCTCGCATCGACCGTTCTCCTTGGCTCGGCGTTCGCCGCGTCCGAGAAGATCCGAGTGGGTGTCTCGATTCCCACGGCGGACCACGGCTGGACAGGCGGCGTGGTTTGGTGGGCCAGGAAAGCCATCAGTGACTGGCAGGCAAAGGACAAGGACGTCACGTTCTTCCTCGTCACGGCTGACTCTGCCTCGCAGCAGGTGGGCCAGGTAGAGGACCTGATGGTGAAGGGAATCGACGCTCTGGTCATACTGGCGCATGACTCCGCGCCGCTCACCCCTGTTGTGGAAAAGGCCAAGAAGAAGGGGATATTCATCGTCTCGGTCGACAGGGGACTCACCAAGCCCGTTGAGGACATCTATGTCGCTGGCGACAACCCGGGCCTCGGCAGGGTTTCGGCTGAGTGGATGGCCAAAGAGATGAAGGGAAAAGGCAAGATCGTGGTGCTCGAGGGGATCCCCTGCGTCATCAACACCGAGCGCGTCGAAGCGTTCAAGGCGGTCATGAAGGAGTATCCCGGCATCGAGATACTTGACTCCCAGCCGGCCTACTGGTCGACGCAGAAGGGTCTGGAGATAATGGAGAACTACCTCCAGAAGTACAAAGAGATCGACGCCGTCTGGGCGCAGGACGACGACGTGCTGAAGGGCGTGCTTCAGGCATATAAGGAATCGGGCCGCAAGGACATCAAACTCTTCCTGGGCGGCGCGGGTTCGAAGGACATCATCAAGATGATAATCGACGGCGATCCGCTGGTGCGCGCCGACGTCACCTACCCGCCCTCGATGATCGCAACCGGCATCAGCATGGCAGTGATGGCACTCCGCGACCAGAAGCTGAACGGGTTCTACCAGAACAAGTTGCCGTCAAGGATCATCCTGAGTGCCGAGCTCATCACGCGGGAGAATGCGAAGGACTACTACACGCCGGAGTCAGTGTTCTAGCGAACCAGCAGTCACTCAACGGATCTGGCGGTGACTCCGATCCACAGTGTGGCGAGGTGCACAGCAGGCTACCAATCCACCCACCACCAGGTGGCAGCGAACGCGACAGACCATGTCCGGGGCCTGGGGTACCAGGCCCCGGACGCACAAGAACGGCGGCAACTCCGTCGGCGAGGCCAGCAACAGGGGCGTCGTCAAGGAGACGAGCGCCGCCACTCGGGCTGCTTTCAGGCTAGCCGGGCACCCTGTCGGTTGCCCCAAAGACAGCGAGCCTCATCAGGTATGCAGCTCCTTCAGCTCGCCGGTCTCGACGTAGAAGACGCGCTCCGCGATGTTGGTGACGTGGTCGGCGATGCGTTCGAGGTAGCGCGAGATGAGTAGGAGCTGCACCGCCTGGTCCACCACGCCCGGATCCCTCTTCATGAAGTCGACGAGCTCGTCGTACAGACTGTGGTAGAGGTGGTCGACCTCGTCGTCGTCCTTGATCATCTTCTGAATCAAGGTGAGGTCCCTGGTCACGAAGGCTTCGAGCGTCTCGCGCAGCATCTGGCTCACCAGGCTCTGGAGCCTCGGGATGTCGACGAGCGGCTTGAAGAGCGGTCTATCGGCGAGCCGCTTGGCGAGCTTCGCGATGTCGACCACGTAGTCCGCCACCCTTTCGACGTCAGCACAGATCTTGAGGGCCGCGACTATGACGCGCAGGTCCCTCGCCGCGGGCTGCTGCGTGGCGATGAGTCTTATGCACGTCGTCTCCACCTCGAGGTTGAGCGCGTCCACCTGATCGTCCATACCGATCGTCTCATCCGCGAGCGCGACGTCCCTGCCCGCCAGGGCAGTGAGCGCCTTGCCCAACATGTCCTCGGAGATCTTTCCCATGCGGAGCAGGGAGTTGTCGAGCTCCGCAAGTTCAGCCTCAAACCGCTTTCTGGGAGTCGTCACGGCAAACACCTCCGTCCGCTCACTGGTCCGGTCTCTTAACGGCTAAGTCAGCGGCTAACCCAACCTTCCGGCGACGTAATGCTCGGTCCTGCTGTCCACCGGGGATGTGAATACCTGACCCGTCGGTCCGTACTCCACGAGCTCACCAGCGAGCATGAACGCGGTGTGGTCAGACACCCTGGCGGCTTGCTGCATGTTATGTGTGACGATGACTACCGTGTAGGATTTCTGCAACTCCCTCATGAGATCCTCGATCTTCAAGGTCGATGCCGGATCCAACGCAGAACACGGCTCGTCTAGAAGGATGACCTCGGGCCCCGTGGCTATGACCCTGGCGATGCACAGTTGCTGCTGCTGCCCCAGGGAGAGGCCGAGCCCGGGGCTCCTGAGCTTGTCTTTGAGCTCGTCCCAAAGCCCCACCCGGCGCAGGCTCTCCTCGACTATCGGGTCGAGCCTCCTCTTGTCGTTGATGCCGTGCACACGGGCGGCGCACGCCACGTTTTCGTAGGTGGATAGGGGAAACACTACGGGCCTCTGGAATACCATGCCTACGCGCTGACGCAGAAGCGTCACGTCAGCTCCCGGGGCATAGATGTCCTCGCCGTCCAGCCTGATCGACCCCTCGAGCCTCACGTTCTCGATGAGGTCGTTCATCCGGTTGAGGCACCTGAGCAGGGTCGACTTGCCGCACCCGGAGGGACCGATGAGCGCGGTGATCGCGTTCTCGAGGAAGCCGATGGAGATGCCCTTCAGGGCGTGAACCTGCCCGTAATACAGGTTGAGGTCGTTGATCTCGATCTTGTGCATGTGCTCGCGCCCGTGCTCCTCGCAGGCGCCACCTGAGGTCGACACCGATACCGCTTCCCCTTCCGACCAACGATTCGCGCCAGCCATTTGATTCCAGCCGTTCGACCGGTCTCCCGGCTCATCCGAACTTGCCGGACACGTAGTCCTCCGTCCTCCTGTCCTTCGGGCGCGTGAATATCTCCGACGAGGGGCCCGTCTCGACGAGCTCGCCCATGAGGAAGAAGGCTATGTCACCGCCTACCCGCGCGCCCTGCATCGGGTTGTGGGTGACGAGCACGACAGTGTACGACTTCGCGAGCTCCCACAGGAGCTCCTCTATCCGGAGAGTGGATATCGGGTCGAGGCCGGAAGTCGGCTCGTCCAACAGGACGATCTCGGGCTCCACGGCGAGGACACGCGCGATCGAGAGCCTCTGCTGCTGGCCGCCGGAGAGCGTGCCGGCATGATCGCGCAGTCTGTCCTTTACCTCATCCCACAGGATGGCGTCGCGCAACGCCTTTTCCACGATCTCACCCAGGCGCCGCCTGTCGCGGATCCCGCGCCCTCGAGGACCGTACGCGACGTTGTCGAATATGCTCATCGGAAGTGCGAGCGGCAGCGCGAAGACCATCCCCACGCGCCTGCGCAGGTCCGCCACATTCACCGAGCGGCTGTACACGTCCACCCCGTCGATCTCGAGGCTGCCCTGGGCCCTCGTCCCGGGGATGAGATCGTTGAGCCGGTTGAGCGACCGCAGGAACGTCGTCTTGCCGCTCCCGGACGGGCCTATGACAGTCAGCAGCTGGTTGCGCCTGATCTCGAGGTCGATCCCCTTCAGAGCGCAATGCTCACCGTAGTAGAACTTGAAGCCGCGCGCGCGGATCTTGGGCGAGTCATCCATAGTTTTCGCCCTCCCGACCTGCTCCTTTCATTGTCCTGGCCTGCCCACCTGGCGACTGTCTGTCCATTTGTCTGCCTGCCTGCCCGCCTGCTTGGTCCATGTCCGCCCACCGGCCCGTGTCCTGCTATCTGCTTCGCGCGGCAAAGCGGTTCACGATAGAATACGCCGCGATGTTGATGACGAGCACCAGGATGATCAGGACTGCGGCCGTGCCGTATGCGTTGTCGAGGGAGATCCCCTCACGCGCGAGGATGTAGAAGTGCACCGGCAGCGTTCTGACCGGGTCGAGCAACGATCCGGGCAGCCTCAGCGAGGCGCCGGCCGTGAAGATCACTGCGGCCGTCTCGCCAATGCTCCTCCCGATGGCGAGCACCACGCCCGTCACGATGCCGGGCAGCGCGCTCGGCAAGACGACGCCCGTCACGGTCCGCCACCTGGTTGAGCCGAGGGCGTAGCTGATCTCGCGGTACGCGTTGGGCACCGCCCTGATCGCCTCTTCCGAGGTTCGGACTATCGTCGGCAGGATCATCGCGGCGAGTGTGAGCGCGCCCGACAGCACGGACCAGCCCAGGTTCAAGTAGATCACGAAGAACAAGAACCCGAACAGGCCGAAGATGATCGACGGGATCCCGGCGAGGCTTTCGGTGCCGAAGCGCACTATCCGGGGCAGTCGGTCCTCCCTGGTATACTCGGTGAGGTAGATCGCGGTTGCGACGCCCACGGGGGTCGCGATGAGGACGGCGATGCCGGTGACGAGGATGCTCCCGACTATCGCGGGGTAGATGCCACCGGCCCTGCCCATCTGTCGCGGCGCCTGCGTGAGGAAGGCGGGTGTCACCATGTGGAGCCCCTTGCCGAGGATGTACGCGACCACGAATATAAGGACGCACACGGTGGCCATGGCTGCGCCCGCGAAGACGGCCGTCATGATCCTGTCCGCGAGACGCTGATTAGGGCTCCCGGCTCGTGCTGGCACGGTCATCTCAAGCGCCTCCTCGCCCTCATCGGCGCGCCAGCGAAGAGGCGAGCCACGACGTTCAGCAGGGCAATGACCACGAAGAGGACGATCCCCGTGGCGAAGAGCGCCTCCCTGTGCTCGCCCGCCGCGTAGCCCATCTCGAGGGCTATGTTGCTCGTGAGGGTTCGCACCGGCTCGAGGATGGACGAAGGTATCTTGGTGGCGTTGCCCGCGACCATGATGACCGCCATGGTCTCGCCGATGGCTCGTCCCATGCCGAGTATGACCGCGGCGATGATCCCCGGCCGCGCTGCGGGTAGGATGACCATCCTTATGGCTTGCCACCTCGTGGCGCCCAGGGCGAGCATCCCGTCCCGGTACGCCGCGGGCACCGCCTTGAGCGCGTCGTAGGATATGCTCGTTATCGTGGGCAACACCATCATCCCGAGCACGCTGGCCGCGGCGAGGACCGAGAAGCCCGGCCCGCCGATCCACTGCCTGATGAGCGGGACGAGCACGACGAGGCCCATGAACCCGTATGCGACCGAGGGGATGCCGGCCAGGAGCTCGACGGAGGGTTTGAGGATCGAGCTGAGCCTGGGGGGCGCCATCTCGGCTAGGAAGACGGCACAGGCGAGCCCGAGGGGCAAGCCGATCGCGAGCGCGCCGAGCGTGACCCAGAGCGATCCCAGGATCATTGGAAGGATCCCGAATACGCCGCGGCTGGGGGCCCACTTCGTGCCGAAAACGAATCGGGCCAAGCCTACCCTCGCCATCACCGGCGCCCCTTCGCGGAATACGAACAAGATTATGAGGCCGAGCACGGCTATAGCTGAGAGGGCGATCACCACGAGCGCCCTCTCGATGATGGCTTCCCCGTATCTCGATCTCGCGGGATGACGAACCAAGCTCTCGCGCTCCTTCACGGTCGATTGTCCGCCGAAACGGGCACGAGCCCCTCTGACTCGAGCAGCTTCTGTCCGGTCGAGCTCAGGGCGAAGTCGATGAACTCCTGCGCGTGCGGGCTCGGAGCACCGCGCGTCGCGAAGATGAACGGCCTGACGATACGATACGTCCCGTTTTCGACATTCGAGACACTGGGAGCCACACCTGAGACGCGGACCCCCTTGACCCGGCTGTCTACGAGCCCCAGGGAGATGTATCCTACGGCCGCGGGATCGCCCGCTACAGTCTCTCGTACGGCACCGTTAGAGTCCTGGACGACGGCTGCAGGCGTGACCTCGCTTTCGCCCATCACTATCTCGTCGAACGAACCGCGGGTCCCCGAGCCCTCCTCGCGGCTCACTACGTCGATTCTGTGGTTCGGGCCCCCCACCTGCGACCAGTTCGTGACGCGGCCAGCGAAGATGTCCCTGATCTGGCTCGTGGTCAGGTCATCGATGGGGTTCGATGGATGAACGATGACGGCGATCGCGTCGCGCGCGATCACCACGGGGCGCAGGGATTGCTCTTCGGCCTTCAGTTCCCGGGACAGCATCCCGATCTGGGCGACGCCGGTCAACGCGGCTCTCGCGCCGGCGCTCGATCCTCCGCCCTGGACGCTCACGGCGATGCCGGGATGAGTCGTCATGAACTCGTTCGCGAGGAGCTCGGCGAACGGCTGGACCGAGGTGGAGCCGGCGACGGTCAACGACCTGCCGCCGGCGCCGGGAGCGGGCTGGCCGGGTCGGGCGCCGCATCCTGCCGACGCAAGGACGAGCGATCCGAGACCGACCGTGAGGACGAGGCGCAGGAAGACCGAGAGACACCATGATGCGAGTCGTACAAGCTGAGCAAGCCGTGCGGACGGAGTCCACCGTCCCGAGAGCGCTCGGGGCGGCGATCCCGCCGACGGCCTCGACTGCGGTGACGTTGCCCTGTACAACCGCACCCTCCTCCTCCCACTCCGGCTTCCGCTCCCGCTCCTCCTCTCACGGGCAGCCGACAAATCGTCGTGCGCTCGGACGCGCCCGCATGCACTTGCGCGGCGGTCTCACGCACCTTTTCTCACGCACCTCTGCAGTATAGCACATGTTTGTTCGGAGGTAAACAACCTACAACGCGGCTGCGCCGCGGCGCCAGCAGGAGACGTCAGGGGAGAGGGCGAGTCGTTTGAGGTAACAGCGAGGCGTGCTTGCAGTATGAAGACACGATCAGCGGTCCCCGCCGTGTTGGCCGCGGTGTGCATCCTTGCGGTGGCTTTCCCGAGCGCAGCCGCGACGGCCGCAGCCGGGGAGAACGCTGCGTTCGACGCGGTCGTCCAGGCCAATAACTCCTTCGCCCTCGACTTCTACCGGCAGATGGCGAGACAGAACGGCAGCCTTTCTTCTCGCCGTATAGCGTTTTCACGGCGCTCGCCATGACGTATGCGGGCGCGCGGGGATGGACGTGATGCTCACCGTGAACATGGCCACTAGGGGCATCGATGCGCGTTCTCAGGCCGACGCGCTCGGCCTCGAAGTCGAGCTGCGCGGGATGGGGACGTACCGGGTGCTGGGGCACATCGTGCTCACTCATGAGGATCCGAACGCGACGAACGCTGCCGACGAGCTGAACAATGTCGTGCCGCGGGTCCGGCAGGGCGCGACCGTGAGGGACTCCCGCGTCAGGGCGCTCTGCCCAGGCTGTCGTGGAACACGATTCGCTTGACGAAAGCGCGGTCGTCATAGGGAGGCAGGCGTCATGGCGGTCTTGCGCTCGCGTGGTTGCAGTGGCAGAATGAAGTGGATGCCGGGACGCCATCTCGGCCGCCACGTCTTCTGTGAGGGGAGTGCGTCGGCGAAGGACATTCGGAGTTCCGGCCGTGGGCGCGTCGCGAGCAGAGGGAGAGAGTGACAGGTTGGTCGAGATTCATTCTGTTGCGCTGCAGTCTTGCGTCGAGTTCGTGCTGCGAATGGACGCCGGTGCAGCATCGTTCGTGAACCCGTTCTGCAGGAACCGTGTGTTCGACATGGTCATGCCGCTGGTGACCCTGTTTGGCGATGGCCTCGTTCTTGCTGTGGTCTGGATCGGGCTGTACATCCGAGGCGATGGCCCGACCCGGCGCGCGGCGAGTCTAGGAATGCAGGCTTTGATTATCCTCGGCCTTGCGGCCCAGATCGCGAAGTGGCTCGTCGGGAGAGAGCGCCCGCTCGGGGGGAGCTTCGACTCGTTTCCGTCGGGCCACACGACTGAAGCCTTCAGTGCGGCCTTGGTGCTAGGAGACAGGTGGCGCAAGCTGCGTGTCGTGCTTCTCGCCCTGGCGATACTCGTGGCGTTCTCCCGGGTGTACCTCATGGCTCATTACCTTTCTGACGTAGCGGCAGGCGCAGCGCTGGGGGCGGGCGGCGCGGCGCTCCTGCTCTGGGCGGCGCGCCGGACGTCTCCGAAGCCCGACCGCAACCTGTAGTTGGAGCGAGATCGCCATGGTGCGCCGCTTGTCAGCCTCAGAATAGTCTGTGCTGCTCGACGTGCAGCTCCGTGGTGCTGTCCCTTGCGTTGACCTCTTCGACGAGTCCCGCGGGGAGCCCGCGGACGAGCCGGGACTGGGACTGGGAACGCGCCGCGCCGCGCGCCCTGGCGCGGCTTCGGCGGGCGGGCCAATAAGCACAAGCGCCTCAGCGGCCCTGGTCAGGGCGACGTAGAACAGCCTGCGCTCCTCGGCCAGGGCTTCGCCGTCGAGCTCGCGGTAAACCCGAACACGGTCGCCAAGGTGTACCAGGAGCTCGCGCTGCTCGGCGTGATAGAGATATCGCGGGGCCACGTTGCCCCGCAGCCGCTGTGCCGCGCTGCACCGTGTCGTCGCGCACTGCGCGGCCCAATCCTGTCCCACGCGGGTGCCACTCAGCATACCTTAGTACAAGGACACGAGAGGGGTGTCGCGAGTGTGGCATGCTTTAGCGGGGCTCATAAGGGGACGCACGCGGCGGGCGCACGCGTCGGCCGCGACAGCGCGAGGATGCGGGGCTGATTCCCGCGAGTTGCGGGCAAGCCCGCAGCCGGTTCCGGACACTGGGCTCGCGTCGCCCGTCGAGTCCGAGACGCGCTGGGTGGCCGCGGCGTCCAGGCAGGAGACGGCGTCTGGGCTCGGATCCGGGCCGGTGACGCTCGATGACATCCGCGTGGCCCTGGGGCCATTCGATATGTCCATGCGCCGATGGTTCACGTCCGTCGTTCCGCACGAGGCCTCGATCTTCATTCCCCATGCGGAGCTGCGCATGCGCAGGAGCAGGGGACTCGAGGAAGCCGAGTTGATTCTGGACAGCATCACGATCGTTCACGCGCCTAGCCACCGCCACGAGAAGCCGGGGCGTGCGGCGGAGAGCCGCGAGTGAGCTGTCTTGGCCCGGGTTAGTCGCTGGTTCCAGAGATTCGTTCGAGGTGTGCGCGCACCGCGTTGCGGAGCCGGGCCGACTCCCGGTCGCTTGCGTCCAGGCACGCCCGCAATGCCTCGAACTCGGCGTTGTCGAGGACGAACTCGTGCAGCAGCTCCAGGCGCCGCGTGCGGTCGAGCCTGAGGTCTCCCTGGAGGCAAGTCGCGACGAAGCCGCGCAGGAAGTCGTTGCAGACGGCCGCGCGCGCTGGCGTTGAGGCGTCCAAAGGCAGCCGGCGCAACCTTTCATCCGGTCTATCGAACATCCCACGCGGCACGTCCGCGGGGAGACCCTCGCGGGCTAGCCACACACCTTTCCCGATACGGATTTGACGGCGCGTGGGAGAGACTGGCTCGCGGATTGCTCGCGGCGTGGCGTCTCGTTCCGAGGAATGACTCTGTCGGACAGGCCTCTCCGCGCCGCAGTCCGAGAGGCAAACGTCGGCACCGTGTGGGCGCAGCCCCGTCATGGAGCAGATACTGGCGACGATCCTCTGAAGCAGGTCGCGTCGAGAGGCCCGGGCCTTCCGGGCCGGGCCTCTCGTCCAGGAGATCGCCGCGTCTGATGCTCGGTGGCTGCTGTCAGCGTACGTGCTTAATTACCGAAGCATGGGAAGAAGAAGAGCAAGAAGAGAGGAATCAGCAACACAAACAGCAGGATTATGATCCACCAGAACTTGATTTCTTGTGTCATGCGGAGTCCTCCTTCTCTCCTGAAGTGCCGAGTTGCCCCAGAAGGGCGCTGCGCCCCCGGAGACGGTGCCGGGTTGTGCCTCGACACTTCATGATATGGGGGACAGCTCCGGTTTGTTCCTCGGCCGTCCGGGACGGCGAGGGCAGTCCGTTGCGTACCCCCGGATGGCTGCGAGCGGGCCGCGCCGAGCGGGTGGCGGGCGAGCGAGCACCAGCGAGCGGCGGGGGCCGGCGGGCCGGCGAGCGAGCCATTGGGGCCCGGGGTGACCCCGCCGCGTACCAGGACCTTACTCGGAGCCGAGCTCGTGCTCCATGATCTCCTTGATCTTGCGTTCGAGCTCCTCCAGGTCGAGGCCGGCTTCGTCTTTGATGCTCTTGCGCAGCATCGGGCCGACCTGCTGGATGTCGTCAAGGAGGTCCTGGAGGAGTTCGAGGGCGGCCGTGGCCTCCAGCACCTCCCGCGGTGTCTTCACTATGCTCGACAAGATCGAGGTCTCGGTCCTCGACGCCACGAGCGGGCCTGGCAGCTGGTCGACATACACCCTGGTCCGCCGGCCGGGCCCCCGGTCGTCCTCTATGGGGTCGAGGGCTATGAT
This sequence comes from Clostridia bacterium, assembly GCA_050261175.1. Taxonomy (GTDB): domain Bacteria; phylum Bacillota; class SHA-98; order UBA4971; family UBA4971; genus UBA6256. Next base: position 20,405 of record JBLNDA010000089.1, read on the forward strand.
CCTGTCGGCGCGCACGTACTTGCCGTATCCCAGGGGGATGATGGCGCGTTCTCGGATTTCCATTGCGGTTCACATCCTTTGCCTGTCTCGGGTTAGGATTTCCGGACAGCGCGCGGCCCATTACCGCACGGCGCGGCCCATTCCATTGCCCGCGGTCGCCCATCCGACATCGAGACGCCAGGGCCGAGCCCGGTCGCCAACAGGAAGCCAGCAGGGAAGAGGAGGACGTAACGAAGTGCCGAAGAGTGGCGACGGACGAATGGTGACCGGAAAACGCCAGCGGGCGAGAGCGATCACGCTGAGACCCTCAGCGCACGCCTCCGTCGGTCACTAGTCAGAGCAGGGAAGGGGGCTCACCATGGCAAGGTTCGTAGACCTCAGCCACGTATTCGAGGACGGAATGCCAGGGTTCAAGATGCGCAACGAGGACGGGACGTTCACCCAGTATACCGCGAGGATCAGGCCACTCCTCACCCATGAGCAGTCGCTGCCGCGGTATCAGGGGAAAGCCTGCTTCGAGATCACCGAGATGGCGTTCCAGACCCCGGTCGGCACGTACCTGGACTCGCCGTATCACCGCTATCCCGACGGCAGGGATATCAGCGAGATCCGGATCGACGAGGTCGTCCTGCCCGGTGTCGTGATAGACGTCCGGGGGAGGCGCGAGTTCGAGTCGGTCGGGCTGGACGTGGTCAGACGGCTGAGCGGGGCTAGCCTGAAAGGCAAGGCGGTCCTGTTCAATTTCGGCTGGGACAGGTGCTGGGGGCGCGACGAGTACTACGCATACCCGCATATCTCGGAGGATCTCGCGCGGCATCTCGTGTCCGCAGGCGCGAGGCTGGTAGGAGTGGACACCGTCAACATCGACGACTCCAAGGACCCGACGCGGCCCGCGCACACGCTACTCCTGAGAAACGAGGTGCTCATAGTCGAGAACCTGACCGGCCTGGACCAGCTCCACGGGATGGCGTTCAGGTTCTTCGCGGTCCCGTGGAAGGCCAGGAAGGTGGCGTCGCTGCCGGTCCGGGCGTTTGCGGAGATCCTGTGAGCGGATGAGCCAGGGCAGCGCGGCCGGCCGCGAGTCCGCGCGCGGGAGACGCCTTGCGGCGTGCGGCGCCGCCGGTGTCCAGGGGACGGTGCGCGCTAGTCCGACAGCGCGCGATATCGCAGCCACACGCGGCCGCCCGGCTCAATCTCCGCCGAGAGCAGTGCCAGCCTCAGGGGGTTCTCGGTATCGAGCAGGTCCGGCGAGTCGAAGAGCGATGGGGTGCAGGTACCGCCGATGAGTGCCGGGAACACCTCCACGTTCACCTCGTCCACGAGGCCCGCCCTCAGCAGAGCGCCGTTCAAGCGCACGGCCCCCGTGGAGAGCACGCACGAGACGGGCAGCTTGCCGGCGAGTTTGGCAAGGGCAAGGTGGAGGTCGATGCGGCCGTTGCCGGTCACGAGATACGGGATCGTCTCGCGTCGCAGATACGCGAGATACTCGGGCGGCGTGGACCTCGAGACGAGCACGAGCAGGTGCCAGCCCTTCCACTCATCGCCGGGCCATTCCTTTTCGCGACCAACTGCGCACGGCGAATGCGATAGACCGGCACCGAGATCAGGATGATCCTCGTGTCCTTGGAGGCGAGGCGCGCGGCTCTCTCTATGAGGCCGGGGAGATGCTCTCTGAGTTGGGCCGCCTTTCTGTCTCGTGCCATGCTCGCCATCGGCTCCTCTGATGCATCGATGAGGTAGAAACCGTCGTTCATGAATCTCGTGAGGAACTCGTCCTTCCGGCGGCGGAGCTCCTTTGCACTTGTTCAGTCCGCGGGATACAGCGTCTTCATGGTTTCGAGGAAGAGAGCATCGCATCTCGTGACGCCCTCGAAGTAGAAGAACCGGCCTGTGCTCGCCTTCGGCGGCGCCTGCGGGTTTACACGGCACCGAAGCTTCTCATCATCGACAAGCTGGGCTACCTTGCGATGGACTCGCTGGAGGCAACGCTGTTCTTCCAGCTCATCAGCGCGCGGTACACCCCGGGGCAGTATCGCCTTCACTTCTAGCAAGAGCTTCAGCGACTGGGGCCAGATCTTTGGGGACACGGTGATTGCAGCAGCCATCCTGGATAGGCTCCTGCACCACTCGGTGGTGGTGAACATCCGAGGCGAGTCTTGCCGGCTGCGAGAAAAGGCGAGAGCAAGCCTGGTTGCGCCCTACTTGCAGGCCCTAGCCCACGAAGGACAGCCTCAGTAGAACGAGGGCGAAAGCGCCGCCGAAGGGATGCTTGCCAAGGGCTCGGCGGCACTTGACTGCCTATCGTAAAAACCAGCCATCGAGGAGGCGGTGAGTGCTTCTGGCGACCCAGAAGGGAGGATTTTCGACCGGGGGAACTTCAAACCGGCCTTGACACGACACCCGTATGTTCCAACCCACGCCTCCGCGCGGGAGGCGAC
>JBLNDA010000090.1:0-3448 GCA_050261175.1 Clostridia bacterium
GTGGAGAGGTGAGGCACGGTGGACCCTCTTGCGGCCCTAACCTCCCTGGGGTTTACCGAATACGAGGCGAAAACGTACATCGCACTGTTGCGGTCAAACCCCGCTACCGGGTATCAGATCAGCAAGGAAGCGGGCATCCCGCGCTCCATGGTATACGAGGCGCTGGGTAGGCTCGTCAACAGAGGTGCCGTGCTCACGCTGCAGCAGGGCGACACCACAAGATACGCTCCAGTTTCCGTGAACGCGCTCTTGGACAGCATGCGCCACAGGTACGAGGACGCCATCGACGTAGCGCATGAGAGCCTGGCTCGATACGAGACGCTCGTTCCGCTTGACCAGGCGTGGAACGTCGAGGGAAGGGACGCAATCCTCGGCAGGGCGAGGGACATGATAGGTGGTGCCAGGGAGGAACTCCTGCTTGCAGTGAGCGACCGGAACCTCGTGGACCTGATGCCCCTGCTTCGTGAGGCGCATGAGAGAGGCGTGCGTGTGCGCGTGCTTGTTTCAGGCGACGCGGAGCTGGACTTCGGCCTCGTCGTCCGGCACCCTCAGGCCGAGAGCGCCTTCCAGCAGCTCAGCCAGAGCATAGTCGTGGTGGCCGACGGCATCCAGGCCCTGGTGGGCGGCACCGATGCCGACGACACGGCGGTCTGGACTGGCAATCGACACCTCGTGTTCATCGCCCGGCAGTATATCTGGCAGGAGATGTTCACGCAGCGCGCGTCGGAGAGGCTGGGCAAAGACTTTTGGGCAGTGCTGAGCCCCGAGGAACGTAAGGCGATCTTCGGCGAATGACGCACGCATGATCACACGATGAGGAGCGAAGACCATGGCGGTGCAGACTCTTGAGGCGTACTTCGGCCCCTTCCAGGGGCTTTCCGATGGCGAGGTGGAGGAGCGTCGGAGGAGATATGGGCCGAACGTCCTCCCATCGCGCAAGGGGCCCTCGCGGCTCGCCATCTTCTTGTCGCAGTTCACGAGCCCGCTTGTGTACGTGATCCTCGGAGCGGGCCTCGTTTCCCTCATCCTGAGGGAGTACAACGACTTCTTCATCATCATGGCCGTGGTGATCTTCGACGCCGTGCTCGGGTTCGTCCAAGAATACCAGGCGAGGCGAACCTATGAGGGTCTCCGGAAGCTGGTCAAACCCACGGCGACCGTGGTGAGGGCGGGGGAGCGGCGCGAGGTGGAGGTCCGCGACATCGTCCCGGGGGACGTGGTCATCCTTGCGGCAGGTGACAGGGTGCCTGCCGACGGCACGGTGCTGGAAAGCGTGAAGATGTCCGTGAACGAAGCCATTCTGACTGGCGAGAGCGAGCCCGTTTTCAAAGGAGAGATCCCCGGCCGGAACGAGGTATACATGGGCACCACGGTCCTCTCGGGCCGGGGCGTCGTGGAGGTCACCCGGACCGGGAAGGACACCGAGCTCGGCAAGATCGCCACAAGCCTTTCCGAGAATGAGGAACGGGCGACTCCGCTTCAGGTCAGACTGGCTGAATTCAGCCGCGCGCTCACCCGGATCGTCATCGGCGTCACCGTGGCGCTCTTCCTCATCGGCGTCGTTACGGGCAAACCCGCCCTGGAGATGGTGCGCGTGGCGATCATCCTGGCTATAGCCGCCATCCCGGAGGGGCTCTTGATCGCTGTGACCATCATTCTCGTTATCGGCATGCGCCGGATCCTGAGGCGCAACGGCCTTGTGAAAAGACTCCTCGCTGTGGAGACGCTCGGCTCGGTCACCACCATCTGCACCGACAAGACCGGCACCTTGACAAGGGGCGTGATGGCAGTCACCCGCACCGAGTTCGACCTGCCCGAGCGTGCCGTGCAGGCCCTCGTGCTGTGCAACAACCTCGAAGACTCGCTCGAGGTTGCCCTGTGGGAGTTCGCGCGCGGAAACGGCATCGAAGACCCGGAGGCGTTCGCGAGGCGAGCTGAGCGCATCGACGAGGACCCGTTCTCGAGCGAGACGAAGTACATGCGCACAGTGAACCTGATTGAAGGGAGGCCTGTCGCGTTTGTGAAGGGCGCGCCCGAGGTCGTGGCCGCCATGTGTGGCCTTCCGGCCGGTCACGGGCAGGAGATCGCCCGCACGGTGGAATCGTGGGCCGACGAGGGGCTGAAGGTGCTCGGCATTGCCGTCAAGGAAGGAGACGGGGGGGCGCTTGGGCCGGAGAGTGGGGGCTATGCGTGGGCGGGCCTTGTGGGCATCGAGGACCCGATCCGCGACGAGGTGGCTGAAGCGGTCAGAACGTGCCGCGATGCGGGAATCAGGGTCAAGATCATCACCGGCGACTACAAGCGTACGGCACTTCACGTGGCGAAGCGCCTGGGGCTCGAGGTTCCGCCCGACGGCGTCGTGGACGGGGAGGCGCTCGAGGCCATGAGCCAGAGCGAGCTTGCCTCGCGCGTGCGGGACATCGTGGTGTTCGCGCGGATATCGCCCCACCAGAAACTCAGGATAGTCGCGGCGCTGCAGGATGCCGGCGAGGTTGTCGCCATGGTGGGCGACGGGGTGAACGACGCCCCCGCGCTCAAGAAGTCCGACATCGGGGTTGTCGTGGGCGGGGCGACAGACGTCGCCAAGGAGACAGCCGACCTCATCCTCCTCGACAGCAACTTCAAGACCATAGTCGCCGCGGTCGAAGAGGGGCGCGTGGTGTTCGACAATATCAAGAAGGTTGTGTCGTACACTCTGTCCAATTCGTTTGCGGAGATACTCCTCATCTTCGGCGCGATGATCATGCGATGGCCCGCGCCCCTCGTGGTGGCGCAGATCCTTTGGATACACCTCATCTGCGATGGGCCTGTGGACATCGTGCTCGGCTTCGAGCCCGCCGAGGAAGGCATTATGCGCGAAAAACCGAAGCCGCTCTCCGAGCCGATCCTCGGGAAGCTGGGCGTCGGCCTCATCGCCGCCATCAGCATCACCGCGGCGGCGGGGTGCCTCGCCATGTTCGGCCACTACTGGCTCATTCATCACGATGTCACGCTTGCTCGCACCCTGTCGTTTGCGACACTCGCGGTCATATCGCTCGTCTACGTGTTCGCGTACCGGAGCATGCGGAGAAGCATCTTTCATACAGGCCACCTTCTCGCCAACAAGCCGCTCGTCATTTCGGTGGCCGGAGGCTTCGCGTTGGCTGTCGGCGCGGTGGCCGTGCCTGCCGTGCGCAAGCTTCTCGGGATCGTGCCGCTCTCATCAGGTGAGTGGCTCATGGTGTTCGGCCTCGCGGTGGCATTGCTCGTCATCGTGGAGGTGGGCAAGTTCCTGGCACTTGCAAGAGGACGGAGATCCCGGTTGCCTGCACCCGGCACAGCAGACTGACGGCGCAGCTCAAGGCGTGGCCTTCGACTTCGTTTCCTGTGCGTGCCAAGGAGCGAGCATCGTACCTCTTCCAGGCGCACCGCGCAGGCTTGGGGCGCCACAGGGAAGGAAAGGGCGGCG